>JAFKFJ010000021.1 GCA_017307335.1 Alphaproteobacteria bacterium | reverse complement strand
CGCACGGCCCGGCCGGCGGCGGCGCGGCGGTGTGGGGCGCGTTCGCCATTCTCTGCGGGCTGATCGCCGCCGCCACCATGACGTGGCGCGTCGGCGGCTGGGCCGCGGCGCGCGCCTTCGTCGCCGTCACCGGCGACGTGCGCAGCGACCTTTTCCTGCATCTCGCCGGGCATTCGCCGAGCTACTTCGCCGAGCGGCTGCCGGGCGCGCTGGCCGGGCGCATCACCGCCACCAGCAACGCGATCTTCCAGACCGAGAGCACGACCACCTGGAACGTCATTCCGCCCGCACTCGCGGTGATGGTGGCGATCGTGCTCATCTCGCTCGTCAACCCACTGATGGCCGTGGCCCTGGTCGGGGTCAGCGCGGCGCTGGCGGCGCTGATCTACACGCTCGCCCGCCGCGGCACCCCGCTGCATCGCGCCTATGCGTCGCGCGCCGCGGGCGTGGATGGCGAGCTGGTGGACGTGATCGCCAACATGCCGGTGGTGCGCGCGTTCGGCGCGACCTTCCGCGAGCATCGCCGCATCACCGCCGATATCGGCGTGGAGATGAAGGCGCGGCGGCACAGCCTGATCTACCTCGAGAAGCTGCGCCTGATCCATGCCGCGCTGACCGCGCTGCTCACCGGCGGGCTGCTCGCCTGGGGTGTCGCGATGTGGCAGGCGGGGCATGCCACCGCCGGCGACCTCGTGCTGATCTGCTCGCTCGGCTTCACCATCCTGCACGGCACGCGCGACCTCGCCGTGGCGCTGGTGGACCTGACGCAGCACGTGGCGCGGCTGGAGGAGGCGATCGGCGCGCTGCTGGTGCCGCACGACCTGCCCGACCGCCCCGACGCGCGGCCGCTGATGGCCGGCCGTGGCCGGGTGGAGTTCGAGGGCGTGGGCTTCAGCTACCCCGGCCGCCCGGCGGTGCTGACGGGGCTCGACCTGGAAATCCGTCCCGGCGAGCGCGTGGGCCTGGTGGGCCCGTCCGGCGCCGGCAAGACCACGGTGCTGGCACTGCTGCAGCGGTTCTACGACGTGCAGGATGGGCGCATCCTGGTCGACGGGCAGGACATCACGCGGGTCACGCAGCAGTCGCTGCGCGAGATGGTGGCGGTGGTGCCGCAGGACATTTCGATGTTCCACCGCACGGTGCTGGAGAACATCCGCTACGCCCGGCCCGACGCCACCAGGGAGGAAGTGATCGCCGCCGCCACCGCCGCACGCTGCCTCGACTTCATCGAGGCGCTGCCGGACGGGTTCAACACGCTGGTCGGCGATCGCGGCGTGAAGCTCTCGGGCGGGCAGCGGCAGCGGCTGGCGATCGCGCGGGCCCTGCTGCGCGACGCGCCGATCCTGCTGCTCGACGAGGCCACCAGCGCGCTGGACTCCGAAAGCGAGCAGGCGATCCAGAGCGCGCTCGACAACCTGATGCGCGGGCGCACCGTGATCGCGATCGCCCACCGCCTCTCCACGCTGCGCAACTTCGACCGCATCGTCGTGATGAACGGCGGGCAGGTGGTCGACGACGGCGCGCCGCGGGAACTCGCGCACCGGCCCGGCCCGTATCGCGAGCTGCTGCGCAAGCAGATCCATCTGGTCGAGGACCTGCCGGCGGTGGCCTAGCGCGAGAGCGCTCCTGCTGCGCGTGATGAGGCCCGGCGGCTTCCCCGTCGGGCCTTTTTCTCGTCCGCCTACCCCCGGATCAGCGTGCCCAGCCCACCCTCGATGAACAGTTCCAGCAGGCAGGCATGCGGCTGCCTTCCGTCGAGGATCACGGCGCCCTTCACGCCCCGCTGCACCGCGTCGATGCAGTTTTCCACCTTCGGGATCATGCCGCCGGTGATCACGCCGCCGGCGATCGCCGCCTGGGCCGTGGCCACCGTCATCTCCGGGATCAGCGCGCCGTCGGGGCCGAGCACGCCGGGCACGTCGGTCAGCATCAGGAGCCGCGTCGCCTGCAGGGCGCCCGCCACCGCGCCCGCGACGGTGTCGGCGTTGATGTTGTAGGTCGCCCCGTCCGCCCCCACGCCCACCGGCGCGATCACCGGGATCAGGCCGGCGCCGGTCAGCGCATGGATCACCCGCACATCCACCTGCTCGGGCTCGCCCACGAAGCCGAGGTCGAGCGCCCGCTCGATGTTGCTGTCCGGGTCGCGCACGGTGCGTTGCAGGCGCCGGGCGCGGATCAGGCCGCCGTCCTTGCCGCAGATCCCCACCGCCAGCGCGCCCGCGCCATTGATGAGGCCGGCCACCTGTTTGTTCACGGTGCCGGCCAGGACCATCTCCACCACCTCGACCATCGCCGCGTCGGTCACGCGCAGCCCGTCGACGAAGGTGGAGGTGATCGCGAGCCGCTTCAGCATGTCGTTGATCTGCGGCCCGCCGCCGTGCACCACCACGGGGTTCACGCCCACCTGCTTGAGCAGGGCGATGTCGGCCCCGAAGGTCTGGGCGAGGCGGGAGTCGCCCATCGCGTGGCCGCCGTATTTCACGACCACCGTCGCGCCCGCGTAGCGGCGCAGGAACGGCAGCGCCTGGGCGAGAATGTGCGCCTGCTGCTCGGCGGTCTCGCCGTCGCGCCGGGTCGCTGCTGCGTCGGTCATGCGGGCCCTCCCTGCGAGGGCCGCCTTGTGCTTGGGCGGCGCCGGGCGGTCAAGGCGCGGCGAGCTCGGCCAGCGTTGCGCGCAGCTCGGCAATCCCGGCGCCGGTCTCGCTGCTCGTCGTCGCGATCGCGGGATGGGCCGCCGGATGGCGCCGGGCGAGTGCGGCCATCTCGGCCGCGCGCGCCGCCAGCGCCGGGGGCGGCACGCCGGCGGCCTTGGTCAGCACGAGCTGGAACGTCACCGCCGCGCGGTCGAGCAGCTCCATCACCGCCACGTCGGCCGACTTCACCTCCACCCGCGCGTCGAGTAGCAGCAGCACCCGGCTCAGCGTCGG
>JAFKFJ010000269.1 GCA_017307335.1 Alphaproteobacteria bacterium | reverse complement strand
CAATACTGGCGCTTCTCCGGCCCGTCCGACCTGCTGGGGGTGGGGGCGGCGAGCCTCGCCGCCGCGGCGCTGACCGCGCTCGGCATGCAGATGCTGCGCACCCCGCCGCCGGGGCCGAGCTTTCCCGTGGCGCATGCGCTGGTGCTGATGGTGCTGCTCGCTACCCCGCGCGTCGCCTACCGCCTGTTCCACGAGGGCGCGAGCGGCGTGGCCGACGGGGCGCAGCCCGTGCTTCTGGTCGGCGCGGGTGAGGGGGCGGACCTGCTGCTGCGCGCGCTGGCCGGCGCGCGGGAGGCGCCGTATCGGCCGGTGGGCCTGCTCTCGCTCGGCCGCGCCCAGACCGGGCGGCGCATCCACGGCTGGCCGATCCTGGGCAGCCTGGACGACGCTGAGTCGGTGCTCGGTGCCCTGCGCGCCGAGCGCGCGCTGCCGGCGACGCTGGTGATCACCGAGCCGGACCTGCCGGGGCCGCTGCTGGCCCGCCTGATCGAGCTCGCCGAGCGCCACGGGCTGCGCGTGGCGCAGGCGCCGCGGGCGACCGCGCTCGATCCGGCGGCGGGGACGGGGGAGCGCGTGACGCTGCGGCCGGTCGCGATCGAGGACCTGCTCAACCGCCCGCAGGTGCCGCTGGACCGCGACGGCATGGCCCGGCTGATCCAGGGCCGGCGCGTGCTGGTGACCGGCGCCGGCGGCACGATCGGCGCCGAGCTGGCCCGCCAGGTCGCCTCGCTGGGGCCGGCGTCGCTGGCGCTGCTCGACAACGGCGAGTTTGCGCTGTGGCAGATCGACCTCGAACTCGCGGAGGGGCACCCGGACGTGCCGCGGCGCGCGGTGGTCGCCGATGTGCGCGACGGCGCGCGGGTGCAGGCGCTGATGGAGGAGCTGCGGCCCGAGCTGGTCTTCCACGCCGCGGCGCTGAAGCACGTGCCCATCGTGGAGGCCAACCCGGCCGAGGGGTTGCTGACCAATGCCGGCGGCACCCGCCTGGTCGCCGAGGCGGCGCGGGCGGCGGGCGCGCGGGCGATGGTGCTGATCTCCACCGACAAGGCGGTGAACCCGACCAGCGTGATGGGGGCGAGCAAGCGGCTCGCCGAGATGTACTGCCAGGGCCTCGACATGGCGGCGCGGCGTGCCGGGACGGGCATGCGCTGCATCACGGTCCGCTTCGGCAATGTGCTCGGCAGCACCGGCTCCGTGGTGCCGCTGTTCCAGCGCCAGCTCGCCCGCGGCGGGCCGCTGACGGTCACGCACCCGGACATGCGGCGCTATTTCATGACGGTGCACGAGGCGGTGGGCCTCGTGCTGCAGGCGAGTGTCGCCGGCAGCGGCGATGCCGTGGATGCGGCGCTGCGCGACGGAGGGATCTTTGTTCTCGACATGGGTGAGCCGGTGAAGATCGTGGATGTTGCGCGGCAGATGGTCCGCCTGGCCGGGCTGCGCCCGGACGTTGACGTGCCCATCCGCTTCACCGGCCTGCGGCCAGGCGAGAAACTGTTCGAGGAGCTGTTCCACGGCCGCGAGCCGGCGGTCGCGATCGGCATTCCCGGCCTGCTGATGGCGACCCCGCGCACCGCCGACCCTGCGATCGTCGGCCGGACGATCGACGAGATCGCCACCGCATGCCGTGCCGGGCAGATCAAGCTCGCGCTCGCGCTGACCGGGCGGATGATCCCTGAATTCGCCCACGCGCCCGAGGGTGCCGGCGCGGCGGCGCGGGCATGAGCAGCACCGTCCCGCTGATCGACCTGAAGGCGCAGCAGGCGCGGATCGCGCCGGAACTGCGCCGCCGCCTCGACGCCGTGCTCGCGCACGGGCAGTTCATCCTCGGCCCGGAGGTCGCGGAACTCGAAGCGCGGCTCTGCGGCTTCTGCGGTGCCGCGCATTGCGTGGGCGTCTCCTCCGGCACCGATGCGCTGCAGATCGCGTTGATGGCAGCGGGCGTGGGGCCGGGCGACGCCGTGTTCCTGCCCGCCTTCACCTACACCGCGACTGCGGAGGTGCCGCTGCTGCTGGGGGCGACGCCGGTCTTCGTCGATGTCGACGCGCGGACCTTTCAGATCGACCCGGCCCACCTCGCGGAGCGCATCGCGGCCGTGCGCGCGGCGGGGCGGCTGCGGCCGCGGGCGCTGATCGGCGTCGACCTGTTCGGCCAGCCCGCGGATTGGCCGGCGTTGTCGGCGCTGGCGCGGCAGGAGGACATATTCGTGCTGGACGATTGCGCGCAGAGTTTCGGCGCGAGCCTGCACGGCGCACGCCTGGGGCGCGAGGCGGATGCGACCGCCGTGAGTTTCTTCCCGTCGAAGCCGCTGGGCGCGTACGGCGACGGTGGCGCGCTGCTGACCGAGAATGCCGAACGTGCGGCGCTCTATCGCAGCCTGCGCACGCATGGCGAAGGCACGACGCGCTACGAAGTGCTGCGCACCGGCATCAACGGCCGGCTCGACACGCTGCAGGCGGCGGTGCTGCTGGCCAAGCTCGATGTATTCGAGGAAGAGCTGGCCGCGCGCGAGCGGGTCGCGGCGGCCTATGACGCACGGCTGGGCAACGCGGTGCAGATTCCGGCGCGCGTGCCCGACAGCCGCAGCGCCTGGGCGATCTACGCGATCCTGCTCGCCGACGGCGCCGCCCGCGCGCGGATGCAGGAGGGGCTGCATGCGGCCGGGGTAGCGAGCGCCATCTACTACCCACGCCCGCTGCATCGGCAGCCGGCCTATCGCGCCGCGCATGACGGCAGCGCGCTGCCGGTCGCCGAGGATCTGTCGCAGCGTATCCTGGCGCTGCCGATCCATCCCGATCTGTCCGAGGCCGACATCGCACAGGTGTGCGATGCCGTGCTCGACGCCGTGTGATGCAGGCTGGCCAGGGCTATGCGCCGACCTCCACCCAGCCGCGCCGCTGGCCGGATGCGAGGATCGCGTCGCAGATGAGCGCGATGCGGTAGCCGTCGGCGAAGTTGGGGGATGCCTGCCGGCCTTCGGCGATCGCGCTGATCAGGCCATGGCATTCGACGATCTTCACGTCGAGATAGCCGACGCCGAGTCCCGCCACCGGCCACAGCGCCTCGCCATGCGGGTGCGGCGGGCCGGTCATGATGGTGCGGAAGCCGCGCAGCTCCGGCGGATCGTCGGCGAAGAAGACCTTCAGCTCGTTCATGCGCTCGAAGTTGAAGATGATGCTGCCGGTGGTGCCGTGCAGCTCGAACCCCAGGTAGTTGCCGCGCCCATAAGCGTTGCGGCTGGCGTCGATGGAACCGACGGCGCCGCCGGCGAAGCGCAGCAGGAACGTCGCCTCGTCATCGACATCGACCGGGCGCCTGGGACCCTCGGGCCGCCGCTCGGCGCTGCCGAGCTTGTCGAACTCCCCCGTCTGTTCCGGCCGCTCGGCGATGTAGGTCTGCACGATGGCGTTCACCGCCTCGATCTCGCCCACGAGATAGCGCGCCATGTCGAGGACATGGCTGCCGATGTCGCCAATGGTGCCGCTGCCCGCTACGCTCTTCTGAAACCGCCAGGAGAGCGGCGTCGCCGGATCGGCCGGCCAGTCGGACAGGTAGTGGCCGTGGAAGTTGAGCAGCGTGCCGATGCGTCCCTCTTCGATCAGCTTGCGCGCGAACACCACCGCGGGCGTATGGCGGTAGTTGAAGGCCACCATGTGCGTGAGGTTCTTGCCCGCAACCGCATCGAGCATGCGCTTCGCCTCCGGCGCGCTGCGCGCCAGCGGTTTCTCGCACATGATGTGCTTGCCGGCGGCCGCCGCTGCGATCGCGATTTCCGCGTGGCTGTCGTTGGGCGTGCAGATATCGACGATGTCGATCTGCGGGTCCTGCACGACGGCGGCCCAGTCGGTGGAGAACTGCTCGAACCCGAAGCGGTCGCGGCCGGTGGCGGCGAGCGCCTCGGTGCGATCGACCACGATCTTGCGCACCGGCATCGCCGGCGGCGGCCAGTAGAAGGCGGGCAGCCCGGCATAGGCGAGGGCATGCGCCTTGCCCATGAAGCCCGTGCCGATCATGGCGACGTTGAGCGTTCGCATCGTGCATTCCTCCCGGAATAGCCCCGCGTCATTGCGCAAGGGATGGTTTTGCGAAGATCGTAGTCGATGCCAGCCGATCCCGCCACACGCCGCGTGGCCGCGCGAGGCTCTGCCCCCGTTTTGGGCAGTCGCGATCAAGCACTGAGCGCCGTGCGCAGCAGTTTCGCACCGCCACGCTGACCGGGCGCAGTGTGGCCAGATCGCCGGCGCGCGGTCCGCTCGCACGGCGGCGGCCCCGGGCTTGCTCGAAGATGGCATCCGCCCCGTATCCGCGAAGCGGTCTTCGCGGACATACTCTGATGGTCAGAAGGGAGAAGGTTCCGATGTCCTGGCTGGAAACCTCGATCATGGCGCGCAAGGGAGTCGCAAAGGGCGTCGCCGGCAAAACATACCAGATCACCGAGGCTGATCAGGGTGCCTATCACTACGTCTATGGCCCCTACGCCAAGCCGGTTCTGCGCGTCGATCCCGGCGCGGTGATCGCCGTCGAAACCCACGATGCCTTCGAAGGCAAGATCAAGTCAGAGAGCGATCGACCCAGCGAGAAGCTGAACTTTCCCTATCTCAACCCGCAGAACGGGCCGATCTATGTCAACGGTGCGGAAAAGGGCGACTGCCTCGCGGTGTACATCAAGTCGATCGTCCCGCGTGGGCCGCAGCCGGCCGGAACCACCTGCCTTATTCCGGAATTTGGCGGCCTGGTCGGCACCGGCGTCACCGCGATGCTCAATGCGGCGCTGCCGGAGCGCGTGCGCAAGGTTGAAGTGACGCCGGAAGGCGGGATCCGCTGGAGCGACCGGATCACGCTGCCCTATCAGCCGTTCATCGGCACCATCGGCACCTCGCCGGAGATCGAGGCGATCACCTCGCTGCAACCGGACTACCACGGCGGCAACATGGATCTGCCGGATGTGGGCGTCGATGCCGTGATCTATCTGCCGGTCAACGCCGCGGGTGCGCTGCTCTATCTCGGCGACTGTCACGCGACGCAGGGCGACGGCGAGCTGTGCGGCGTGGCGATCGAGCATCCCACGGTCACGACCGTGCAGGTGGATCTGCTGAAAGGCTGGACCATCCACTGGCCACGGCTGGAGACCGCGAACTTCTTCATGACCATCGGCTCGGCCCGTCCGATGGAGGACGCCGCGCGCATCGCCTACCGCGAACTCGTCCGCTGGATGGCCAGCGATTTCGGCTTCGACGAACTCGACGCCTATCTCCTGCTCACGCAATGCGGGCGGGTCCGGCTCGCCAACATGGTCGACCCGAAATACACGATCGGCGCATCGGTGAGCAAAACCATCGTGGCGTGACGCGCTGCGCGGGGCGCGCGAGGCGGGACGGCGCGCCGTCCCGCCGGCCGCATCATTGGTCCGCGAGGCCGCGCAGCAGCGTCCGCAACTGGTCGAGCTTCGCCTTCGGCATCCGCTTCTTGATCCGCGCCTCCTGCGAGGTGCTGATCTGGCTGAGGCGGCGCACCGCCGCCTTGCCGGCCGGGGCGAGGGCCACCAGCACGCGGCGCCGGTCGAGCGCGTCGAGCAGGCGCAACACCAGCCCGTCGGCGACCATGCGGTCGATGATCTTCGTCAGCGTCGTGGGTTCGATCAGCGCGCGCGTTGCGAGTTCGCCCATCGCCAGGTGGTCGTCTTCCGCCAGCACCTCCAGCACGCGCCAGCGATCCAGCGGCATTCCCTCCGCACGAAGACGTTCCTGAAGCTCGTCCTCAAGCTGCTTGTTGACGCTCGCGATCATGTAGCCCAAGTGATCTTGGAGTTTCATTATTGCCTGCCGCTTGCTCCCCGGGCGCTTCATTCGCCCGCGCGGCGATACCCCAAACGGCGTTAGCTGCCAACCGAAATTGATCGCGATGCAGGCAATTCGCGAGCGCACCGTGACGATGACACGGAGTTCAATGCGCCGCGACCACCTTCAGCTCCAGCCCGCGTGCCTCGGCGAGCAGGGCCTGGCCGGCGCCGGTGAGCACTGAGCGCGGCACCAAGCCGGAGGCGTGGCGCGCGGAGAGCCGCGCGAAGCGACGGCGCAGCGCCGCCGCGTCAGGGCGCCGGCCGGCACCCGCAAGCCGCGCGAGAAGATGCACACCGTCATAGCAGGAGCGCCCGAACACCGTGGCCGGGGGCACCCCGGCGCCGAAACCCTCGCGGTAGCGCTCGGCAAATGCCTCTCCGCCGGACGCCGTGCCCGCGACATAGGTCGTCGCCACATACAGATTTTCGTGCGCGTCCGCCCCGCCGCCATACAGGATCGTCTCATCGATCCCCATCTCCAGCCGGAGCAGGCGTGCTGACAGACCTGCGGCCGCGAAGGCGCGGTTGAAGCGCACGCTCTCGTCGCCGAGGAACATGGTGAGCACGACGTCCGGGCGCGACCGCACGATCCGCGCGAAGACCGGCGCGTAGTCTTCGAGACCCAGCGCCAGCAGGTCGACGCCGACCACGCGGCCGCCGTTGCCGGCAACGATCCGGCTCGCCCAGCCGACGGTGCAGCGAGGCCACAGCCTGTCATTTCCCAGGAGGAAGAAGCGCGAGGCGCGGCGTTGCGCCATCAGCAGCGGGATCGCGTGCCCGAGGAGCTCCGCGTCGGTGCCGCCGATCGGCAAGACGCCGGCGTCGTGCGCGCCGCCCTCGTACATCGAGGCATAGACGTAGGGAACGCGACCGGCGATGCCCGCGATGATGGCCGGGCGGACATCGCTCGGGTGCCGCGCGACGATCGCGTCCACCGCTTCGACCCCAATCAGATCGCGCGCGGCCGCGGCCGACTCCGCCGCCGATCCGCCGGCGTCCGCGGCCACCAGCTCGACCGGCCGACCCAGCACGCCGCCGGCCGCGTTCAGCTCGGCGGCCGCCAGCATGGCGCAGGCGTCGCAGGTGAAGGCCCAAAGCCCTCCGGGCCCCCGGCGGGAGATCATGAGTCCGATCTTCAAGGCGCGCAGCCTTCCGCCGGCGGGCCGGGACGCCCGCCGATGACACGCTGCCGAGGCGAACCGCCACCCTGCATTGGATCCAAGCCGATTGGTTCCGCGAAATGGGATGCAAATTGCGCGCCGCAGGGTCCACGCACAGGGATGATTGGACCCGTATAGCAGTATTCGCGATCGCGATTTTCCATCTCGCGCACATTCTTTGGGCACTCCGGGAGGAGTGATGCCTGCGAGCTGTCCACGTCCCTCCGACCACCGGGTGATTGCATACGATCCGGGCGCCGCTGCACGGGCTGGCACCACGCTTGCTAAGCACGCTTGCTAAGTTTGCGTGCGAGCGGCCCGTTTGATGACCATGCGCCTTGCGGGTGAACGTTCTTCGGTCGGCTTCAGCGGAGATATCCGGAATGCGCTTTGCGGCGATGATGCGTTCTTGGCCATTGACCGGACTTGCCTGTGCGCTTGGACTGGCGTGCACGTCGGTGCCCGGGCACGCGGAATCGGTGCTGCGCGTTGCCATGAGTGCAGCCGACATCCCCGATTGGACCGGCGCCCCTGACCAGGGGTACGAGGGATACCGCTTCGTCGGCTTCTCGCTCTACGACAGCCTGACCGAATGGGATCTGTCGAGCTCGACCAAGGCCGCCGACATCCGCCCCGGGCTCGCCGAAAGCTGGGCGATTGATCCCGCCGACCACAAGCGATGGATCTTCAAGCTCCGCAAGGGCGTGAAGTTTCACGATGGCTGCGACTGGAACGCGGACTCGGCGGTGTGGAACTTCGGCCGCGTCATGATCGCGGATTCGCCCCAGTACAACGTGCGTCATCACGCGATGCAGAGCTGGCTTATCACCAATATCGCCAGCATCGAGAAGATCGACGACTACACGATCGCGGTACGGACCAAGATCGAGGATTCGCTCATTCCCTATGAGGTCGCCGGCTATTTCCAGGTGTCGCAGTGCGCCGTGACCAAGGCGCACAACGACTACGCCGTGTACGGCCAGCACCCGGCCGGCACCGGGCCCTACAAGTTCGACAAAGTGGTGCCGCATGAGCGGCTGGAGCTGGTGAAGAACCCCGACTATTGGGACCATGGACGGGTGCCGAAGCATGACCGTCTCGTGCTGCTGCCGATGCCCGAGGCATCCACGCGCGCCGCGGCCCTGCTCGCCGGTCAGGTGGACTTCATCGAGGCGCCGTCGCCGGACACGCTGCCGCGGCTGCGCGCGGCGGGCATGACGATCATCACCGTGCCGTATCCGCACAACTGGGACTATCAGCTGCGCTTCGACCGGCCGCCCTTCAACGACCTGCGCGTGCGGCAGGCGGCCAACTATGCGATCAACCGCGCCGAGCTCGTCGAGATGCTGCAGGGCGTGGCGACGCCGGGCTATGGCAAGTTCATCGAGTCCCAGCCCTGGTACGGCCATCCGATCCAGTACACCTACAATCCCGACAAGGCGAAGGCGCTGCTGAAGGAAGCCGGCTGCCTGCCGTGCAAGTTCACCGTCGGCATCTCCACCTCCGGGTCCGGGCAGATGCAGCCGCTGCCGATGAACGAGCTGATCAAGGAACAGCTCGACGCGGTGGGCTTTCAGGTGAAGCTGGCGCCGATGGACTGGAACTCGCTGATCGACGTCTTCATCGGCGGTTCGCACAAATACCCGCAGTACGACGCGATCAATGTCAGCCTGTCCTCGATCGAGCCGGGCCAGGGTGTGCTGAAGAGCACGATGACGCGCTACCAGCCGCCGAACGGGTGGAACTGGGGCTACTTCCAGGATCCGGCGATCGACAAGCTGGGTGAGGAAGCGTTGTCGACCTTCGATCCTCCCAAGCGCGACGCATTGATCGCCAAGCTGCACGAGACCGCCATCGCCGACGCGCAGGAGATCTTCATCGCCCACGACCTGAACCCGCGTGCGCTCTCGCCGAAGGTGAAGGGGTTCGTGCAGGCGCAGAGCTGGTTTCAGGATCTGACGCCGATCACGATCGCCCCCTGACCCGACCCCTGATCCGGCGGCAATCCGCGAGGCCGCCGGAGAGGAGCAATCGACATGTGGCTCTATGCGGCGCGCCGGCTGCTGATGACGATCCCGATCGGGCTTGGCGTGACGGTGATCTGCTTCGCGCTGATCTATCTGGCCCCTGGCGATCCGGTGCAGAGCCTGCTGCCGCCGGACGCGACGGCGAAGGATGTCGCCGAGCTCAAGCACGCGTACGGGCTCGATAAGCCGATCCCTGTACAGTACCTGATCTGGCTCGGCCATGCGCTCACGGGCAATCTCGGCCGGTCGATCCAGACCAACCAGCCGGTGCTGGACGAGGTGACGCGCGCACTGGCCAACACGATCCCGATCGCCGTCATCTCGGTGATCCTCGCTTTCGTCATTGCACTCGGCCTCGGCATCCTGGCGGCAACCCGTGTCGGCGGCATTCTCGATCGGCTGGCCACCGGCGTCGCGGTGCTCGGCATCAGCGTGCCGCAGTTCTGGCTCGGCGTAATCCTGGTGATCGCCTTTGCGGTCGAGCTCGGCTGGCTGCCGGCGACCGGCATGGGGTCGAGCGGCTCGGAACACTTCTCCTGGTTCAAGTGGTCGGAGGCGAAGTACGCTGTCATGCCCATCATCGCGTTGACCATGACGCCGCTCGGCATCCTGATGCGCACGACGCGCTCGTCGATTGCGGAGATGCTGGCGCTCGACTTCATCCAGACACTGCGCGCAAAGGGGCTGAGCAACGCTGCGATCGTGATCCACGCGATCCGCAACGCGCTGCCGCAGATCCTGGCCATGTTCGGACTGCAGCTCGGCTACCTCATCGGCGGGTCGATCCTGGTCGAGACGGTGTTCACCTGGCCCGGAACGGGATTCCTGCTCAACAAGGCGATCCTCACCCGGGACATCCCGCTGCTGCAGGGCACGATCCTGGTCCTGGCGATGGCGTTCGTGCTCATCAACCTCGTGGTCGACCTGCTGCAGACGGCGGTCGATCCGCGGATCAAGCGTGCATGAGCGGGGCGCTGGTGGAGGCCCCGCCGGCCGCGGACGCGCGCGCGCAGGGCGTGCCGGCGCGTGAGGCGGAGCCGGCCACGCGGGTTCGCGGCTACTGGGGCAATGTCTGGCAGCGCCTGCGCTACGACTACGCGACGCTGTTCTTTCTGTTCGTCATCCTGCTGATCGTGGCCTCGGCGGTGTTCGCACCGTTGCTCTCGCCCTTCGACCCCAACAAGGCGAGCATGGCGCACCGGCTGAAGCCGCTGTTCTACCACGACAACATCCTCGGCACCGATGAGCAGGGACGCGATATCCTCTCACGCATCCTCTATGGCGGCCGCACGTCGCTGCTCATGGGCATCGTCCCGGTGGTCGCGGCGACGTTCGTCGGCGGCCTGTTCGGTGTCGTCGCGGGCTATGCCGGCGGGCGGCTGAACACGATCATCATGCGCAGCATGGACGTCTTCTTCGCCTTCCCCTCCGTCCTGCTGGCGGTCGCGATCTCCGGCAGTCTCGGGGGCGGCATGGTCAACCAGCTCATCACACTGACGGTCGTGCTGACGCCGCCGCTGTGCCGCGTCGCGGAGACGTCGGCGAGCCAGATCCGCAGCATGGATTTCGTCGATGCGGCGCGGGCGAGCGGCGCCTCCACCGTGTCGATCCTGCTCCACCACGTTCTCGTCAACGTGGTCTCGCCGGTGCTGGTCTATGCTTCGACCCTCGTTTCCGCGTCCATTCTGCTCGCATCCGGCCTCTCCTTCCTCGGGCTCGGCGTGTCGCCGCCGACGCCGGACTGGGGGCTGATGCTCTCGACGCTGCGCGAGGCGATCTACGTTCGGCCGATCGTGTGCGCCATGCCGGGGGTCGCGATCCTGCTGACCTCGATCGCCTTCAATCTCGTGAGCGACGGGTTGCGGCAGGCGATGGACGTGAAGGCGTGAACGGGGAGGGCGGGGCATGAACACCGAGGCGCAGGGCGCGGCGGCGCCGATGCTCGACCAGCCGGCCGACCGCGGCGGCCGGGCCCAGCCGATGCTGATCGCCCAGGGGCTGAAGCGCTACTTCCCGATCCGCGGCGGCCTGCTCAACCGGCGTGTCGCCGAGGTCAAGGCCGTAGACGACGTGTCCTTCACCGTCCTCAAGGGCGAGACGCTCGGTGTCGTCGGCGAATCCGGTTGCGGCAAGTCGACGCTGGCGCGCCTGCTCATGCATCTGCTCGTCATGGATGCGGGTTCGCTGATCTTCGACGGCGATCCGGTGGGCACAGAGCAGGGGCTATCGCTGCGCGACCTTCGTCGCAACCTGCAGATGGTGTTCCAGGACAGCTATTCCTCGCTCAATCCGCGGCTGCCGATCGAGGAGTCGATCGCGTACTCGCCGCGCGTGCATGGCATGGAGCGCGGCCAGGCGAAGCGCATCGCGCGGGAGCTGTTGCAGCGCGTCGGGCTGCGGCCGGAATATTTCGGCGGACGCTATCCGCACGAGCTGTCGGGTGGGCAGAAGCAGCGCGTCAACATCGCGCGCGCGCTCGCGCTCAACCCGCGCATGCTGATTCTCGATGAGGCCGTCTCGGCGCTGGATAAGTCCGTGGAGGCGCAGGTTTTGAACCTGCTCGGCGAGCTCAAGCGGGAATTCAACCTGACCTACATGTTCATCTCGCACGACCTGCATGTGGTGCAGTACATCTCCGACCGCGTGATGGTGATGTATCTCGGGCAGGTCGTGGAGTTCGGGCCGGTCGACACGATCTACGCGCAGCCGCGCCACCCCTATACGGCGGCGCTCCTGGAATGCCGCCTCGTGGTCGACCCTGCCGGCCGGATCGATACGCCGCCGCTGGTCGGCGACCCGCCGAACCCGATCAACCCGCCCTCCGGCTGCCGCTTTCGCACCCGTTGCCCGCATGCCGAGACCGTCTGCGAGCGGACGGTGCCCGCCCTTGGCGCGTGGAACGGCAATACGGCGGCGCATCTGGTCGCCTGTCACATGGCGCATCCCGGCTCCGGCCACAGTAGGGCGGCGCCGGCGCCGGTGGTGCATTGATGGGTGCGATGGCGCCGCGCCCGCTCGTCGAAGTGCGCGACCTTCAGGTCAGCTTCGTCAGCCGCGAGGCGACCGTCAGCGCCGTGAACGGGGTGTCGTTCACGGTGATGCCGGGCGAGGTGCTGTGCATCATCGGCGAATCCGGCTCGGGCAAGACGGTCACGATGCGCTCGCTGCTGCGCCTGCATCCGCCGCGCCGGACGGTGATCCGCGGCCACATGCGCGTCGGCGATCACGATATCCTCGCGCTGAGCGAACGGGCCATGAATCAGGTTCGCGGCGCCGTGATCTCGATGGTATTCCAGGAGCCGATGACTGCGCTGGACCCGGTCTACACGATCGGCGACCAGATCGCCGAGACGGTGATCCGTCATGAGGGCGGGTCGCGCCGCGCCGCCATGGCGCGCGCGCTCGAACTGCTGAACCTGGTGAAGGTGCCGTCGCCGGAGCGTCGGCTGCGCGCCTATCCGCACGAACTCTCCGGCGGGCTGCGGCAGCGCGCCATGATCGCGCTGGCACTGTCCTGCCGCCCGTCGCTCCTGCTGGCAGATGAGCCGACGACGGCGCTCGATGCGACCGTGCAGATCCAGGTGCTGATCATGCTGCGGCGCCTGCAGGAAGAATTCGGCATGGGCGTGATCTTCGTGACCCACGATCTGGGCGTCGCCGCGCAGATCGCCGACAAGGTGGCGGTGATGTACGCGGGACGGATCATCGAATACGGCAGCGTCGCCGACGTGCTGCTGCGCCCGGCGCATCCTTACACGCTCGGCCTGCTGTCCTCGACAGTGCACGGCCAGACGCGCGATGCCGAGATCGAGGCGATCCCCGGCAGCCCGCCCGACCTGCGTGCCCTGCCGCCCGGATGCAGCTTCGCGCCGCGCTGCCGCTTCGCCGTGCCGCCGTGCACCGCCGCATTCCCACCGACCGCGCTGGCGGGGTTGGACCACGCGGCTTCCTGCCTGCAGATCGAAGCCGTGCGCGGCGCCGTACCCGCACATGCCGACGCCTGAGCGACGTAACCGCAACACGAGAGGAATTTCCGTGCACAACGTCGAAATCCCCGCAGCGCAGCTTGCCCGCGTCGCGCACTTCCGCGACCAGCGCCACATGTTCGCTTCGCTCGACCCGCGCCGGACCGCGCATGTGGTGGTCGATCTGCAGAACGGATTCATGGAGGCGGGCGCGCCGGTGGAGGTGGCGACGGCGCGGGAGATCGTGCCGAATGTCAACGCCATCAGTGCCGCGCTGCGCGCCGCCGGCGGCACCGTCGTCTATCTGCGCTTCAAGACCGATGCCGGGGCGCTGGCAAGCTGGACCGCGTTCTACGACTTCATGTTCAACCGTGCCCGCCGCGACGAGATGGCCGCGACCTTCGGCCCCGAGTGCCACCATTTCGCGCTCTGGCCGGCGCTCGACGTGCAGCCCGCCGACTGGATCGTGGACAAGACGCGCTACAGCGCCTTCGTCCCCGGCTGCTGCGATCTGCACGAGCGGCTGCAGGGCGCCGGCATCGACACGCTGATCATCACCGGCACGCTGACCAATTGCTGCTGCGAGTCCACCGCGCGGGATGCGATGCAGCGCGACTACCGCGTGATCTTCGTCAGCGACGGGAACGCGGCGCTGAACGATGCCGAGCATAACGCGACGCTCGGCAACATGGCGGCGCTGTTCGCCGACGTGATGACGGCCGGGCAGGTGGTGGCGGCCTGCGCGGCCGCGTCCTCCGCGCGTCAGGCCGCCTGAGCCATGGGATTCGTGGGACCGAGCGTCAGCGAACTGCAGGCCGCCGCGCAGCGCCTGGGGTTCGACACGCTGAGCGCCGAGAACGCGGCGAGCATCCGGGCGTCGCTCGACAGGGCCGTGGCCGCCTATCAGCGGCTGGACGCGATGCCCGATCCGGCCATGCCGGGGGCGGATACCGCGCCCCGCTCCACGGGCCGCGCGCCCACGGCGGCGGAAAACCCGCATGGCGGCTGGGCGTGGATGGGGCCGATCACCGGCTCCGGCAAGGGCTTGCTGGCCGGGAAGGCCGTCGGCGTGAAGGACAACACGGCGGTGCGCGGCATGCCGCTGCGCAACGGCTCGCAGGTGCTGGACGGGTTCATTGCCGACGCCGACGCGACCGTGGTGACGCGGATCCTGACCGCCGGCGGCACCATCGCCGGCAAGACGGTCTGCGAGAATCTCAGCTATTCCGGCCACAGCCACACGAGCTGGCCCAACCGCGTGGACAACCCCCGGGCGCCCGGCCACGCGGCCGGCGGGTCGTCGAGCGGCAGCGGCGCCGTGATCGCGGCCGGCGACGTGCCGATGGCGCTGGGCTGCGACCAGGGCGGCTCGATCCGCATTCCCGCGGCGTGGTGCGGGGTGGTCGGCCTGAAGCCGACCCACGGCCTCGTCCCCTACACCGGCATCTGTGCGCTGGAGGCGAGCATCGACCATGTCGGGCCGATGGGGGCGACCGTGGAGGACGTTGCGCGCCTGCTGACCGTGATCGCCGGACCGGACGGGCTGGACCCACGCCAGCCGGCGGGACTGCCGGAGATCGACTACCTCACCGCCTCGGGCGGCGGCCTGCGGGGGCTGAAGATCGGCGTGGTCGCGCAGGGCTTCGGCCGACCGGAGAGCGACCCGGCGACCGACGCCGCGGTGCGCGACGCGCTCGCCCGGATGGCGGCTGCGGGGGCGGAGGTCGAGGACGTCTCGGTGCCCGCGCATGACGAGATGTTCGACATCTGGAACGCGGTGTGCCTCGAGGGCACCGCGGCGCTGATGTTCGGTGCCGGCACCGGCGGCTATGCGGAGGGCCATGTGTCGCTGCCGCTGCTCGACGCCTTCGCCCAGGGCTGGCGGGCGCACCCGGAGCGGCTGAGCCCGTCGGCGGCAATGGCGCTGCTCATGGGCGATCACATGCAGCACCGCTACTACGGGCGCTATTTCGCCAAGGCCCAGGCGCTGCGCGGGGCGGTGCGGAACGCCTACACCCGCGCCTTCGGCCGCTGCGACCTGCTGGCGATGCCGACGATCCCGTTCCCGGCGCTGCCGATGCCGCCCACCCAGGCGACGTTCGAGGAGATGCTGACGGTGGCCCTGCCGATGATCGGCAACACGGCCCCGCTGAACGCGAGCGGCCATCCGGCGATCAGCGTCCCGGTGGCGATGCGCGCGGGCCGGCCGGTCGGGCTGATGCTGATCGGCCGGCATTTCCAGGACGCGGTGACGCTGCGCGGCGCGGCCGGCGTGGAGGCGCTCGGCGAATGGCAAACGTGGTGAGCCGGCCATGAGCGCGAGCGCGCAGGATATCGAGGCGCGGCTGGAAGCGGCGGGGATCGCGGTGCCGGCGGAGCTGAAGGCCGGCGTGATCGCCGAGGCGCGCGACCTGCTGCGCATGGCCGCCCTGCTGCGCGGCCCGCGCACCGCCGCGGCGGAGCCGTTCAGCACCCGCTGGCCGGAGCCCGGTGCGTGAAGGAGCATGGCGCATGAGCAAGCCCCTGCACGCGCTGTCGATCGCCGAGGCCGGACGGGCGCTGCGGGATGGGACGCTGACCGCGGCGGCGCTCACTGAGCATGCGCTGGCGCGGATCGGCGCGCTGGACGGCGCGCTCCACGCCTTCATCCTGGTCACCCCCGAACGCGCCCGCGCGGACGCC
>JAFKFJ010000020.1 GCA_017307335.1 Alphaproteobacteria bacterium | reverse complement strand
CTGCCGCCGCGCCGCCGCCCTTGCACGTGCCGCCGTGCGCCGCGTGGCGCTGCTGCTCTCCCACCCGCTCTGCGTCGACCGCCATCGCGATGCGTTTCTGCAACTCTTGCGCACCGGGGCCGACATCGTGATCGGCAACGAGGCCGAGTTCGCCAGCCTCTACCGCAGCAACGATCTCGCCGGCGCACTCGCCGCCGTGCGCCGCGACGTACGGCTTGCCGCGGTCACATTGGGTGAGGCCGGCAGCCTGATCCTGGAGGGTGCCGCGGAAGTCCCGGTGCCCGCGGCGCCCACCGAGGTCGTCGATACCACTGGCGCGGGCGATGCCTACGCGGCGGGCTTTCTCACCGCCCTGACGGCCGGGCGCAGCCTCGCCGCGTGCGGCCAGCTCGGCGCGCTGGCGGCGGCGGAGGTGATCAGCCATCTCGGCGCACGCCTGCAGCGCGACCTGCGCGCGGAGATCGCCGCTGCGGACGGGCCGGTGACGCCGGCGAAACCGACGCACTAGGCGGGCGCCGGCGTCATCGCGGGCAAGGGGCAGTCCCCCTGCGTTCAGCCGACGTTGCGCCGCGTCGTATAGCCGGCGGGAAGGTCCTCCGGCGCACAGGCAATGACCGTCTCGTTGTCGCGGCCGCACTCCTCCACGAAGGTGATGGCGGCGAACTCGTCCACCACGAGGATCGGATAGGTGGGACCCGCGTCACGATACTGCTGCATCAGCCCGATCTTCTCGTTCTGGAAGCCGATGATCTTCGTCGGTTCGAGCGCGATCCAGTGCGGAAAGAAGGTGGCACCGTGCGCCACGTTCTCCACGAAATTATAGGCGACGCTCACGCAGGTGCCGGTGGGCTCGTTCCAGGACATCTTGAACACGCCGTCGGCGAGACGGACGATGTGGACTTCCTGATCCTTCACCCACCGCCCGCCGACGATGCCGCCATGCACGCGGTAGTCGATGGTGCGGTCATTCTTGATGTACATCTCGTACTGCCACCCATTCGCATAGGTGTAGATGATATGCTTGCCGACGAACGCGGCGATGTCTGCGGGACGGGTGGATTCAAACGGGTCGGACATGATTTTCTCCGGGGCGGGTGCAGTGGTCGTTGCGATTGGCAGCGTCGGCCGAAGCGGTGCTCGCGCCGGGGTTGGGCGACGCGCGGCGTGATCTCGGGCAGATAGTCCTGGCGGAGGGAGGAGCGGGACCTCCGGCTTCCTCGTCCGGCCCCTCCGGCGGCGATGCCGGCGCGGGGGCGCCACGGTCATAGGCGACCAGGACGCGGCCGCGACAGGTAGAACAGATGGCCGCTCACCGAGGAAGCCATGCATTCGCGTGCCGCAATGCATGCAGACTGCCGCCATTTCCACCCCGCTTGTCGGAAATTCGGCCATTTTCCGCGACAACTTGCTCCCCCCTCGCGACAATATATGAATTTGGAATGCAATCACGGTTGACACGCACCACGCCCGCCCGGCATCCACGAAGCCCGGTCGGGGAACAGGCGGATGGAACTCGTCGAATCAGAAACAATCGAGCGCGTACCCCTGCATGAGCACCTGCTGAAGGGGCTCCGCGGCCTCCTGATGCGCGGCACGCTCCCCCCGGGCACCCGGATTCCCGAGCGCATGCTGTGCGAGCGCTTCGGCGTCTCCCGCACCCCGCTGCGCGAGGCGCTGAAGGTGCTCGCGGCCAGCGGCCTCGTGGAATTGCTGCCCAATCGCGGCGCCTGGGTCACGCCGCTGCGCGTGGATGACATCCGCGACAGTTTCCGCGTCGTCAGCATTCTCGAGGCCGGCGCGGCCGAGCTCGCCGCCGGCCGGCTGACCGACGCGACGATCGCCGAGCTGCGCCGCTGCCAGGAGACCATGGTGCTGCACCTGCGCCTCGGCGAGCGCGAGCAGGTGTTTCGCCTCGACCTGGAGATGCACCAGACGCTGGTCGAGGCCGCTGGCAGCCGCCAGCTCGCCGCGACGCACGCCGACCTCGTCGTGCATGTCGAGCGTGCCCGGTATCTCGCCATCCTGTCGGACCAGCGCGTGCGCGAGTCCATGCAGGAGCACGAGGCGATCCTGGCCGCCGCGATCGGGCGCGACCCGCGCGCGCTGGCCGAGGCGGTTCGCTACCATTGTGCGATGACGGAAGCCGCCGTCGTGCAGGCCATCGAACAGCGGGCGGTGAACGATGCCCGTGCGGCCTGACGGCGACGTGCTGCCGGACGCGGCGGACGCCTTCACCCTGGCGCTGTTCCGCAACGCGATCACGTCGCTGGCCGACGAGATGGCGGTGACGATCTATCGCACCAGCTATTCCGGCGTTTTGAAGGACATCATGGACTACTCGACCGCGCTCTGCGACCCGCAGGGGCGGCTGGTGGCGCAGGGGCTGACGGTGGCGGGCCATCTGTGCTCGATCCCCGTCGCGCTGAAAGCCACGCTCGCACGGCTCGGCGATGATCTGCATCCGGGCGACGTGATCTGCATGAACGACCCGTTCGAGGGCGGCATGCACCTTCCCGACATCTTCATCTTCCAGCCGATCTTCGTCGACGGCACGCTGCTCAGCATCGCGGCGACGATCTGCCACCACACCGATGTCGGCGGCCGCGTGCCGGGCTCCAACGCATCGGACTCCACCGAGATCTACCAGGAGGGCCTGCGCATTCCGCCGCTGAAGCTGTTCGACCGCGGGCGGCGCAATGACACGCTGTTCGCCCTGATCGAGCGCAACGTGCGCCTGCCGGTGCGGCTGATGGGCGACCTGCGCGCCCAGCTCGCCGCCTGCCATATCGCCGATGCCGGCGTGCGGGAACTCGTCGCCCGCTACGGTGCCGACGGCTTCACCCGGATGTCGGCAGCCCTGCTCGACCACTCCGAACGGCTGACGCGCGCCTGCCTCGCCGAGCTTCCCGACGGCACCGTTTCGTTTGAAGACTGGA
>JAFKFJ010000268.1 GCA_017307335.1 Alphaproteobacteria bacterium | reverse complement strand
ATGCCCTGCTCGGCGAGGAGCCCCCGGGCCAGCCAGCGCCGCCGCCGCCCATCGTCGCCCCGGCTCCGGCTCCGGCTCCGGCGTCCGCCCCACCGCCCCTCGCCGCGGTGCCTGTGCCGTCCGCGCCCGTGGCCGCGCCCGCTCCGCCGCTCCCTCCCGCGCCGGCGGCGGCCGGTGCGGACGCCGCGCGGCTGCTCGCCGCCTTCGTCGAGGGCGCCGGGGTGCCGGGACTCGATCTCGGCCGCGATCCGGAAGCGGCGCTGCGCGCGGCCGGCGCCGTGCTGCGCGCAATGGTCGACGGGCTGCGCCGGGTGCTGATCTCCCGCGCCGCGATCAAGAACGAGTTTCGCGTCGAACAAACGATGCTGCGCGCGCGCGACAACAACGCGCTGAAATTCTCGCCCACCGACGAAGACGCCATCGCCGCGCTGCTGGCCCCCGGCCGTCCCGGCTACAAGCCGCCGCTGGATGCCGCGCGCGAGGCGTTCGACGACGTCGCAAGCCACGAGATGGCGGTGATGGCCGGCGTGCAGACGGCACTCCTCGGCCTGCTGCGCCGGTTCGAGCCGGCGACGCTGGAGCAGCGACTGCAGGCCGGCATGCTTGACACGATCCTGCCCGCCGCGCGCAAGGCGCGCACCTGGGACGTGTTCTGCGCCACCTACCAGCAGATCGCGCGCGAGGCGGAGGACGATTTCCAGGCCGTGTTCGGCCGCGAGTTCGCCCGCGCCTACGACGCCCAGATGCGCAAGCTCTGATCCGTCACCGCAGGCGCAATAACAAACGCTTCCTTCGCCTCGGTCATCCGGGGCAAATAGTCTCGCGCACGGGTGAGCGGGGGAGGCGGGCATGGGTCGATGGCTTCGCGGAATGGTTGCGTTCGGCCTGGCGGCGATCCTCGCCGGCTGCGCAGCCCCGCCGGCGCCGCCCCCGCCGACCGTGGTGAAGCTCACGCTTTCCGCCAGCGCCGACGTCAACCCCGACCCCGCCGGCGCCGCCGCGCCCGTCGTCGTGCGCGTCTATCAGCTCGGCTCGACCAGCGGCTTCGATGCCGCCGAGTTTTTCCAGATCTTCAACCAGGATCAGGCGACGCTGAAGACCGACCTGATCAAGCGCGATGATTTCCTGCTCGCCCCCGGCCAGACCAAAACCACCACGCTGCAGCCGACCGACCAGGTCAAGGCGATCGGCATCTTCGCGGCCTATCGCAACTTCCAGCCGGTGATCTGGCGCGCGGATGCCGAGGTTCCCCCACACAAGACCACCGTGCTCACCGTCACCGCCGGCCGCACCGGGGTGGTCGTGAAGAGTGCCGCACCGGCCGCCCAGCCCGCCTCCTGACAATGAGCTGGGAAAATAAGGTCGTCTGGACTGAGGGGCTGTTCCTTCAGCCGCAGCACCTGCAGCAGCAGGACCGGTATGTCGAGCGGCTGGTGCGCGCCAGCACCGCCGGGCTGCGCCCGTTCGCCTGGGGCCTCAATCAGCTCGAACTCGACGCCGACCTGCTCACGCTCGGAAAGTTCGCCACCCGCGCCCTCGGCGGCATCCTTGCCGACGGCACGCCGTTCACGGCGCCGGGCGATGTCGATCCGCCGCGCCCGATCGACATCCCGGAGGCGGCGCGCAACAGCATCGTCTACCTGCTGCTGCCCACCCGCCAGCCGGGCGGCGTGGAGACGGCGCCACCCGAGCAGCTCGAGACGGTGGCGCGCTTCACCACCGCCGAGCACGAAGCCGTCGATATCAATGCCGGCTACCAGGGCAGCGCGGTCGTGCCGGTGGGCCGGCTGCGCCTGCGCTACGCGCTGGAGGGCGAGGCGCGCGCCGGCCACACCGCGCTCGGGCTCGCCCGCATCGCCGAAGTGCGCTCCGACAAGAGCGTGGTGCTGGACGAGGCCTACATCCCGCCGGTCCTGGTCAGCAGCGCCTCCGGCGTACTCTCGGGCTTCGTCACGCAGTTGCAGGGATTGCTGCATCACCGCGCCGAGGCGCTGGCCGGGCGCGTTTCGGAGACGGCGACCCGGGGTGCCGCCGAGATCGCCGACTATCTCATGCTGCAGCTCTGCAACCGCTACGAGCCGCTGTTCACCCATCTCACGGCGATCCTGGGTCAGCTCCATCCGGAGGATTTCTATCGCGTCGCGGTCAGCCTTGCCGGCGAGCTTGCGACCTTCACCGAGAGCCGCAAGCGCCCGGCCGTATTCCCGCCCTACAAGCACGACGACCTGCAGGCGACGTTCCGTCCCGTGATGGCGGCGCTGCGCCAGTCGCTCTCGGCGGTGCTCGAGCAGAACGCCGTGCCGATCCCGCTGCAGGAGCGCAAGTTCGGCATCCGCGTGGGCCCGATCGCCGACCGGACGCTGGTCGCGGGCGCCACCTGGGTGCTCGCGGTGAAGGCGCAGATGCCGGCGGAGGCGCTGCGCCGCGGCTTCCCCAACCTGGTGAAGATCGGCCCCGTCGAGCAGATCCGCGAGCTGATCAATGTGGCCCTGCCGGGGGTGGCCGTGCGCGCCCTGCCGGTGGCGCCGCGCCAGCTTCCCTACTACGCCGGCACGACGTATTTCGAGCTGGATCGCAGCAGCCCCTATTGGGCGGCGCTCGCAAGATCGGGCGGAATAGCGATCCACGTCACAGGCGAGGTGCCCGGACTCGAAATAGAGTGCTGGGCCATCAGGGGATGAGCCACAGATGAGCGATGATCCCTTCGCTGAACCGTCGGATGCGGAGGCGACCATCATCCGCCCGCGGCCGGGCGGCGTTGCCCCCGCGGCAGCGCCGGCCACCCGCGCCGCCGCGGAGCCTGCGCCGGCCGGGCCGGTGCCGGCGGTGGGGGCGAACCCGCTGCTCGCCGCCGCGGCCCCGGCGCTCGCCGCGGCGGTGCGCATCGGCGCCGGGCGCAACCCCGACCCGGAGCGGCTGAAGCGCGGCATGGTCGAGGCGGTGCGCGAGTTCGAGAAGCGGGCGCTCGCGACGGGGCTCGACACCCGCTCGCTGCGCGCCGCGCGCTACGCGCTGTGCGCGACCATCGACGACCTCGTGCTCAGCACGCCCTGGGGTAGCACCAGTTCCTGGGCGGCGCAGAGCCTGACCAGCATCTTCCACAACGAGGTCACCGGCGGCGAGCGGTTCTTCGACATCCTGGAGCAGATGCAGAAGGACCCCGGCAAGCACGGCGAGGTGGTGGAGATGATGTATCTCTGCGCTTCGCTCGGCTTCGAGGGACGCTACCGTGTGCTGCCGCGCGGCACCGCGGCGCTGACCGAGCTGCGCGATGGGGTGTATCGCGGCATCCGCCAGCGGCGCGGCGAGTTCGAGCGCGAGCTGGCGGTGCACTGGCGCGGACTCACCACGCTCTATCGTCCGCTGGCGCAGCGCGTGCCGCTCTGGCTCGTCGGCCTGGTCACGCTCGGCCTCGCCTGCGTGATCTACCTGCTGTTCAACTTCTCCCTCGCCGCCGCCTCCGACGTTGCGTTCACCGAGCTCGCCGCCCTGCCGCCGAAGGGCCCGCCGGTGGTGCCGCGGCAGGCGGTGACGCCGCCGCCCCCGCCGCCGCCGCCACCCGCGCCGGTCATCGCCGCCGCCACGCCGAGCGTGTCGAAATTCCTCGAACCCGAGGTGAAGGCCGGGCTGGTGCAGGTGTTCGAGGACCCGCAGTCGATCACGGTGCGCCTCATCAACCGCAACATGTTCGGCAGCGGCTCGGCGAACCTGAGCGGGAGCTACCTGCCGCTGCTCGCGCGCATCGGCACCGCGCTCAATGCCGAGCGCGGCGACGTGCTGGTCAACGGCTACACCGACAACCAGCCGATCCACACCGTGCAATTCCCCTCCAACTGGCAGCTCTCCGAGGCGCGGGCCCAGGCGGTCGCGAAAGTGCTTGAAGCCAACATGAAAGACCCCAAGCGGGTGCGCGCCGCCGGCAAGGGCGACGCCGACCCGATCGCCTCCAACGCCACCGCCGAGGGGCGCCAGCAGAACCGGCGCACGGACATCGTGCTGCTGAAGACGTCGAGCATGCCATGACCTGGTTCGGCAACCTCGCCCGCAACCGCTGGGTGCGCAGCTTCGTCGGCGCGCTGCTGCTCAGCGCGATCATCTGGTTCTTCGGGCCGCTGCTCGGCATCGGCGGGATGCGGCCGCTCGACAGCGAGCTGGTCCGGGCGATCGTGATCGCGGTGATCATGGTCGGCTGGCTGGTCGAGAACCTGATTCACGCCCTGCGGGCGAACCGCCGCGACAAGGCGCTGGCCGAGGGGGTCGCGAAGGAGTCGGCCAGTCCCGACGCCACCGCCTCCGCCGAGGAGGTTGCGGCGCTCACCGAGCGGCTCAAGGAGGCGCTGAGCGCGCTGAAGCGATCGAAGCTCGGTGGCCGCGGACGGCATCTCTACCAGCTTCCCTGGTACATGTTCATCGGCCCGCCGGGCGCCGGCAAAACCACGGCGCTGCTCAACTGCGGCCTCAACTTCCCGCTCGCCGACGCGACCAAGGGGCAGGCCGGCGGGCCGCAGGCGGTGCGCGGCGTCGGCGGCACGCGCAACTGCGACTGGTGGTTCACCGACCAGGCGGTGCTGATCGACACCGCCGGGCGCTACACCACGCAGGACAGCAACGCCGCGGTCGACGCCGCCGCGTGGCTCGGCTTCCTCAAGCTCCTCAAGCAGCATCGGCGCCGCCAGCCGCTCAACGGCGTGCTGCTGGCGATCGGGCTGTCCGACCTTGCGGCCCTGAACGAGACCGAGCGGCTGGCGCATGCCCAGGCCATGCGCCGGCGCATCCGCGAGCTGCATGACGAGCTCGGCGTGCGCATCCCGGTCTATGTGCTGTTCACCAAGGCCGATCTCGTCGCCGGCTTCGTCGAGTTCTTCGACAATCTCGGCCGCGAGGAGCGCGAGCAGGTCTGGGGCATGACCTTCCCGCTCGACGAAGGCCGCGACGAGGGCGGCGCGGTGGCCGCGTTCGGCGCCGAGTTCGACCTGCTGCTGGCGCGGCTGAACGACCGCATGCTGGAGCGCGTGCAGCAGGAGCCGGACCTGCAGCGCCGGCGCGCAGTCTATGGCTTTCCGCAGCAGATCGCGTCGCTGCGCGAGGTGGCGACGCAGTTCCTGGGCGAGATCTTCCGCCCGAGCCGGCTGGAGGCACGGCCGCTGCTGCGCGGCGTGTATTTCACCAGCGGCACGCAGGACGGCACGCCGATCGACCGGCTGCTCGGCGCGATGGCCGGGCAGTTCGGCCTGCAGCGCCAGGCGGTGACCGCGTTCAGCGGCGCCGGGCGCAGCTATTTCCTCGCCCGTCTGATGCGCGAGGTGGTGTTCGGCGAAGCCGGACTCGTCAGCCTCGATCCGAAGGTGGAGCGCCGCGCGCGGTTTGCGCATTACGGCGCCTATGGCATCGCCGCCGCGGTGCTGCTGACGCTGACCGGGCTGTGGACGGCGAGCTGGTTCGGCAACCGCGCCATGATCGGCGCGGTGCACGCCGCCGCGTCCCACTACGAGACGCAATTCGCCGAGGTGCAGAAATGCTGTGCACAGAGTGCGGAGCTTGGCCCGGTGCTGCCCGCGCTCGCCACGCTGCGCGGCATACCGGGCGGGTATGAGGAGCGCGAGAATGCGACGCCGATCGCCCTCACCTTCGGCCTCTACCAGGGCGCCAAGCTGTCGCAGGCGGCGATCGACGCCTACGATCGCGCGCTGAACGGGCTGTTCCTGCCGCGGCTGCTGGCGCGGCTGGAGACGCAGATGCAGACGCATCTGGACAAGCCGGATTTCCTCTACGAGGCGCTGAAGGTCTACCTGATCCTCGGCCGGCAGGGGCCGCTGGATCGCAACCTGATCGAGCAGTGGTTCGCCGCCGATTTCACCGCCGCCTTTCCCGGCGACGAGAACGCGCCGGTGCGCGAGGCGCTCGGCCAGCATCTCGAGGCGATGCTGCAGTACCCGCTCGCGCCGGTGGCCCTCAACGGCCCGCTGGTCGCCCAGGCGCGCGCGGTGCTGACGCGCGAGCCGCTCGCCGAGTATCTCTACAACCGCGTGCTGCGCAGCAGCGTCGTGCAGTCCCTGCCGGCATGGACGGTCGCCGACCACGCCGGGCCGGGGGGTGGACGGGTGTTCGAGCTGCGCGACGGCAAGTCGCTCAACTCGGGGGTTCCGGGGATCTTCACCTGGGACGGGTACCACACGGTCTTCCTGCCGCTGCTGCCGCAGGTGACCAAGGACGCATCGGAAGATGCCTGGGTGCTCGGGCGGCAGCAGAAGAGCGGCGTCACGGCCTCGGTCGCGGAGATGGGGCAGCTCCGCCGCGACGTGATGGCGCTCTATCTCGACGACTACACCCGCCGCTGGGACGAGCTGCTGGCGAACGTCGCGCTGAAGCCCTTCGGCAGCCTGAGCCAGGGGCTCGACGAACTCTATCTGCTGTCGGCGCCGGACAGCCCGCTGCGCGACCTGTTGCAGGCGATCGACCAGCAGACCCAGCTCAGCCGCCGCGCCCCCGCCGAGACGGCGGCGGCCGAGGCGCAGGCGAAGGGCGCCAAGGTGGCCAAGAAGGTCGGCGGCTTCGCGAGCTACCTGGCCCGCGCCGGCATGAGCTTCGAGGAGGCGCAGATCGCCTCCATTCTCGGCTCGGCGTTCGGCACCGATGCCGCGGGCAAGCCCGTCGACCCCGCCTCGCGCGTCGACGAGCATTTCCGCGCGCTGCATGTCTTCGTCGCCGGCGACAAGGACAAGCCGGCGCAGCTCGAAGCCGTGATCGGCAAGATCCAGCAGATCTACCAGGGCATGAACCAGGCGGCGAACGCGCCAAACCAGGGCCAGGCGCTGCTCGGCATGGTCGCGGGCGGCGGTGCCGGCGGCGGCGGTGCGGCCGGGCAGTTGCAGGCCATCGCGCAGGACGTGCCGAAGCCGGTTGCGGCGATGCTGCAGACCGTCTCGCAGAGCAGTGCGCAGGTGACGGCGAGCGGTGCCAGCAGTTCGCTCGCCGATGCCTGGCGCTCGAAAGTGCTGCCGCTGTGCCAGGCGGCATTCAACCGCTATCCCTTCATCGCCGGCAGTTCGCAGGACGTGCCGCTCGACGACTTCACCCACCTGCTCGGACCCGGCGGGTTGATCGACCAGTTCTTCGACCAGAACCTGAAACCCTTCGTCGACACGACGCAGACGCCGTGGCGCTGGCAGGCCGCCGACAACGCCAGGCTCGGCCTCTCGCCCGGCAGTCTCGCCGAGTTCCAGCGCGCCGCCGAGATCCGCGACGCCCTGTTCCCCACCGGCGGGCAGCAGATCTCGGTCAAGTTCCAGCTCATCCCGCAGACGCTGGACGCGACGCTGGCGCAGGTCAGCATCGAGATCGGCGGGCAGCGGCTCGCCTACGCGCACGGGCCGGTCGAGCCGATGGCGATGCAGTGGCCGGGCACCGGCGGCAACACCCAGGTTCGCCTGACCCTCACTCCTGCCAACGGCGGTCCGGCCACGGTGATGGAGAACAGCGGACCGTGGTCGCTGCTGCGCCTGCTCGACGATGCGCATGTGACGCCGAGCGGCCAGCCGGACAAGTTCCACGTGACGTTCTCGAGCTCCGCCGGCAGCGCGACCTTCGAGCTGGACGCGAGCAGCGTGCGCAACCCATTCACCCTGGCAGCACTGCGCGCGTTCCGCTGCCCGGCGAAACTGTGACGCCGGGGGGCGCCGGATGTCGCAATCGTCATCGTCATCGTCGTCGTCAAGCGGCACCAGCTATGTCGCCGTCACGTTCTCGCCCGATCCGGGGCTGAGCTTCGCCTTCGACGGCATGACGGTGACCGAGCAGCTCGGCCGCCCCTTCCGCATCGACCTGGATGTCTCGAGCCGCACCCGCAAAGGCGACCTGATGTCGCTGCTCGGCAGCACGGCGACGATCGCGATCACTCTGCAGGGCGGCAGCAAGCGCTATTTCAACGGCGTCGTCACGCGCGCGGTCTATGCCGGCATGAGCGCCGGCGCCTGGCGCTACCGGGTGGAGCTGCGCCCGAAGATCTGGCTGCTCTCCCGCATCCAGGACTGCCGGATCTATCAGAACCAGACGGCGTGGGCGATCATCACCTCGGTCCTGCGCGACGCCGGCTTCACCGAGTTCCAGGACAAGCGGCAAAACCAGGCCGGCGAGATCACGCTGGAGTACTGCGTGCAGTACAACGAAAGCTCGCTCGACTTCGTCACGCGGCTGATGGAGAAGTACGGGATCTACTATTTCTTCACGCATGCCGACGGCAGTCACACGCTGAACTTCGCCGACGATCCCAACTCGCACACGGCGCTCCCGAAGGCACTGCCGTTCCACGCGCAGGAGCTCGATCATCGCCGCGTGGACGACCATGTGTTCGAGTGGTCGGCCGACCTGCAGCTCCATTCGGGCGCGTTCACCTTCCGCGACTACAACTTCACCACGCCGGCGGCCGATCTCACCGCGAAGTCGCTGCAGGCGGGCAGCCACACCTATGGCAGCTACGAGGTCTATGAATATCCGGGCCCGTACGGGGTCACCGGCGACGGCACGAAACTCGCCAGCGTACGCATGCAGGAGATTGCGGCCCGGCGCGAGGTGCTGAGCGGCGCGTCCAATGCGCGCGGCCTCTACGCGGGCTGCAAGTTCACGCTGAGCAACTGCCCCGACACCAGCCAGAACCGCGAATACCTCGTGCTCGCCGCGACCACCACGGTGCGCATGGCCGAAGGCGCATCGGACAGCCGGGGCGAGCTGACCGACACGTTCCGCTGCAACTTCACCGCGATGCCGGGCACCGTCCCGTTCCGCCTCGATCCCGCAACTCCATGGCCGGCGATGCGCGGGCCGCAGACGGCGAAGGTGGTGGGCGAGTCCGGGCAGGAGATCACGACCGATCAGTACGGCCGCGTGAAGGTGCAGTTCTACTGGGACCGCGTCGGCACCAACGACCAGAACAGTTCGTGCTGGATCCGCGTCGCCCAGATCTGGGCCGGCGCCGGCTGGGGCGGCATCTATATCCCGCGCATCGGGCAGGAGGTGGTCGTGGACTTCCTCGACGGCAATCCCGACCGTCCGCTGATCACCGGCTGCGTCTACAACGCCACGCAGACCGTGCCGTACGGGCTTCCGGACAACGCGACGCGCTCGACGATCAAGACCAACTCCTCGACCGGCGGCAGCGGATTCAACGAGCTGCGCTTCGAGGACAAGGCCGGCTCGGAGGAGGTCTTCTTCCAGGCACAGAAGGACTACAACAAGGTCGTCCTCAACAACGAGACGGTGAAGATCACCCAGGACACCACGACCACGGTGAACAAGGGCAACCGCGCGGTCACGGTGAGCCAGGGCAACAACACGCTCACCGTCAGCCAGGGCAATGACAGCCTGACGGTGAGCCAGGGCAACCACTCGATCACGGTCAGCTCCGGCAGCAGCACGATCACGGCCGGACAGTCGATCACGCTCGCGGTGGGCTCCAACTCCATCACCGTCGATACGAGCGGCGTGACCATCAGCGCGGCGCAGATCCAGTTCACCGCCCAGTCGGCGCTGACCGCCAATGGCGGATCGAGCATGACGCTGCAGGCGGGCGAGATCAGCATCAACTGAGCCGGAGATGGCGGACGAACTCGCGACACTGCTGGAGCGACGGCCCGACCCCGGAGAGGCGATCCGGACCGCCGCGATCGCGGCGGGCGTCGCCGCCTTCACCGCGCAGGCACCGTGCTGCGCCGGCCTGCTCGGCGCCGACGCACGGCGCAACGTGGAGGCGGTGATCGGCGAGATCGACCGCCGGCTCAGCGAGCAGATCAACCTCGTCCTGCACCACCCGGACTTTCAGCTGGTCGAGGCGACGTGGCGGGGCCTGCATTTCCTCGTCATAGGGGCGGCGCCGGACGGCAGCCTGAAGATCCGCGCCCTCGATGTCTCGAAGCGGGAGCTCGTCCGCACGCTCAAGAAATTCCGCGGCACGGCGTGGGACCAGAGTCCGATCTTCAAGCGGATCTATGAGGAGGAATACGGCCAGTTCGGCGGCGAGCCGTACGGCGTGCTGATCGGGGACTACGCGTTCGACCACCGGCCCGAGGATGTCGCCCTGCTGTCCGATCTGGCGGCGATCGCCGCTGCCGCGCACGCGCCCTTCATCGCGGCCGCCGCGCCGGCGGTGATGCAGATGGACAGCTGGGCGGAACTGGCAAACCCGCGCGATCTCACCCGCATCTTCCAGACCCCGGAATACGCGCCCTGGCGGGCGCTGCGGGCCAGCGAAGATGCGCGCTATCTCGGTCTCTGCCTGCCGCGTTTCCTCGGCCGCCTGCCCTACGGCGCACTCGGCGACCCGGCGGAGGCGTTCGATTTCGAGGAGGACGTGGAGGGCGGCGACGCCGGGCGCTACCTGTGGGTGAATGCCGCCTACGCGATGGGAGCGAACATCGCCCGCGCGTTCAGCCTCTATGGCTGGTGCGTGCGCATCCGCGGCGTGGACGGCGGCGGCGCGGTGGACGGGCTGCCTGTGATCACCTTCCCCACCGCCGACGGCGAGACCGACCGGCGCTGCCCGACCGAGGTGGCCCTCAGCGAGCGGCGCGAGGCCGAGTTGGCGCAGAGCGGCTTCATCCCGCTCGTCTACCGCAAGAACACCGACTACGCCGCGTTCATCAGCGCCCAGTCGCTGCAACGGCCCACCGAATACGAGGACCCCGCGGCGACCGCCAATGCCGCGCTCGCGGCGCGCCTGCCCTATCTGTTCGCGAGCTGCCGCTTCGCGCACTACCTGAAATGCATGGTGCGCGACAAGGTCGGCTCCTCCCTCGGCCGCGCGCAGATCACCCAATGGCTGCAACGCTGGCTTCGCGACTACATCGACGGTGCCCCGGAGCGTTCGAGCGAGGAGTGGAAGGCCGCGCACCCGCTGGTCGAGGCGCGCGTCACGCTGGATGAGAAGGAGGACGCGCCCGGCCAGTACGACGCGCGCTTCTTCCTGCGTCCGCACTACCAGCTCGAGGGCATGACGGCGGTGCTGCGCCTCATCTCCCGCCTGCCGGCGACATGACGCCGCGAAGCGGGCGAGATCACTCGCTGAGAAGGGAAAGAGCGTGGCCACGGAACTCCTGATGCGCTTTGCCATCGGCACCCAGGCGATCGACGGCGAATCGCAGGCCGATGTCGCGACCGACGATGCGCTGATGACGGATTTCCTGCCCGGCAAGTTCAGCGATATCGATGATTTCAGCCTGGGCATGGATCTCGACGAAAAAACCTCGGCGCCGACCGTGATCAGCCCGACGACCTCCGGCCCGACCGGCGCGCGGACCCTGGCGCCTGTCATTGCGGCGACGCCGCATTCGCGCACCCGTTTCGCGCAATGGCTCGACGGCATGAAGGCGAAGGACGCCTACGCGGTCAATTTCGAGCCTTTCTCCTTCACCAAGCAGTTCGACAAGGCATCGCCGACGCTGTTCGAGATGTGCTGCAACTCGAAGTCGTTCGGCAGCATCAGCCTGGTCAAGCGCAAGCTGATCGGCAGCCCCGACCTCGAAGTGGAAAGCTATGCCTATGTCAGGGTCAACTTTGTCGATGCGCTGATCGTCGGGCTCGATTGGGATGCCGGCGAGGCGGTGAAGGAAAAATGCAAGTTCATCGCGCGCCGCGTGATGATCAAGTACCGCCAGCAACTGCCGGACGGCTCGCTCGGCGCGCAGATCCCGGGCGACTGGAAGCGCGACATGCAGGTGGTGAAGTGATGACGTGCGGGCGGCGGCGGCCTGGGGCGGGAGGAATGCGCCATGGCGATTGAGATGTTCATGAAGTTCGTCGTCAGCGGCAGCAACGCGCTGGACGCCGAGGCGCAGGCGAAGTTCGACACCAACGACGAGCTGATGTCCGACTTCAAGCTTGGCAAGTTCTGCGCGATCGAGGATTTCGGTCTCGGCATGGGCCTGCAGGACGAGGGATCGGGGAAAGAGGACGGCGGCAAACCCTCCAAGCAGGACGCGCAGAAGCTGCTGGCGACGCTGAGCGCCGGGAACAACGCCAGCGGGGACGACAAGGCCAAGCTGCAAGCGCAGATGCAGGCCCTGCTCGCCAGCCAGTCCGGCCCGCGCTACAGCGGCTGGCTCGACGGCACGCGGCAGGGCGGCTACGAGGTCGATTTCGAACCGTTCTCGTTCACCAAGCGGCTGGACAAGGTCTCGCCAGTCCTGTTCCAGATGTCCTGCAATCGCGACTCCTTCGCCACCGTCACCCTGGTCAAGCGCAAGCTGATCGGCGCCACCAACACCGCGAAGTCCGGTGCGACGGCCTCGACAGTTTCGAGCCAGTCCTATCTGCGCTTCGACTTCACCGACGTGCTGATGATCGGTCTCGACTGGGATGCCGACGACGAGGAGGAAATGAAGGAACGGGGTCAATTCATCGCGCGCGGTGTCACGGTGCAGTACCGGCCGCAGTTGCCGGACGGCACGCTGGGCGACATCATCCCCGGCGAGTGGCAGCGCGCTTCGCAAAAGCCCAAACGCTAGCGGCCCAAACCTCGGTCGCCCTGCCAACCCTTGACAAACCCTGCAGCTTGACGCGGCCGTAGTGCGGCAATACCTCCTGTCAGCAAACGCTCGACACACGAGCGCGTGAGCGGAGGAAGGCATGCTCCCTACCCGGCCCAAGGTCTGCGCCCGCCAGCCCGGCGGCGCCCGTGCGCGCACCTGACGGGGACGGCCACGACCGTGCACGATCTCAGCGCGCCTGCCCCGCTTTCGCCCGACGAGCTAGAGGCGGCGCTGCGGCGCATCGGCGCCGAGCGCTACCATAATCTGCATCCGTACCACCGGCTGCTGCATGGGGGCCGGCTGAACCGCGGCCAGGTCCAGGCCTGGGCGCTCAACCGCTACTACTATCAGTCCAGCATCCCGGCGAAGGACGCGACCCTGATCGCCCGGCTGCCGACCGCCGACCTGCGGCGGGAGTGGCGGCGCCGCCTCGTGGACCACGACGGCGATGCGCCCGGCACCGGCGGCGTCGCCCGCTGGCTGAAGCTTGCCGAGGGGGTTGGGCTCGACCCCGCCTATGTCCAGTCCACCGCCGGCATCCTGCCCACGACGCGCTTCGCCGTGGATGCCTATGTGGCGTTCGTGCGCGACCGCTCGATCCTGGAGGCGATCGCCTCCTCGCTGACCGAGATGTTCTCGCCCACCATCATCGCCGAGCGCGTGTCCGGCATGCTTGCGAACTATGCGTGGATCACGCAGGAGACGCTCGCCTACTTCACGCCGCGGCTGACGCAGGCGCCGCGCGACGTCAACTTCGCGCTCGGCTATGTCCGCGAGCATGCGCGCACGCGGGCCGAGCAGGAGGCGGTGCTCGCCGCCCTGCGCTTCAAGTGCGACGTGCTGTGGGCGCAGCTCGATGCGCTGCACCACGCCTATGTAGCGCCCGCCCTCATTCCGCCCGGCGCGTTCACGCCCGAGCAGACATGAGCGCGGCGGCGACCGATGCGCGCGTGCCGGCCTTCCGCCGCGGGGTGAAGTTCCGCTTCGATGCGGTGCGCGACGCCTGGGTGGTGCTCGCGCCGGAGCGGCTGTTCGTACCGGACGAGCAGGCCGTGGAGATTTTGAAGCTTGTAGACGGCAAGCGCAATGTCGATGCGATCGTCGATGATCTCGCGGCCCGCTTCAACGCGCCGCGCGCGATGATCGCGACCGATGTCGGCGCGATGCTGCGCGACCTCGCCGAGAAAGGAGCACTCGTGCTGTGAGTCTGCCCGATCCGCCGATGGGCATGCTGCTGGAGCTGACGCATCGCTGCCCGCTGCAGTGCCCCTATTGCTCCAACCCGCTGAAGCTCGAGCGGGTGGCCGACGAGCTGCCGACCGAGACCTGGATCTCGGTGCTCGAACAGGCGGCCGCCCTCGGCGTGCTGCAGGTGCATTTTTCCGGCGGCGAGCCGATGGCGCGGCGCGATCTGCCAGTGCTGGTGCGCCGGGCCGCCGAGCTGGGTCTCTACGGCAACCTGATCACCTCCGCGGTGAACCTCGATCGCGCGGCGCTCGACGTGCTCGCCGAGGCCGGGCTCGATCACGTGCAGATCAGCTTTCAGGACGTCGAGGCGGCGAGTGCCGACCGCATCGCGCACTATGAAGGCGCCTTCGCGAAGAAGCGCGCGGCGGCGGAGCTGGTGCGCACGGTCGGGCTGGCGCTGACGCTGAACTTCGTCGTGCATCGCCACAATATCGGGCGGGTGCCGCAGATGATCGCGCTCGGCGAGGTGCTCGGCGCGGGGCGGATCGAGATCGCGAACGTGCAGTACTATGGCTGGGGCCTGCGCAACCGGGCGGCGCTGCTGCCGACGCGCGCCGAGCTCGACGCGGCGACCGATGCGGTGCATGCGGCGCGGGCGCGGCTGCGCAGCCGCATGGTGATCGACTACGTGGTGCCCGACTACTACGCCAGCGAGCCGAAGGGCTGCATGGGCGGCTGGGCGCAGCGGTTCCTGAACGTCTCGCCGGCGGGGCGGGTGCTGCCCTGCCATGCCGCGGAGACGCTGCCGGGCTTCGACTGGCCGTCGGTGCGCACCACGCCGCTCGCGGACATCTGGAACCATTCCGAGGCGTTCGCGCGCTATCGCGGCACCGCCTGGATGCCGGAGCCGTGCCGGTCGTGCGACCGGCGCGAGATCGACTGGGGCGGCTGCCGCTGCCAGGCCTTCGCGCTGACCGGCGATGCCGGCCGCACCGACCCGGCCTGCGCGCTCTCGCCCGATCATGCGCTGATGGCCGAGGCGGCGGGGGAGGCCACGCGGCCGGCGCCGGATTTCGTCTACCGGCGCTATGGCGCGACCGTGGAGCCGGTCGCCGGCTGAGCGGCCGCAGGCCCTATCGGGCGACCAGGTGCGGCGTGAATGCGAGGCCCAGATCGGTCGCGGCGCCGTGCAGCCGCCGGTCGTTCGTCCACAGGCGGGCGGCCGCTGCCAGTCGCGTCCCGGCAAGCAGATGCGCATCGACATACCCGATGCCGCGTCCGAACAGGGCGTGGCGCGCGATGAAGTGCAGGACCTCGGGATCCGTGGCGACGCCGGCCTGGGGCAGATCTGACAGCGCGCTCAGCAGGCGTGTGCGGTGGCGCAGATTGCTCAACGCGATCTCACCGATCACGGACGGATGCGTCAGGACCAGCCCGGCCTCCAGCAGGCCGGCAAGGATCGGGTCGCCGCTGCGCAGGTGACCGACCCAGACCGACGTATCGACCAGAATCACTCCGCGGCCGGCTGGCGCCGCGGCGGAGCCTCGAGGTCCGGTTCACTGCCGCCCAGCCGCGCCAGGCGCCTTGCACTCTCACGCTCGATGAGCGCCTTGAGCGCCTCCCGGACCAGGCTGGACTTCTCCTTCAGGCCGGTGAAGGCCTGCGCCTTGGCCACGAGTTCGTCGTCGAGTGCGAGCGTTGTGCGGATGGCCAGGTCTCCTGCCGGCAGCGGCACGCTAGAGCGGGAGAGTTCGCTCGCGCTCAGTCACCCCGTTCTAGTTCTTTGATTGGAGAGCATGATTCAGACCTCCGGCGACTCCGCCTCCGGTCATCCTGCTCTAGATGTCGTTGCTATGGAGGTTGTCCCTCCGGGGCTGGGCTGAGAGGCTGTGGTTACCACACACGCAGCCCTCGAGCCGGAGCCCCGGATGGACGTCCATGAGAATGCCCGCACGACGCGGCGTAGTCGAATGCTGATGGTGCACC
>JAFKFJ010000267.1 GCA_017307335.1 Alphaproteobacteria bacterium | reverse complement strand
GGCGCTGGAGATCGGTGCCGGCGTCGGCGACTACATGAACCACGGCACGATCAGCGCCGATCTGGTGCGCTTCGACGGCAGCATCGCGCTGGCGCAGATTGGGACGGTCGCGGGCGCGCTGGCGTTCGCCGGCACGCTCGATCTCGGCGGCGGAACACTCGATGCTTCGGCCTACGGCACGGTCACGATCAGCGGGCTGGTCGAGAACGGGACGCTGGTCGCCGGCACCGGCACGCTGGCGCTCGACGGCGCCACGCTCGATGCGGTCTCGATCGCGCCGGGCGGCGTGGTGACGGCGAGCGGACCGGTCACGGTGCTCGACCCGCCCGCCAGCGTGACCGCGCTGACGCTCGATGCGACGACGACCGAGCTCGGGCTGCTCAACGACACCGGGATCGCGACGCTCGACATCGTGGCGGGCAGCACGCAGGCCGCGGACGCGATCATGCTGCTCGGCCCGGGCGACTACACGTTCGGCGACGGCGTCACGCTGGCGGCGGACGTGGCGGGAAGCGCCGTTGCCATCGAGGGGTTTGGGACCCTCGTGAACGACGGGTTGATCGCCGTCGACGGCGCGACGCTCGACATTGCGCCGACGCTGGATGGCAGCGGGACGATCACGATCGCCGATGGCGCGGCGGTGACGCTGGCGGCGCTGGCGCCGGATGCCGCGCTGACGGTGGTTTTCGGCAGCGGGCCGGGGCTGCTCGTGCTGCCGGGCAATGGCGCGGGCATCACGATCGACGGGCTGCAGGCCGGCGACCTGGTCGATTTCACGTCGGTGTCCGACACGCCGGGAACGCTGTTCGTGCAGCCGGGCGCCACGATCGCGGGCGGCGCGCTGGACGTGGTGGGCGCGTCGGGCGACACGGCGAGCGTGCCGGTGACGGGTGCCGCGAGCGGGCTCAGCTTCTCCACGCAGATCGACCCGAATGGCGGCACGCTGGTCAGCATCATGACCGCCTGCTTCCGCGCGGGGACGCGCATCGCCACGCCCGCGGGCGAGGTTGCCGTGGAGCGCCTCGGGATCGGCGACGCGCTGCTCGGCGCCGACGGGATCGTGCGGCGAGTGAAGTGGCTGGGCCGGCGCTGTTACCCGGCGGCGATGGTGGCGCAGGCGCGGCATCTGCGCCCCGTGCGGATCGCGCCCGGCGCGCTCGGTCCGGGAATCCCGAGCCGGGCGCTGGAAGTGTCTCCCGAGCACGCGCTGTTCCTGGGTGGCCTGCTGATCCCCGCCGGCGCGCTGGTGAACGGCGCGACCATCACGCGCGCCGCCGACGCGCGCGACGTGCGCTACGTGCATGTCGAGCTGTTCGAGCATGCCCTGATCCTTGCCGACGGCGCGGCGGCGGAGACCTTCGTGCCGCTCGCCGGTCGGGCGCTGTTCGACAACGCGGCGGAATACGCGCACCTCTATCCTGACGATCCGCCGCCGGCGCGGGTGATGCCTCGCAGCGAGTGTGGCGAGGCGGTGGAACGCGTCCGCCGCCGCCTCGCCGGGGGTGATGCGATGGCCGGCGTGCAGGGCGCGCTGCAGGGCCACGTCGAGCGCATCGCCGGTGGCATGCTGGAGGGCTGGGCGTACGACGTGGCCGCGCCGGAGCAGCGCCTGTGCTTCGACCTGCTGCTCGGCGGGCGCACGCGCGGGCGCATCGTCGCCAACCGCTACCGGCCGGATCTCGATTTCCATGGGCTGCCGGCGTGCGGTTTTCTGGCGCCCGTGCCGCGGGGCGTGACGGTGGCGCTCCGCCGCGTGCCGGATGGTGCGATGCTGCCGCTGGCGGCCGAGGCGCTGGCGGCGTAGCAGCGCGCTGGCCGGGCCCTCACCGGCTCGCTCCGCTCGCCACCCTCTCCCGCCTGCGGGAGAGGGCGGGGTGAGGGCGGCGTCGCAACCGCGAGCAGTCGGCGTCCTACGCTTTTGCCGCGAAGGCACGCATGAGCAGGGCCGCGAAGCCGGCCGCATCGGCGTCGAACGCAACGTCGCAGTTCGGCGCGTGGCGACCGCGGAAATGCGTGTCGATCACGGTGCGCCCGACCGTCAGCACGCCCGCCGTCTCCACCGCAACATGCAGCCGGCGCGTGGTGATCAGCGACGGGGCGACGAGCGAACCCGCCGCCAGCGCATCGTGCACCGGCGTCGAATGCGGCACCGCCTGCTTCTGGTGTTCGTCGTGCGCGACGATGCGATGGCCGATGAACGCCGCGGCCGCCTGCGCCGCCGGCGTGCCCAGAGCGTCGAGTTCGGTGCAGTGCTCGCGCGTGATCAGCGCGCGGTGGGTTGCATCCAGCGGCACCAGCGTGATCTTCGCGAAGCCGGCGGCGAACACCATCGCCGCCGCCTCCGGATCGGCCCAGATGTTGAACTCCGCCGAGGGCGTGACGTTGCCCAGCGCGTGCGCGCCGCCCATGATCACCACCTCCGGCACCCGCTGCACGAAGCGCGGGTCGAGCGCCAGTGCGGCGGCGATGTTGGACAGGGGGGCCACCGGCACCAGCGCGATCTCTTCCGTCGCCGTCCGGTAGGTCTCGATCAGGAATTCCACGGCACCGGTCGCCTGCTTGCGCAGGGCGGTCGGCGGCACCGGCAGCGTGTCCGGGTGGTAGCGCCCGGAGAGGTCGCGCTCGCGGCGCGGCAGCGGGAAGTCCGGGCGCACCAGCGGGCGCGCAAGGCCCTCGAACACCGGGATGTCGCCGCGGCCGATGTGGTCGAGCACGCGCAGCGTGTTGTCGGTGCAGTGCTCCACCGGCACGTTGCCGTTCACCGTGGTGCAGCCGACGAGCTCCAGCTCGGGATGCAGCGCGGCCAGCATGATCGCGACCGCGTCGTCGGTGCCGGTATCGACGTCCAGGATCAGCTTGCGCGGCATGGGGCGCGCCTCCGTTCGCGGCTCGGCGGCGAACGGTGCCTCACGCCCGGCCGGGGCGCAACCGCGGCGCGGCCAGGCCAGGACCCGCGCACGTGGCGGTTAACAGGAGCCGGTCGGACGCGGCATAATGCGCGCCATGGATGAATTTGCGGGCAAGGTTGCGCTTGTGACCGGGGCGAGCGGCATCGGCGCCGCCGCCGCGCTGCGCCTCGCACGCGCCGGGGCCGGCGTGCTGTGCTGCGACATCGACGCGGCGGCGGGCGGCGCGCTGGCCCAGGCGGCCGCGGGGCTGCGGCTGGTGACGCGGCAGGTCGACGTGACCGCGGAGGCCGAGGTGCAGGCGGCGGTTGCGGCGGCGGCGCAGGCCTTCGGTGGCCTCGACATCATCGTCAACGCGGCCGCGATCCACCCCTTCGGCACGGTGGAGCACACGGATGCGGCGACGTTCGCGCGCTGCATGGCGGTCAATGTGGGCGGCATCGCCCTCACCGCGCGCCACGGCATTCCGCTGCTGCGCGCGCGCGGCGGCGGGGCGATCGTCAACCTCGCCTCGGTGCAGGGCCATGCCTGCCAGCAGGGGGTCGCCGCCTACGCCGCCTCGAAGGGCGCGGTGCATGCGCTGACGCGGGCGATGGCACTCGACCATGCGCGTGATAACATACGTGTGAACTCGGTCAGCCCCGGCTCGGTGCGCACGCCGATGCTGGCGCTGTCCGCCCGCACGTTCGACGGCGCCGGCGCGGACCTGGAGGCGGTGTTCCGCCGCTTCGGGGCCGCCCATCCGCTGGGGCGGATCGGCGAGCCGGAGGAGGTGGCCGAACTCATCGCCTTCCTTGCCGGGCCGCGATCGGCCTTCGTGACCGGCGCCGACTATCTGATCGACGGCGGATTGAACGCCGGCATCGGCGTGCGCTGAAGGAGGCAGGATGAGACGCGTTTTCGGGCTGCTGGCGGGCGGGTTCGCCCTCGCCCTGTTGCCCTCGTTCGCTTTGTGTGCCGCAGAGGCGTCCGACCCCGTCGTGGCGCAGCGCGGCGCGGTCACCATCACCGCGAGCCAGGTGCGGCTGCTGCTGCAGATGGCCGACCCCGAGGTCAGGGCGCAACTGGAGCACGACCCCGCGCTGCTGGCGCAGCGCGTGCGCGACCGGCTGATCCAGCTTGTCCTGCTGGACAAGGCGCGCGCCGAGAAGTTCGACGAGAAGGCCGACGTCGCGTTCCGCGCCGAACTCGCGCGCGAGGGCGCGATCGTCGAGAGCTACGTGGCCGCCCAGACCCCGCCCGATCCCGGCTTCCCCAGCGAGCAGCAGGTGGCGGCCGCGTATGAGGCGAACAAGGCGCGCATGGTGGTGCCGAAGCAGTACCACCTCGAGCAGATCCTGATCAGCGTGCCCCCGGGATCGAGCCCGGTCGCGGACGTGGAGGCAAAGAAGCGGGCCGCCGAGCTTCGCCACCAGATCGTCGACCAGCACGCCGATTTCGCCGCGCTGGCGAAGAAATACTCGGGCGACAAGGGCTCCGCCCCCCAAGGCGGCGATCTCAAGTGGCTGCGCGAGGATGCGCTGATCCCGGCGATCCGACAGGTGCTCGCCACGATGACGCCGGGCGCGGTGAGCGAGCCGGTGCGCACGCCCGACGGGTGGCACATCCTCAAGCTGGTCGCGACCAAGCCCGCGACCACGCCGACGCTCGCGGAAGCGCACGACACCATCGTCCGCCTGCTCCGGCGGGACCGCGCGATGCAGAGCCAGCGCCACTACCTCAACGAGCTGGTGCAGAGCGAGCCGATCAAGCTCGATCAGGTCGAGCTGTGGAAGCAGACGGTGCAGTGAGGCCGTTCCCATAGAGGGATGAAGGTGCAACCCCGTCGTCGCGCTGGCGTGATGAGGGTTGCACCCGCCGGCCCGGTCCGGACCGCGCGAGTGGGTTGACGCGCCGGGCGGCGGCGCCGTCAAGTGTCGGCGGAAACGTCCAATGGCCCTCGACGCCGCCCCTGCAGCGTTGCCGCGCTCCCGAACGGGCAATGCGCCCGTGCTGGCTCTGGCGGGCGTGGGGAAGACGTTTCCGGGCGTGCAGGCGCTGCGCGACGTGTCGTTCGACGTGGCGCCGGCCGAGGTGCATGCGCTGCTCGGCGAGAACGGCGCCGGCAAATCCACGCTGATCAAGATCATCTCCGGCGTCTACCAGGCCGACGCCGGCACGATCCGGCTCGACGGCGCGCCGGTCCGCTTCCTCGGCCCGCATGAGGCGCGGCGGGCCGGGATCGCCACGATCTACCAGGAACTGCTGCTGTTTCCCGAGCTGACGGTGGCCGAGAACGTGTTCATGGGCCACGCGCCGCGCACCCGCCTGGGCGCGCTCGACTGGCCGGCGATGCGCGCGGGCACGGCGGCGCTGCTGGAACAGCTCGACATCCACGATCTCGACCCGGCGCAGATCGTGGGCACGCTGTCGGTGGGCAATCGCCAGCGCGTGGAGATTCTGCGCGCGCTGTCACAGGACGCGCGCATCCTGATCATGGACGAGCCGACCGCGGCGCTGAGCGAGCACGATGTCGGCCGCCTGTTCGCGATCGTGCGCCGGCTGCGGGCGCGCGGCGTTTCCATCGTCTATATCAGCCATCGGCTGGAGGAGATCTTCCTGCTCGCCGACCGCGTGACGGTGCTGCGCGACGGCGCGCACGTGGCGACCAAGCCGGTCGCGGCGACGGACCGTGCCGACCTGATCCACATGATGGTCGGCCGCCGGATCGAGCAACTGTTTCCCAAGGTCGAAGTTCCGCTCGGCCCGCCGGTGCTGGAACTGCGCGACCTTGCGCGTCCGCCCGCGACGAACGGCGTGTCGCTGACCGTGCGCGCGGGCGAGATCGTCGGCCTGGCGGGGCTCGTCGGCTCCGGGCGCAGCGAACTGGCGCAGGCGATCTTCGGCGTGACGCCGGCGGCGGAGGGCGAGATCCTGGTCGACGGCAGGCGGGAGGTCGTGCGCTCGGTGGCCGATGCGCGGCGGCTCGGCATCGCCTATGTGCCCGAGGACCGCGGCATCCAGGGGCTGGTGCGGCCGATGTCGGTGCGCGAAAACGCCTCGCTCGCAATGCTTGGCGAGCTTGCGCGGCTGGGCTTCATCGACCGCGGCGCCGAGCTGCGGCTGGCCGAGGATGTCGTCGCCCGGTTTGGGGTCCGAACGGCCGGCGTCGAGCAGGTCGTGGGGCGGCTCTCCGGCGGCAATCAGCAGAAGATCGTGCTGGGCAAATGGCTCGCGGCGCGGCCCCGGGTGCTGATCCTCGACGAGCCGACGCGGGGGATCGACGTGGGTGCGAAGGCGGAAATCCACCGCCTGATGGGCGAGCTTGCCGGGCGCGGCCTCGCCATCCTGATGATCTCAAGCGAGCTGCCGGAGGTTCTGGGCATGAGCGACCGCGTGCTGACGATGCGCGGCGGGCGGATCGTCGCCGCGTTCACGCGCGCCGAGGCGACGCAGGAGCGGGTGGCGGCGGCGATGATGGGCGCCGCATGAGCGCCGCGCTCGCCATCCCGCGGCGGCCCCGCTTCGCGCTTTCGCAGGAGTGGCTGCTGGCGCTGGCGATCGTGCTGCTGTTCGTCGTCGTCGGCAGCATCAACCCGCGCTTCGTCGCCGCGCGCAACCTGCAGACCATCCTGCTCGGCAACGCCTATATCGCGGTCGCCGCGATCGGCATGTCGATGGTGATCGTGTCCGGCAACATCGACATCTCCGTGGGCTCGCTGATCGGCGTGCTGGCGAGCGTGAGCGGCTCGCTCGCGGTGGCGGGCGTGCCGTCGGTGCTGGCGTGGCTGATCCCGGTGGCGCTCGGCGTCGCGGTGATGGCGGCGCAGGGCGCGCTGGTCGCCTATGTCGGCCTGCCCTCGATCGTGGTCACGCTCGGCATGCTCAGCATCCTCAAGGGCGGGTTGATCAGCGTCACCAACGGCGTGTGGATCAGCGACATGCCGGACAGCTACCACCTCGCGCAGTGGTCGCTGTTCGGCCGCGTGCCGGTGCCGGTCGCGTTCATGGTGGTGCTGACCGTGCTCGCCGCCTGGTGGATGCGCAACACCGCGGCCGGGCGCAGCATCTACGCGGTTGGCGGCAATGCTGAGGCGGCGCGGCTGTGCGGCATTCCCCGCGCGCGCGTGGTGATGATGGTGTTCGCGATCCACGGCGCCTTCGTTGGCCTCGCCGCGGTGCTGTTCGCGACCCAGCTCTCCGTCATCCAGTCCACGGTGCCGCCGAACCTGGAGCTGACGATCATCACCGCCGCGGTGGTGGGCGGCGTTTCGATCCTCGGCGGCACCGGTACCGTGGTCGGCGCGACGCTGGCGGCGATCCTGATCGCGGCGATCGGCTCCTCGCTGATCTTCGTCAACCTCTCGCCGTTCTGGCTGCGCGCGGTGCAGGGGGTGCTCATCCTCATCACGGTCATGGCCGACATCCTGCGTCGTCGGCGCCGGGGTCTTGCCCGATGAGTGGCACGGCGAACCCGCGCCGCCGGCGGCTGGCGGTGCATGAGGCGGTGTTGCTCGTGATCCTGGTCGCGGCCGTGATCGTGCTGGCGACGCAGACGGACCGTTTCTTCACGCTCGACAACCTGCTCAACCAGGGCATGCTGATGACGGAGGTCGGCCTGATCGCGATGCCGATGACCTTCGTCATCGTCACCGGCGGCATCGACCTCTCGGTCGGCTCCGCGCTGGGCATGTGCGCCATCCTGCTCGGCTATGCGTGGCACAACTGGGGCTTCCCGCTGCCGTTCGCGATCGCCTTCGCGCTGGCGGCGGGCGCCGCGGGCGGCTTCGTCAACGGCTGGTTCATCACCCGGCTGCGGGTGCCGCCGTTGATCATGACCATCGCCACGCTCGCGCTCTATCGCGGCCTCGCCGAGGGGATTTCGCAGGCGCATTCCGTGCGCGGCTATCCCCCCTGGTTCTTCGGGCTTGGCCAGGGTGTGCTGTTCGGCGTGCCGTCGCAACTCTGGATCCTGCTCGCCGCCATCGTCGTGTTCGGCGTCGTGCTGGCGCGCACCACCTTCGGCCGCGCGCTCTACGCGATCGGCCACAACGAGACGGCGGCGCGCTTCTCCGGCGTGCCGGTCGATCGGATCAAGCTGATCATCTACACCGCATCCGGCTTCATGGCCGGGATCGCGGCATGGATCTTCGTCTCGCGCGTCAGCACCACGCGCTCCGACATGGGCACCGGCGTCGAGCTGGACGTGATCGCCGCCGTGGTACTCGGCGGCACCAGCATCTTCGGCGGCGTCGGTACGATCGCGGGCACGGTGCTCGGCCTCGTGCTGATCCAGCTCCTGAAGGACGGGCTGGCGCTGACCGGCGTGAAGGGCGACGCGACGATCATGGTCATCGGCACGGTGCTGATCGCATCGGTGCTGGTGACCAGCCTCGCGGAGCGGCGGCGCGAGACCGCCCGCACGGCACAACCGCTCGCGCAACAAGCAAAGGGGAGGGACTGAATGCGCCTGACACTGAGTGCGATCGCGCTGGGCGCGACGCTGCTCGCCGGCCATGCCTGGGCCGCCGGCGGGCGCTGGGACGGGGCCGACGACCTGCCGGTCAATCCGCTGCCGTGCGACGGCGGCGCGGGCACCGTTGCCGCGAAACCGTATGACGGCGGCAAGGCGGTCGGCGCGCCGAACAAGATGGGCAAGCCGATCACGCTCGTCGACGTGCCGAAGCTGATCGGCATCGGCTACTTCAACGCCACCAGCAAGGGCATGCAGGCGGCCGCGAAGGAACTCGGCAACGTGAAGGTCACGACCGACGGGCCGACCGAGGCGAAGATCGACGAGCAGATCAAGTTCATCGACAACTACATCACGCGCGGCGTGGACGGCGTGCTGTTCGCCGCCAACGACCCGGTGGCGATCGCGCCGGTGCTGAAGAAGGCGCTCGGCAAGGGCATCCACGTCGTCGGCTACGACGCGAACTCCACGCCGGATGCGCGCGAGTGGTTCGTCAACCAGGCGGAGTTCAACGGCATCGCCAAGGCGCTGATCGACGACATGGCGAAGGAGATCGGCGACAAGAGCTTCGCCATCGTCACCAGCACCTTCACCACGCCCAACCAGGCCCGCTGGATCGCGGAGATGTGGGCCTACGCCGGCAAGTGCCATCCGAAGATGAAGTGGCTGGAGACCGTGGAGGCGCAGGAGGACAACATCCTGTCGTTCAATCAGGCCTCCACGCTGCTGAACAAGTACGGCGATCAGCTCGCCGGGCTGTTCGGGATGACGTCGGTGGCCACGCCGGCCTCGGCGGAGGCGGTGACGCGCGCGCAGCTCTGCGGCAAGGTTGCGGTGGTCGGGCTCGCGACGCCGAACGCGATGAGGCCGTACGTGAAGTCGAACTGCGTGAAGTCGGTCGTGCTGTGGAACCCGGTGAACCTCGGCTATGCGGCCGTCTATGTCATGCGCGCGGTGGTGGATGGCAAGCTGAAGCCGGGGGATACGTCGGTCGAGGCCGGCAAGCTCGGCAAGCTCTCGGTGGTGAACGGCAGCGAGATCCTGCTCGGCTCGCCGTTCACGTACAGCAAGGACAACATCAACGACTTCGACTTCTGAACGCGCACGCCCCTCACCCTCCCATGCCTTCGGCATGGGCCCCTCCCTTTCCCGCAAGCGGGAGAGGGGTCGCATCTGCCCTTCCCCCTCTCCCGCTTGCGGGAGAGGGCCGGGGTGAGGGCTACAGCGCCCCCAGCACGCCGGCGAGCACGCCGACGCCGGCCGTGACCGACAGCACCAGCGCGACGCACATCGCATAGGCGCCGCGCAGGCGCAGTGCCTCCGGCGGTGCGGTGCGGGCAAGGCGGAACAGGAAGAACAGCACGACCGGCAGCAGCAGCGCATTCAGCACGCCGAGCGCGATCGCGAGCCCGACCAGGTTCACCCCTGATGCCTCGATCGCGCCGCCGGCCGCGAGAACGGCCGCGAACGCGCCGTAGAACAGCGGCGCCTCCGTCGGCGTGGCACGCAGCGAGCGGGGCGCACCCATGACCTCGCCCAGCGCCCAGGCGGCGGTGAGGCATACGACGACCGAGGCGACCAGCGCGCCGCCGCTGAGGCCGAGCGCGAACACCGCGTGGCCGGCGATGGTGCCGGCAACGGCGGTGAAGGCGCCCGCAATGTCCCCCACCTTGTCGAGCGGCCGTCCGGCATGGGGGCCGAACGTCGCCGCCGCTGCGATCACGACGGCCGCTGTCACCACCTGGCACAGCACCGCGCCCAGCAAGGTCTCCGTCCGCGCGCCGCCGAGGTCGGCGCCGCCGAGGTGTTTGTCGACGCTCGCCGCCTGCTGATAGAACAGCGCCCACGGAATCACGCAGGTTCCGACATTCGCCGCCAGCAGGTAGCGGAAGCTGCGCGCGCCGAGCGGGAAGGCGAAGACCTGTGCCGCGAACACATGCGGGTCTGGCCGCGCGAGCCAGGCGAGCACGATGAAGGCGAGTTCGCACAGCCCCGCGGCGATCGCGATGCGCTCCACCGAGCGGTAGCTGCCGGTCCAGACGATGGCGAGAAGGGCGGTCGCGGCGAGCAGCGTCGAACGCCACACCGGAATGCCGAAGATCTGTCCCACGCCCGCGAGCCCGCTCAGCTCCGTCACCAGCGCGCCCGCGCAGCTCGTGACCAGCGTGGCGGTCAGCAGCATCGCGGCGGCGCGGCCATAGCGGCGCAGCACCAGCTCGACGAGGCCGCGGCCGGTGCCGAGCCCGAGCCGGGCCGCCAGTTCCTGCGCCATGAACAGCGGGGCCACGAGCACGAGCTGCAACGCCACGAGGCGATAGCCCCATAGCGCGCCGCTCTGCGCCGCCGTGATCACGCTGCCGGCCTCGGTGTCGGCGAGCATGACGACGAGGCCGGGGCCGGCGGCGACTGCCAGGTGCCGCCACCCGGCGCCGCGCGCGGCGCTCACGCGATGCGCTCGCGCACCGGCGGTGCGGGCGGTGGCGGGACGTCGGCGATGCGCACCGCCGCGCGCACGCTTGCGGCGGCCTTCGCCGCAGCGTCCGCGCCCTGGGCGTGCACGAGGCAGAGCGGCCGGGCCGCATCGACGCGCGCGCCGAGCCCGGCGATCTCGGCGAAGCCGACGCGCGGGTCGATGGCCTGGTCGGCGCGCGTGCGCCCGCCGCCGAGCGCGATCACCGCGAGCCCGATCGCGCGCCCGTCGATCGCGGCCACGAACCCTTCGCGCCCAGCATGCACCGGCGCCACACATGGCGCGCTGGGCAACGCCGGATCCGCGAAAATATCGGCCGGCCCGCCGAGTGCGGCGACCATGCGCGCGAACCGTTCGGCCGCGCTGCCGTCCGCCAGCCGCGTCGCCGCACGCCGCCGCGCCGCCGCGAGATCGGGCTCGATTCCAGCCAGCAGCAGGGCCTCGGCCGCCAGCGCGAGCACCACCTCGATCAGCCGCGCATCGCGCCGCGTGCCGGCCAGGGCGTCGAGCGCCTCGGTGACCTCCAGCGCGTTGCCGGCGCTGTGGCCGAGCGCCTGGTCCATGTCGGTGATCAGCGCCGTGGTCGGCGGGCCCGCGCCGCGCGCGACCGCGACCAGCGTTTCGGCCAACCGGCGCGCCTGCGCCGTGTCGGGCATGAACCCGCCCGACCCGGCCTTCACGTCCAGCACCAGCGCCTGCGGCCCGCCGGCGAGCTTCTTGGACAGGATGGAGGCGGTGATCAGCGGCAGGCTCTCCACCGTCGCCGTGACGTCGCGGATGGCATAGAGCCGGCGGTCGGCGGGGGCGAGGTCGTCGGTGGCCCCGATGATCGCGCAGCCGGCGTCGCGTACCACGGCGGCGAAGCGCGCGCGGTCGATGTCACTCCGATAGCCGGGAATGGCGGCGAGCTTGTCCAGCGTGCCGCCGGTATGGCCGAGGCCGCGGCCGGAGATCATCGGCACGAACGCGCCGCACGCGGCGAGCAGCGGGGCGAGGATCAGGCTGACCTTGTCGCCGATCCCGCCGGTGGAATGCTTGTCCACCACCGGCCCCGGCAGGTCCCAGGCGAGCACCGCGCCCGAGTCCCGCATCGCACGGGTCAGCGCCACCGTCTCCGCGGTCGTCATGCCGCGCAGGAACACCGCCATCGCGAACGCGGCGGCCTGCCCCTCGCTGATCGTGCCGTCGCTCAGGCCGGCGACGAAGGTTCGGATCTCCGCATCGTCCAGCGCGGCTCCGTCACGTTTGCGGCGGATCGTTTCCTGGGGGAGGAACACATCCCGCTAGCTGTTCGGCCCGCGCTCCAGCGAGATCGGCTGCCAGCGCCGGAGCGGTCCCTTGGCCAGCACCGCGGGGTTGATGCAGGCCATCGGCCAGCGGCCGGAGAGCACCAGCGCCAGCTCGCGCCCCACATGCCGCTTGCGCGCCGGGTCGAACCGCGCCGAGGCGGAGGCGACATGCGCGGACAGGATCACGTTGGGCATCTGCAGCAGCGCGTTGTCCTGCCGCGGCGGCTCGATCTCCAGCACGTCCAGCGCGGCGCCGGCCAGCCGCTTCTCCTGCAGCGCCTGCACCAGCGCCGCCTCGTCCACCGTCTGGCCGCGGCCGGTGTTGATGAAGATCGCGGTGGGCTTCATCTGCCGGAACTCGGCTTCGCCCAGCAGGTGGTTGGTCTCCGGCGTGCCGGGCGCGTGCATGCAGACAAAGTCGGCGGCGGCCAGCATCTCGTGCAGCCCGGCCGGCTCCACGCCCGCTGCGATCAGGGTCAGCTCGCTGACATAGGGGTCGAACGCCATCAGCCGCACGCCGAACGGGCGCGCCCGCTCCGTGACCGCGCGCGGCACGTGGCCGAAGCCGACGAAACCAATGGTCTGCCCGCGCAGCCGCGGGAACTGGTAGAGATGCGCGCGCCCGTCGCGCCAGCGCCCGTCGCGCACCAGCCGGTCGTGCTCCACCAGCCGGCGGAACGCGCCGAGCAGCAGCGCCATCGTGTGGTCCGCCACTTCCTCGACGAAGGTGTCGGGCACGTTCGTCACCGGGATGCCGTGTTCGGTCGCCGCCAGCACGTCGACATAGTCGGCGCCGATGGAGCCGAGCGCGATCACGCGGCAGCGCGCCGCCGCGGCCTCGATCACCGCCCGGGTTACCTTGGCCGTCGGGTAGAGCGCATCCGCCGTGCCCGCCGCCTCGGCGAGCTGCTCGGCCGCCACGGTGACGAATTTCACGTCCATGCCGCGCAGGGCCTCCATCTCGTAGTCGAAAGGCGGGGCGGCCGTGGTGACGACGGTGAACTGGCTCATTGCGACGTACTCCCTCACGCGCCCGCATCCTCCGCAAGGTCGGGGCGCTCGGCAAGAGCAGGGGCGGCGGCGTCCGCGGCAAGCCGGCGCGCCAGCCAGCAGGCGGCCGGACCGGGCGGGCTGTCGGTGCGGTGGACCAGCACCAGCGAAAACCGCGCGGCCGCCGCCTCCGCCGGGTGCAGGCGGCACAGCCGGCCGGCGCGCAGGTCGTCGCCGACCATCGTCTCCGGCATGTTGCCCCAGCCGAGTCCCGCCAGCAGCAGCGCATGCTTGGCGCCGAGGTCGCTCAGCCGCCAGGTGCGGGGCGAAACCACGCCGAAATCCTGCCCCTCGGTGCGGCGCGAGCGGTCCGAGAGCACAAGCTGCGTGTGCTCATGCAGGGCGGCGATCGGCACCGGCGGCGCCAGCCGCGCCAGCGGGTGGTCGGGGGCGGCGACCGGGATCAGCGCCTCCTCGCACAGCGGCCGGCGCTCCAACCCGTCGATGCCGAGCCCGATCGGCCCGGAGATGCCGAGGCCGTACGCCCGCTCCAGCACGAGCTGCACCACCGCCCCCAGCGTCTCCACGCCCAGCCGCAGCGTCACGGTCGGAAATTCGCGGGCGAAGGCCTTGAGTGCGGCGACGAGCCGCGCCGTGGGAAACATCACGTCCACGACCAGCCCGACCTCCGCCTCCAGCCCGGCGGTGAGGCCGGCGGCGCGGGCGCGCAGCTCGTCCATGGCGCGGCCGATCCGGCGGGCATCGCCGAGCACGGCGCGGCCGGCCTCGGTCAGCGTCGGCCGCCGCTCGGCGCGGTCGAACAGCTTCAGGCCGAGCTGCGCCTCGAGATTGGCGATGGCGTAGCTCACCACGGACTGCGCCCGGTTCAGGCGGCGCGCGGCGGCGGAGAAGCTGCCGGTCTCGGCGATGGCGGCGAGGATCTGGAGCTGGTCGAGGGTCGGGGTGCCCGTGCCGGCATATCGAATTTCTCGATCCATCTTATCGAAACAATCCGGATTTTCTGGATGCTAAGCCCGCCTCATGTTGCCGACAAGCGGGGTTGCTGCTCCGCAGCGGACGGAGGGGTCATGACCACCAATGTGCTGATCGCGTTCTATTCCCGCAACGGTGCCACCGAGACGCTGGCGAAGGCGCTGGCCGAGGGCGCGCTGGCCGAGGGCGCCGAAGTGCGCCTGCGCCGCGCCCGCGACATCGTCGGCCCCGAGGTGATGGCGCAGGTGCCGGGCTGGGCGGAGAGCGCCGCGCGCATGGACGCGCTCTACCAGGCACCGACCGCCGAGGAGATCGACTGGGCCGATGCGATCGTGTTCGGCTCGCCCACCCGCTACGGCGCCGTCGCCGCGGAACTGAAGGCCTATATCGACAGCCTCGGCGGGGCGTGGTTCCAGGGCAAGTTCAACGGCAAGGCCGGCTCCGCGTTCAGCGCCACCATGACGCACCATGGCGGCGCGGAGAGCACGACGCTCTCGCTCTATCCGATCATGGCGCATCTCGGCCTGATCATCGTGCCGACCGGCTATGCCGACCCGGTGATGTTCGGCGCCGGCACGCCCTATGGCGCGCACGCGGCGGTGGACGGCAAGCAGATCAGCACGCCGCCGGACAGCGACCTGGAGGTCGCGCGCTACCAGGGCCGCCGCGTGGCGCGGGTGGCGGGTGCGCTGAAGACGCTGCGCGGCTGAACCGGATTCGGGAGACCTCACCATGGATCGCCTCGATACGCCGGCGCTGCCGGCCCTCGGCCGTCTGCTGATGAGCCTGATCTTCATCCTGTCCGGCTGGGGCAAGCTGTTCGCCGCCGGCGGGACCATCGGCTACATCGCCGCGCACAACCTGCCGCTGCCGGCGGTTGCGTATGCGATCGCGGTGATCGTGGAACTGGGCGGCGGACTGCTGCTGCTCACGGGGCTGTTCACCCGCCCGGTGGCGCTCGTGCTCGCCGTGTTCTGCCTGGTGACGGCATTCGTCTTTCACGGCTTCGGCGACATGAACAACCAGATCCACGCCATGAAGAACATCGCGCTCGCGGGCGGCTTCCTGTTCGTCGCCGCGCGCGGCGCGGGTGCATGGAGCCTGGACGCGGCCCTGCGCCGCCGCCGCACCGGCATGCCCCTGCCGGCCTGATCGCGGGCGCCGGCCCGGGCACACATTGCAATCCCGGCCGGCGGACGCATCATACCCTTGACAGGGAGGGAGGGCGCGCGATGGATCGGATCGACACGCCGGCACTGCCGGCGCTCGGGCGGCTGCTGATGGCTTGGTTCATGGTCAGCGCCGGCTGGGGCAAGCTGATGGCGGCCTCGGCGACGATCGGCTTCATTGCCTCGGCCGGACTGCCGTTCCCGACGCTGGCCTACATCGTGGCGCTGGTGGTGGAGATCGGCGTCGGGCTCCTGCTGCTGGTGGGGCTGTTCACAGGGCCTGTCGGGATCGTACTGGCACTCTGGTGCCTCATCACTGCGTTGATCTTCCACGGCAACCAGATCATGTTCCACAAGAACCCCGCGCTCCCCGGCGGCTTTCTGTTCGTGGCCGCCCTTGGCGCCGGCGCGTGGAGCGTCGATGCGATGCTTGCCCGCCGGCGCGCCGCCGCCGCGCCCGCCTGAGCGGTTTGGCGACGGGCCGGGGCTGCGCTAGGCTCATCCGCGATGCTGTGTCCGCTTTGCCGCGGTGAGCTCGCCGTCGGGGATTCCTTTTGCGCGCGGTGCGGGGCGGAGGTGCGGGGGATGCCCGCGCCCTTCGGCCTGCGGGTGCGGATGATGGCGATCGCCGGCGTCCTGCTCACCATCTCCGCGCTCGTCCTGGTGGACTGCGTCATGCACAACCTGCCCACCGGCCAGATGGCGCAGAACGGTGCCGCCCAGGCCCCGGACACGCGCTCCGAGCAACTGCGCGTGCTCATGCTGATGTCGCAGCAGCACCAGCAGCCGACGCAGAACGGTTCGCTCCCGCCGATGCATCGCTGAGCGGGGCATCGCCGAGCGGGGCGGCGCGGGCCCGGCGGTGGGGCTTTCCGGGTGCCCTGAAATCAGGTTGATTGGCGCCGACGCCGGATACAGGGGGAGTTGCCGCGCATGAACCATCGGGCCATCGCCGCCGTTGCCGCGGCCTTTCTCGCGCTGCTCGCCGCCGCACCCGCCTCTGCAAAGACGCTGGTCTATTGCTCAGAGGGTTCGCCCGAGAACTTCAACCCGATGATCAACCTGACCAACACCACCTTCGATGCCAACCTGCCGATCTACAACCGGCTGGTGGAGTTCAAGCTGGGGAGCACGGAGCTGGCGCCGGGGCTCGCGGAGTCCTGGGACGTGTCGGCGGACGCGAAGGTGTTCACCTTCCACCTGCGCAAGAATGCCAAGTGGCAGTCGAACAAATACTTCAAGCCGACACGTGGGTTCAACGCCGACGACGTGCTGTTCAGCTTCGACCGGCAGCGGAATGAGAGCAACCCGTATCACAAGGTTTCCGGCGGCGGCTACGACTACTTCGGCGACATGGGGATGAACGACCTTCTCGATAAGATCGAGAAGGTTGACGACTATACGGTCAGGATCACGCTCAGGCGGCCGAACACGCCGTTCCTCGCGGACCTTGCGATGGATTTCGCCTCGATCCAGTCGAAGGAGTACGCGGACACGCTGCTGAAGGCCGGCAAGCCGGAGCTGATCGACCAGGAGCCGATCGGCACCGGCCCGTTCCAGCTTGTCGCCTATCAGAAGGACACCACGATCCGCTACAAGCGCTTCGACGGCTACTGGGGTCCGCCCGCGAAGCTCGATGCACTGGTCTTCGCGATCACGAAGGACCCCGCGGTGCGGCTCGCCAAGCTGCGCGCCGGCGAATGCCAGGTCGCGGTCTACCCGAGCCCGGCGGACCTGCCCGGCATCAAGGCCGACCCGAAGTTGCAGATGATGTCGCAGGCCGGGCTCAACATCGGCTATCTCGCGATGAACGTGAAGAAGAAGCCGTTCGACGACGTGCGCGTGCGGCGCGCGATCAACATGGCGATCGACAAGAAGGCGATTCTCGATGCCGTCTATCAGGGCGCCGGCCAACCGGCGAAGAACCTGATCCCGCCGACGCTCTGGGGCTACAACGAGAAGGTCGAGGATTTCCCGTACGACCCGGCCGAAGCGAAGAACCTGCTCGCCACCGCCGGCTATCCGAACGGGTTCGAGACCGACCTGTGGGCCATGCCCGTGCAGCGGCCTTACAATCCCGATGCGCGCCGGATCGCGGAGCTGATGCAGGCCGACCTCGCCAAGATCGGCATCAAGGCGAAGATCGTGAGCTATGAGTGGGGCGAGTACCGCAAGCGCATCCAGGCGGGCGAGCACCAGATGGCAGAGTTCGGCTGGACCGGCGACAACGGCGATCCCGACAATTTCTTCATCCCGATCGCCGGGTGCGACGCAGCGCGGCCCGGCGGCGGCAACATCGCGAAGTGGTGCAACCAGGAGTTCGAGGCGCTGGTGCAGAAGGCGGCAACGCTGCCGAACCAGGCGGACCGCGCGAAGCTCTATGAGCAGGCGCAGGTGGTGATGCACCGCGAGGCGCCGTTCTTCCTGATCGCGCACTCGATCGTCTACATGCCGATGACGAAGAACGTGGTCGGCTACAAGATGAGCCCGCTCGGGCGGCATCAGTTCGACGACGTGGACCTGAAGTAGTCTTCCTGCGTCCGGCGGCGCGGCGGGGCGGGGATGCTTCGGTTCCTGCTCCGTCGCGTCGTCCTCGTCGTGCCGACCTTCATCGGCGTCACGCTGCTGAGCTTCCTGCTGATCCACCTCGTTCCCGGCGACCCGATCGAGGTGCGCTTCGGCGAACGCGGCGTCTCGCCCCAGCGCCTTGCCGAGCTGCGTCACGAGGCCGGACTCGACCGGCCGCTATGGCAGCAGTTCCTCGCCTATGAGGGACAGGTCGCGACCGGCCATCTCGGCACCTCGGTGGTGACGCACGAGCCGGTCTGGAGCGAGTTCGTGACGCTGTTTCCGGCGACGGTCGAGCTTTCGGTCTGCGCGATCCTGTTCGCGATCTTGGTCGGCCTGCCGTTCGGCGTGATCGCCGCGGTGCGCCGCGGCTCGGTCTTCGACTACGGGCTGATGGGCCTCTCCGTCACCGGCGCCTCCATGCCGATCTTCTGGTGGGGCCTGATGATGATCCTGGTGTTCTCGGTCGCACTCGGCTGGACGCCGGTCTCGGGGCGGATCAGCGATGCCTACTACGTGGCGCCGTGGACCGGGTTCATGCTGATCGACGCCTGGTTCTCCGACGATCGCGGGGCGGTCGCCTCGGCGCTGTCGCACCTGATCCTGCCCACGATCGTGCTCGGCACCATCCCGCTCGCGACCGTCGCGCGCATGACGCGCTCGGCGATGCTGGAGGTGCTGGGCGAGGACTACATCCGCACCGCGCGCGCGAAGGGGCTGGGCACGCTGCGCGTCGTCGTGGTGCACGCGCTGCGCAACGCGCTGATCCCGGTGGTGACGGTGATCGGCCTGCAGGTGGGCACGCTGCTCGGCGGCGCCATCCTGACCGAGACGATCTTCTCCTGGCCCGGCATCGGGCACTGGCTGATCGAGAGCATCCAGCGCCGCGACTATCCGGTACTGCAGGGCGGGACGCTGCTGGTGGCGAGCCTGGTGATGCTGGTCAATCTCGGCGTCGATCTCGCCTACGGCTTTCTCAATCCGCGGATTCGCCGCTGATGTCGCGCGCCGAGGCCGACCCGGCCGCGATCGCCGCCACCACCACCGCGCCCGGCCCGCTGCGGCTGTTCGCCGTCGCGTTCGCCGAGAACCGCGGCGCGGTGCTGGGACTCGGCATCATGGTGCTGCTGCTCGTGGTGGCGCTGCTCGCCGGCGTCGTGGCGCCGCATTCGCCGATCGAGCAGTTCCGCGACCATTTCCTCACGCCGCCGGTCTGGCAAGCGGGCGGCACCGATCGCTTCCCGCTCGGCACCGACGATGTCGGCCGCGACCTCCTCTCGCGCCTGATCTACGGCGCGCGGCTGTCGCTGCTGATCGGGCTGTCGGTCGTGGTGCTTTCGCTCACCACCGGCAGCACGCTGGGGCTGGTTGCCGCGTTCGCCGGCGGCGGCGTGGATATTGCGATCATGCGGCTGATGGACATCGTGCTGGTGTTCCCCTCGCTGCTGCTGGCGATCGTGATCGTGGCGATCCTCGGGCCGTCGCTGTTCAACGCGATGCTGGCGGTGGCCATCGTCACGCTGCCCAACTACACGCGCCTCGCCCGCGCATCGGCGCTGGCCGAGCTGGCCCGCGACTACGTGACCGCCACGCGCGCGGCGGGGGCGGGGCCGCTGCGTCTGATGTTCGCGACCGTGCTGCCGAACTGCCTCGCACCGCTGATCGTGCAGGCGACGCTGGGCTTCTCCTCGGCGATTCTCGACGCCGCGGCGCTGGGCTTTCTCGGCCTCGGCGCGCAGCCGCCGACGCCGGAATGGGGCACGATGCTGGCGGGCGCGCTGCAGTTCTATCAGCGCGCCTGGTGGGTGCTGACCTTTCCCGGCCTCGCGATCCTGCTCACCGTGCTCGCCTTCAACCTGTTCGGCGACGGGCTGCGCGATGCGCTCGATCCGAAGCTGAAGCGGTGATGCCGCCGCCCCCGGCACCGCCGCTGCTGGAGATTCGCGACCTCGCGGTCGAGTTCGCGACCGCGCGCGGCACGTTCCGCGCCGTCGACGGCGTCGATCTGACCGCGGCGGAGGGCGACGTGCTCGGCGTGGTGGGCGAATCCGGGTCGGGCAAGAGCGTGTCGATGCTCGCCGCGATGGGCCTCATCGCCTATCCCGGCCGCGTGCGCGCGGCGGCGCTGCGCTTCGCCGGCACGGAACTCACGACGCTCACGCCGCGCCAGCGCCGCCGCCTCGCCGGCCGCGACATGGCGATGATCTTTCAGGAGCCGATGTCGTCGCTGAACCCGTGCTATCCGGTCGGCTGGCAGATCGCGGAGGCGCTGCGCGTGCACGCCGCGGTGCCGCGCCGGCAGGTGCGCGCGCGCGTGGTGGAGCTTCTCGACCAGGTCGGCATTCCGGCGCCCGCCGAGCGGCTCGG
>JAFKFJ010000019.1 GCA_017307335.1 Alphaproteobacteria bacterium | reverse complement strand
CGGCGCGGCGAGAGCGACGAGCATCGCGGCCGACGCGGACCTTCTGTCCGGGGGGTGGGCCATGGCCCGCGCGATCGCGCGACGGCGCTTCAGCTTGTACCTGATCAAGCCGTCGCACTACGACGACGACGGCTATGTGATCCAATGGTGGCGCTCGGCCATCCCCTCCAACACGCTCGCGGCCCTCTACGGCCTCGCTGAAGACTGCCGTGCCCGCTTCGTGCTGGGCGCGGACGTCGATCTCGACATCGTGGCGTTGGACGAGACCAACACGCGCATCCGTCCGGAGCGCATCGTGCGCGCGATCCGCGCGGCCGGCGGGCATGGGCTGGTCGCGTTCGCTGGCGTCCAGTCCAACCAGTTTCCGCATGCCGTCGATCTCGCGCGCCGGTTCCGCGCCGCGGGCGTGCCGGTGGGCATCGGCGGCTTCCACGTCTCCGGCTGCATCGCCATGCTGCCCGCAATGCCGGAGGATCTGCGCGCCGCGCAGGCGCTGGGCATTTCGCTGTTCGCGGGCGAGGCGGAGGGGCGGCTGGACCAGGTCCTGCGCGACGCCTTCGCCGGCACCCTGCGCCCGCTCTACAACTTCATGGACGATCTGCCCGGCATCGAGGGCGCGCCGAAGCCGCATTTGCCGGTTGCGCGCGTTGTCCGCACCGCCGGCACGCTCTCCAGCTTCGATGCGGGACGCGGCTGCCCGTTCCAATGCTCCTTCTGCACCATCATCAACGTGCAGGGCCGCAAGTCGCGCTACCGCTCGCCCGACGACATCGAGGCGATCATGCGCGACAATCTTGCCCAGGGCGTGCGCCGGTTCTTCATCACCGATGACAACTTCGCCCGCAACCGGATCTGGGAGGCGGTCTTCGACCGGCTGATCCGGCTGCGTGAGGACGAAGGCATGCGCTTCACGCTGTTCATCCAGGTGGACACGCTGTGCCACCGCATTCCGGGCTTCATCGAGAAGGCGGCGCGCGCCGGCGTGCGGCGCGTGTTCATCGGGCTGGAGAACATCAACCCGGAAAGCCTCGTGGGGGCCAAGAAGAAGCAGAACCGCATCGTCGAGTACCGGGCGATGCTGCTGGAATGGAAGCGCGTCGGCTGCTTCACCTATGCCGGCTACATCCTCGGCTTCCCCGGCGACACGCCGGAGAGCATCGTGCGCGACATCGGCATCATCCAGCGCGAGCTGCCGCTCGATCTGCTGGAATTCTTCTGCCTGACGCCGCTGCCGGGATCGGAGGATCACAAACGCCTCACGCTCGAAGGCGTACCGCTTGAGCCCGACATGAACAAATACGATCTGGAGCACGTGACCGCGCCGCACCCGGTGATGAGCAAGGCGGACTGGGAGCGCGCGTACCGGCTCGCGTGGCGCACCTACTACACGCCGGAGCACATGACGACCGTGATGCGCCGCGCGGTCGCGACCGGGATCAGTCCCGGCAAGATGATGTTCCTGCTGATCTGGTTCTACGGCAGCGTGATGATCGAGAAGATCCATCCGCTCGAGGGCGGGTATCTGCGGCGCAAGGTGCGCACGGAGCGGCGGCCCGGCCTGCCGGTGGAGCACCCGCTGCTGTTCTATCCGCGCTATGTCGGAGAGCTGGTTGCGAAGCACGCGCGCATCGCGCGCGTGGTGTGGCGGATGGCGCGGGTGCGGCGGGCGCTGAAGCGTGACCCGATGGCGCGGCACTACATGGATACGGCCCTGACCCCGGTGGCGGACGACGAGGTCGAGACGATGGAAATGTTCAACGTCACCGCCGCCGCCCGTACCGCCGCGGAGAAGGCGCGGCGGCCGGTGCCGGCGGCATAGCGCCTGAGGCGCGCCGGCGCCGCCGTGCGATGAGGCCGAGCACGCCCGCGCCGAGCAGCCCGAAGGTCGCCGGTTCCGGCACCGCGAAAGCGAGGTTCTGGTTCGGCTGCGGGTTCAGCGCCTCGAGCTGCAGCGCGTCGCCATGCGCGGTCCAGGCGCCGGAGGTGACGTCGGCGAGATAGGTGTCGGCGAGCGCGATGTCGGTGGCATCGCTCGGCCCGGACACCCAGAAGCCGCGGCTGCTGTCGGTGGCGCTGTAGTGGTCGTCGCCGGTCTGGTACTCCGCCGCCCAGACCGCGATCTGCAGCGCCGAGGAAATCTCGGTTGCCGAATACGCGCCGTAGTGGCCGCGCGCGAGCAGCGCGGTGCCGTCGGTGACCAGGGTACGAATCTGCGCCTGCTTGACCGGATCGCCGATGGTGTCGGCGAGCAGCCCGCCGCGATAGGTCATGCTCGGCGCGACGAGCCAGTCATGCGCGTCGACGCAGAACGCGACGAGCGAGAAGGCATCGCCGCTGCCGACGGCGTGGCCGGCGATCCGGTCGGCGCCGGAGTAGACCCAGATCGAGGTCGCGCCGCCCGGGAAGATCCCGCTGGACGCGTTGAGGTGGACCGTGTCGTAGCCATAGGCCGCGCCGTCCGATGTCACGTCGATCGTCGTTGCCTGCGCCGGCACGGCCAGCGCCAGGCCGAGCGCCGCCGTGAGTCCCGCCAGAGACCAAAGCCTGACCTGTGCCGACATGAGGTGCGTCCCGCTGCGATCGTTTCTTGGGACCCGACATAGCGCAAAGTCATCTACAAAAGACGAAAATGTCTCATGCTTAGAGACTAGGCCGGCGACGCCCGCCGGCGTGCCAGCAGCCGCTGCGCCTGAACCAGATGCGGCCGGTCGATCATTCGCCCGCCGATGCCGACCGCGCCCAGGGTCGGGTCGGCGGCGAACGCCGCCACGATCTGCTCGGCATGCGCCACCTCTTCCGTCGTCGGGGTAAACGCGGCGTTGATCGGCCCGATCTGGTCGGGGTGGATGGCGAGCTTGCCTGTGAACCCGTCGCGGCGCGCCGCCGCCGCCTCCTGCGCCAGCCCTGCGCCGTCGCGGAAGTCGGTGAACACCGAATCGAGCGGCGCCGCCCCGGCCGCCACGG
>JAFKFJ010000018.1 GCA_017307335.1 Alphaproteobacteria bacterium | reverse complement strand
GCTGGCATAGCCGCGGCTGACCGATTTCAGCCGGTCGTAGAAGTCGAACACGACTTCGTTCAGCGGCAGCCGATAGACGGCCATCGCCCGGTTGCCGACATAGGTCAGGTCCACCTGCTGGCCGCGCCGCTCGTTGCACAGGCTCAGCACGGCGCCGAGATGCTCGTCGGGAACCAGGATCGTCGCCTTGATCCACGGCTCCTCGATATGGTCGATCACGCTGCCGTCCGGCATGTCGGCCGGGTTGTGCAGCTCCTCCACGCGCCCGTTGGTACGGTGCACGCGATACACCACGGAGGGCGCGGTCGCGATCAGGTCGAGATCGAACTCGCGCGACAGCCGCTCCTGAATGATCTCCAGGTGCAGCAGCCCCAAAAACCCGCAGCGGAAACCGAAGCCGAGAGCGGCCGACGTCTCCGGCTCGTAGTGGAAGCTCGCGTCGTTCAGCCGCAGCTTCGCGAGACTGTCGCGCAGCTTCTCGAAATCGTCGGCATCGGTCGGATAGAGGCCGCACCACACCACGGGCACGGAGGGCTTGAAGCCGGGCAGCGGCTCGGCGGCGGGGCGGCGGTCGTCGGTGATCGTGTCGCCGACATTGCAGTCGGCGACGGTCTTGATGGCGGCGGTGATGTAGCCGATCTCGCCGGGGCCGAGGTCGTCCGCCGGCACCAGCCGCGGCGTGAACACGCCCACCTGCTCGATTGCGTGCACAGCGCCGGTGGACATCATGCGGATCTTCTGGCCGCGCTTCAGCCGCCCGTCCTTGACGCGGGTCAGGATCACCACGCCCAGATACGGGTCGTACCAGCTATCGACCAGCAGTGCCTTCAGCGGCGCCGCCTCGTCGCCGCGCGGCGGCGGCAGGCGCGTCACCAGCGCCTCCAGCACGCCCTCGATGTTCAGGCCGGTCTTGGCGCTGATCAGCACCGCGTCGGAGGCGTCGAGCCCGATCACGTCCTCGATCTGCTGGCGCACCCGCTCGGGCTCGGCCGCGGGCAGGTCGACCTTGTTGAGCACGGGCACGATCTCATGCCCGGCCTCGATCGCCTGGTAGACGTTGGCCAGCGTCTGCGCCTCGACCCCCTGGGACGCGTCCACCACCAGCAGCGAACCCTCGCAGGCGGCCAGGCTGCGGGAGACCTCGTAGGCGAAGTCCACGTGGCCGGGCGTGTCCATCAGGTTCAGGGCATAGGTCTCGCCGTCGCGGGCCTTGTAGGTCAGGCGGACGGTCTGCGCCTTGATGGTGATGCCCCGCTCGCGCTCCAGCTCCATGGAGTCGAGCACCTGCTCGGTCATCTCGCGCGCCGACAGGGCGCCGGTCGCCTGGATCAACCGGTCGGCGAGGGTGGACTTGCCGTGGTCGATATGGGCGATGATCGCGAAGTTGCGGATCCGCTCGGTCGGGGTGTCGGTCATGGCCGGTCAGATAGAGCACGCCGGCCCGGTTATCCACCTCCGCCGCCGGAAAGGGGCTACGCCGTCGCCGCCGCCTGCGCCGCCCTTCCATGCGCCTCGGCCAGGTGGTCGAAGCGGCGGCGGTAGGTGCCCAGGCCCATGGTGATCGAGCGCAGTTCGATGATCAGGTCGTGCAGCTCCGCCTCCGGCACCAGCGCCTCCACATCGTCCCAGCCGGCCCAGCCGTCGCGCTCGGCATAGCCCAGAATCTGGCCGCGCCGGCCGGTCAGCAGCCGCTGGGCCGCGGCGGTGTAGTCGTTCGGCACGCTGATCGTCACGTGGTCCACCGGCTCCAGCAGCACCGGCTCGGCCTTCGGCAGCGCCTCGTTGATCGCCATGCGGGTCGCGGTGCGGAACGCCATGTCGCTGCTGTCCACGGAATGGAACTGGCCGTCGGTCAGCGTCACTTCGACATCCACCACCGGGTAGCCGAACACGCCCTTGCCCAGCGCCTCCTCGGCGGCCTCGCCGACGGCGGGGATGAAGTTGCGCGGCACCGCGCCGCCCACCACCTTGTCGACGAACCGAAACCCCTCGCCGCGCGGGCGGGGCGCCACGTCGATCTTCACGTCGGCGAACTGGCCGTGCCCGCCCGTCTGGCGCTTCAGCCGGCCGTGCTCGTGCACCGCGCGGCGGATGGTCTCCTTGTAGGGGACGCGCGGCTTCTGGGCGGTCACGCGCACGCCGAACGCGCTCGCCAGCCGCTCGGTCACGCTGCGCAGGTGCATCTCGCCCTGCCCCTCCAGCACCGTCTCGCCTAGCTCGGCGTCGTGGCGGACGGTGAGCGAGGGGTCCTCCTCAGCGAGCTTCTGCAGCGCGCCGGAGAGCCGCACGTCGTCCTTGTGGTCGGCGGTGGTGATCGCCATTGCATAGAGCGGGGACGGCGCGTCGGGGAACGGCAGCATCGCCTCGCCGGCCTCGCCCAGCACCGCCCCGGTCGGGAACCCTTCCAGCCGCCCGAGCGCCACCAGCTCGCCGTCGGACAGGCTGCTCGTGCCCAGCGGGCCGAAGAAGCGCCGCGTGACCTGCTGCCAGTAGTCGGCGCCGGCCGAATGCGGCTGCATGGCCGTGTCGAAGATCTCGCACTTCATGAGCGTCTCCTCGTTCTCGCCGCGGCCGCCGTGTGGTGTTTGTTGGAAGGCGGCGCAGGTGTGCTGGGCGTATGGTGGCACAGTCCACGCCCGCATAGTGGTACACGCACAACGACGAGCGGCGTTCGCGCGAACGGCCCTAAACTCCGTTCCTGACGCATACACCGAGCCGGGCCGGCCCGCCATGTACAACCGCATCCTCGTTCCCGTCGACGGCAGCCCCACCTCCGAGCGCGCGCTCTCCGAGGCGATCCGGCTCGCCAGGCTGTGCTCGGGCGCCATCCGCCTGCTCCACGTCGTCGATCCGATCACCCACGTCACCGGTTTCGAGCGGCCCGACATCTACGCCAGCCGCATCCGGCCGGCCCTGCTCGATGCCGGCGCGCAGCTGCTGGCCAGGGCGAGCGAGCGCGTGGCGGCCGCGGG
>JAFKFJ010000266.1 GCA_017307335.1 Alphaproteobacteria bacterium | reverse complement strand
CCGGAGAACGGCCGCCGGGCGCTCAATCTCTCCGCCCACGTGCCGGCGCCCGCCGCGGCGCCGGCGATCGCCGGGGCGCGGGTGGAACCGATCGCGGGCGTGGTGCCGGAACGCGCGCTGGGGCCGTGGCTGATCGCCGCGGCGCTGGCGCTGCTGGCGTTCGACCTGCTGATCTCGCTCGCCCTGCGCGGCCTGCTCCGCCCGGCCGCCGCGGCGGCGGTGGCGCTCGTTTTGCTCACGGCCCCGCCGCTGGCCGACGGCGTGCGGGCCCAGGACGAGCAGAACCCGGCGCTGATCACGCGCCTCGCCTATGTCGTGACCGGCAACGCCGCGCTCGACGCCGAGTCGCGCATGGGGCTCGCCGGCCTCTCCGACTATGTGAACCGCCGCACCGCGGCGACCCTCGGCGACCCCGCGCCGGTGGTGCCGGGGAAGGACGACCTCAGCTACTACCCGCTGCTCTACTGGCCGATCTCCGCCGATGCCGACCCGCCCTCGGGCGAGGCCATCACCGCGCTCAACCAGTTCATGGCGCATGGCGGCATCATTCTCATCGACACGCGCGGCGGCGGCTCGGGCGAGGGCATGGCGCCGGGGAGCGCGGGCGCGCTGGAGAGCTTCAGCAAGGGGCTCGCCATCCCGCCGCTGGCGCCGCTGACCTCCACGCACGTGCTCGCGCGCTCGTTCTACCTGCTGCAGGACTTTCCCGGCCGCTATGACGGCGACACGGTCTGGGTGCAGCGCGACCAGGACCGCAGCAACGACAGCGTGAGCCCGGTCATCATCGGCGCCCATGACTGGGCGGGCGCCTGGGCGGTCGATCGCGACGGGCGCTATCCGTTCGCCGTGATCCCGGGGGGCGCGCGGCAGCGCATGTACGCCTACCGCTTCGGCGTGAACCTCGTGATGTACGCGCTCACCGGCAACTACAAGGGCGATCAGGTGCACGTGCCCTCGCTGCTCGAACGGCTGGGGCAGTAGGGCCGTGCACATGGAACAGGCGATCGCCGCCATCCGCTTCCAGCCGGCGCTGCCGCTGTGGCTGCTCGTCGCGCTGGGCGTGCTCTGTCTTGCCGTGGTGGCCCTCGCGGCCTGGCGGCGGGCGCCGGGCACGATCCTGCGCGCGGTCGCCTTCGCCGTCCTGCTGGGCTGGCTCGCCGGGCCGCGGCTGGTCGAGGAAAGCCGGCAGACGCTGCCCGACATCGGCCTGCTGGTCGTCGACCAGACCGCCTCGATGGGCGTGGGCGCCCGCGCCGAGCTCGCCGAACAGGCGCGCGCCAAAATCGAGGCAGAGGCGCACGACCTGCACGATGTCGAGCTGCGGACGATCACCGTCCCCGAATCGGGGTCCGAAGGCACGCGCCTGTTCACCGCGATCGACCGGGCGCTGGCGGACATCCCCCGCGCCCGCCTCGCCGGGATCGTGGCGATCACCGACGGGCAGGTGCACGACATCCCCGCCGCCGCCCCCGGCGGCGTGCCGCTGCACGTGCTGATCCCGGCCAAGGGCGAGGAGACGGACCGGCGCATCCGCGTGATCGAGGCGCCGGAATACGGCATCGTCGGCAAATCGGTGCTGCTGCGCGTCGCGATCGACGACCTGGGCATCAAGCGCGGGCTGCTCTCCGGCGCGCCCGGCGCCGCGCGCCTGACCATCCGCCGCGACGGCGAGCCGCCGCGGCAGGAGAGCGTGCCGATCGGGCGCGAGCACATCATCGAGGTGCCCGTGACCCGCGCCGGCCCTTCGGTCGTTGCCCTGTCGGTGGAGAAGCTGCCGGGCGAGGTCTCCACGGCCAACAACACGGCGGTCGTCGAGATCAACGGCGTGCGCGACCGGCTGCGCGTGCTGCTGGTTTCCGGCGAGCCGCATCCCGGCGAGCGCACGTGGCGGCGGCTGCTGAAATCCGACCCGGCGGTGGACCTCGTGCACTTCACGATCCTCCGTCCGCCGGAAAAAGACGACATGACGCCGCTGAAGGAGCTGGCGCTGATCGCCTTCCCGGTGCGCGAGCTGTTCATGATGAAGATCAAGGAGTTCGATCTCATCATTCTGGACCGGTTCCAGAACCGTGGGACACTGCCGCCGATCTATCTGCGCAACATCGCCGACTACGTGCGCGAGGGCGGCGCGCTGCTGATGAGCGTGGGACCGGAATTCGCCGGCGAGACCAGCCTCGCCGCGACCCCGCTCGGCACGGTACTGCCGGTCCTGGCGCCCGACGACAGCGGCGTGATCGACGGCGCGTTCCGCCCGGTGGTGACGCCGCTGGGCCTGCGCCATCCGGTGACCGCGGAACTGCCCGGCCTGCATGACGGCGCGGCGCCGGAATGGGGCCGCTGGTACCGCCACATCCGGCCGATCGAAAGCCGGGGCGAGTCGCTGCTGAGCAGCCCGGACGGCACGCCGCTGCTGCTGCTCGACCGCGTGGGCCCGCCCGACACCGGCGGGCGCGTGGCGATGCTGCTGTCCGACCAGATCTGGCTCTGGTCGCGCGGGCATGACGGCGGCGGCCCGCAGGCCGAGCTGCTGCGCCGCGTCGCCCACTGGCTGATGAAGGAGCCGGAACTGGAGGAGACCGCGCTGTCCGCGCGCGTCGAGCACGGCACCCTGCGCGTCGAGCGGCGCACGACCGAGGAGGGGCCGCCCGCCACCGTCACCGTGACGGCGCCGGACGGCACCCGCAGCCCGCTGAAGCTGGATGCGCTGCGGCCTGGCCGCGCTGCCGGGAGCATGCCGGCGGCAGCGCCGGGCGTGTGGCAGGCGAGCGATGGCGTGCGCACCGCCTATGCCGCCGCGGGGGCGACCAATCCGCAGGAAATCGCCGATCTGCGCGCGACCGCGACCGTGCTCGCGCCGCTGGTGCAGGCCTCGGGCGGCAGCGTGCACTGGCTCGACCCGTCGGGCGCCCCGGCGCTGCGCCGGACCGAGCCGGGTCACGATGCCGCGGGCAGCGGGTGGGTTGGCTTGCCGCGGCGTCATGACCATCTTGTCACCGGCATCGCCGCCCTGCCATTGCTGCCGCCTTGGGCCGCACTGGCGCTGCTGCTCGGCGTTGCACTGGCTGCGTGGCGGCGCGAGGCACGCTGAGCACAGGAGGGCCGTGTCTTCCAGAACGTCCACGATCCGGACCGCGGCTCCTCCCCCTCCTCGGCGCCCTGGCCGGCGCTCGCCGGATTCGTGGGGCTGACGCTGCTGGTCGGGCTGGTGGACGGCATGCTCACCCAGCCCGCGATCCGCACCTGGTATCTGTCGCTGGTCCGCCCGCCGGGCACGCCCCCCTCCTGGGTGTTCGGCCCGGTCTGGGCGGTGCTCTACGTGATGATCGCGGTCGCCGCCTGGCTGGTCTGGCGCCAGCCCGGGCACCGGCGAGCACTGCTGTTCTGGGGCTGGCAACTGCTGCTCAACGCGCTCTGGACGCCGATCTTCTTCGCGCTCCGCCTGCCCGGCCCGGCCCTGCTAGAATTATTGGCCCTGGTGATGCTCGCGAGCCTCACCGCGGCGGCATTCCGCCCGATTTCGCGAACCGCGTTCCTGCTGATGCTCCCCTATATCGGCTGGACGTGCTACGCGGCCTATCTCAACGCCGGATTCTGGTGGTTGAATCGCGGCTGAAGCTTCTGCACGGACGGGAGCACGATGGGCTGGTCTCGAACGATACTTGGCTTGACGGTGGTGGCGGCCTTCGCGGCGCTGGGCGCCGGGCGGGCGGCGGCACAGATGAGCGGCATAGGCCCGGCCTCCATGACCGGCGGCATTCAGCCGCCGTTCAAGGATCAACGGGGCCAGGTGAAGCCGCCGGAGCCGCATGCCGCGGCGCTGCCCGGGGCGAGGCCGGGCCTCGGCTCGATGCCGGCCGACAAGAACGCGGCCGACCTCGCGCCCAATGAGGCGCTGTTCGACGCGATCAATCGCGGCGACATCACCAGCGCCCGCGACGCGGTGAACCGGGGCGCGCAGATCGACGCGCAGAACGTGCTCGGCATGACGCCGCTGGAGCTTTCGGTCGACCTGTCGCGCAACGACATCACGTTCTTCCTGCTCTCGATGCGCGGCACCAGCGCCGATCATCACGGGCAGCAGCCGGCCGTCGCCGTGGCGGAGAAGACCCCGGAGAAGACCCCGGCCAAGCCCGCGGCCAAGCGGGTGGCGCTGTCGACCAAGGCGGTGGCGCCGAAACCGAACCTCGCGGCGATGCCGCGCCAGTATGCCGGCCCGTCCGACCCCGGCACGCCGGTGCCGGAAGCCGGGTTCCTCGGATTCGGCCGCAGCCTGCAATAGCAGCGAGCCCGATGACCGAAATCGCCTGGGAGCGGCTGACCGCCCCCGCGCTGCGCGCCCTGGCGGCGCGCGGCGATGCGCTGGCGGTGCTGCCGCTCGGCGCGCTGGAACAGCATGGCCCGCACCTGCCGGTGAGCACCGACTCGCGCATCGCGGGCGAGCTTGCGCTGCGCGCCGCGCGCCTCGTGGCGGCGGAGATGCCGGTCGCCGTCCTGCCGTCGCTGTGGACCGGGATGAGCGAGCATCATTTCCCGTTCGGCGGCACGATCAGCCTCGACTTCGCGGCGCTGGCCGCCGTGCTGCGCAGCGTGGTGCGGTCGCTGCGTGCGATCGGCTTCGCGCGGCTGCTGATCGTGAACGGGCATGGCGGCAACGAGTCGCCGCTCGCCGTCATCGCCCGCGAACTGGGGGCCGAGTTCGCCTTCCCCGTGGTCGCCACGATGCCGTGGAGCCTGGTGCCGGAGGTGCTGGCGCAGGTGCTGGAGCGGCAGAAGGGCGTGCACCACGCCTGCGAGGCGGAAACCTCCGTCATGCTGGCGCTGGCCCCGGAGCTGGTGCGCACCGACGCGCTGGACGCGGCGGCCGCCCAGGGCCCCGGCGCGATCGCGCAGCGGCCGGCGGTCGCGCGCTTCTACAGCTTCGCCGAGCGCGCGCCCGACAGCGGCGTGCGCGGCGACCCGCGGCCGGCGAGTGCCGCCAAGGGCGAGACCATGATCGCCGCGATGGCGGAGGCCCTGGCGGCGGTGATGCGCGACCCCCTGGTCTGGCGCCGCCCGGATGCGGTTTGGACGCCGGGGCGCGGGCTGGGGCGGATGAACGGCCCGGCGTAGACCGCTACGGCAGCCGCCATGCCGTCGCGGGAACGAACGCGTCGGCCGGCGTCGCCTCCCCCATCCAGGCATCGGCGACCGCGCCCAGGTCGATCGCGATGCCACCGCGCCGCTTGATGTCGGCGCAGTAGACTTTGCCTGGAATGCCGGCCGCGACGAGCACCACGGCGCCCCGGCGCGGCAGGCTGATCTCGGCGGCCGGTTCGGCCCATACGGGTGAGGGCGTCGCGACGACGTGGCTCGCGACGCGGGCGATCCCGAGATGGCGCCCCAGCCGCTCGGCCAGCTCCGGATGGGTGCTGATCACGCCCAGCCAATCGAGGCCGGCCAGTAGCGCGCGGTAGAACGGTGCCGCCCGGTGCAGCGCGCGGTTCACCCCCGCATCGGTCATCCGCAACGCCGGCGCGGCATCGGCCGCATCACTGATCATGTCGAGCAGGCAGGCGAGAAACCCCAGATCGGCGGCATCGCGCCCGAGCCGTTCGGCCGTTGGCAGGCCGATGACGTCGGCCTCGGCGATTGCCCGCATGAGCGCCGCCTGAAGGGCGGCCACGCCGGCCGGATCGGCCTCCTCCAGCCGCTGGCCGGTCAGCGACCGCCAGACCGGGTCGGCGGCGGCCAGCGTATCGGCGGGTTTGAGCATGGCGCCCAGGCGCGGCAGGCCGTGGATCAGCAGGCGCGCCTCGCGGGCACCGACCCGGATCAGCGCGAACGGCTGGGCGGCACCGATCGCCTCGCGAAGCGCGCCCGCGACCGCCTCGGTCGAAAGCCAGCGCCGTCCCCGCTCGCGCGCCGCGGCCTCGGCGATGAGGGCGGGGCGATCGCAATGGCGGGCGAGCCGGGCATGCGCCACCACCGCCGGCGGCGGCGCCGACAGGGTCTCGGCGTGAGCGAGGAGCTTCGTATAGGCGCCCGCCGCGTTCAGCACGCCGAGGTAGTCCGCGTGGTCGCGCGGCTCCGCCTGCCCCGCGGCGATCAGTTGTTCGTAGACGGCGATGGCCGCGGGGAGGCGCCCGACGGCCGCGAGCGCCTGCGCCAACTGCGCCCGCGCCTCGCGGCTGGCCGGATCGACCGCGCAGGCCGCCTCCAGCACCGCGACCGCCCGCTCGCCGCGACCGAGATAGCGTTCCAGCAGGGCGGCGTGAATCCGCGGCACCGCGTAGTCGGGCGCGGACTCCGCGGCTTTGTAGTACCAGCGCAGCGCGTCCTCGTGGTCGCCGAGGTCGCTCAGCGCGCCGCCGATCTCGATCTCGGTGAAGTGGAAATCGGGGCGGATTTCCAGCGCGCGCATGAACAGCTTCAGCGCCTCGTGCGGCTCGCCGCAGGCGCGCAGCACGACGCCGGCCTTGTGCAGCACGGTGAGATCCGCGGGGGCAGCGCCGAGCGCCTGGGCGACGACCGCGCGCGCCTCCGCCCGCTCGCCCGCGCGGGCGAGCCGGGCCGCACGCTCCAGCTCGCCCACGATCTGCCCCGGCGCGGGCGGCGGGATCCGCACCTTGCCGGCCCGCGGCGCAGTTCCGGCGGTGTCCCGCGCCGCCCAGTCGCGCGAATAGCCGAAGGCAGCGAAATCGCGGTCGTAGCGGCGCAGGATGCGCTCGATCGTCTGCGGCGCGATCGCCTCGGCCCGCACCAGATCGCGGCTTGACCGGTTCTCGTGCATCAGCGCGAGCGCATCAGCACCATCGAGGCCGATGCGCGCGGCGATGGTCGGCAGATGGTCGGACAGCGCCTCGAGCGGGAAGACGTCGTTGACAAGCAGGCTGCCGTCGGCATCGAACACCCACTCGGCCTGCGGCTGGAGCATGCGGCTCTCGCCGGGACGATCCCACAGTCCCGAGGCGACGAACGAATCGAAATCCGAAATATCTTGCATGTCCTTGTAGTGATGCTGATTTTCTTTCATGTAGGAATAGGTCGAAATCGCGCGCGCAAACGGATTCCGGATGGTCGCGAACTTGTAGTAACGGCCCCAGACGTCCACGCCAACAACATTGCGGATCTGCGCGCCCGCCGAATGCTTCCCGATGCCGTAGCGCCGCGAAAAGATGCTTTCAAGCGCCTCGCCATAAGGCGTGCCGCCGAGTTCGAGGTCGTTGTAGCGGTTGAGGTGGCTGAGAATGCGGGTGACCGACGTGCCGCCGCATTTCGGGATGTGGACGTAGATGAAGGCGTGCGTGTTGTTGATGATGGTCATGCGGGTGGGGCGAAATGCGACGCTGAACAACCACTCGAACAACTAAAGCAGCAGAGATATGGGCGGTTCAGCAATGGTTTGCAGCTCTGAAACTTGGACGTTGGATGCCCCTTATCGCCTATTCCGACCTCGATGGCAGCCTCGGTTTCTTTCTAAATTTGCTGTTAGAATCCTCTGCAGACTCTGATAGCGCCCGTCAGGGCGTAGCGAAACCGGCCCACCCACAGTGCGCGAAGCGTGGACCGATTCACGTTGCTTGGTAGGGTCCATCCTATGTCCTTGCTCGCCCGTGGACCAGAATAAGGCAGTTGTCCCTCTTATTCGTGGGGTTGGGAATGTTAATTATCGCTCCATCATAATTTCCGGCCGTCAGGAATGCCAGCCAGGGACGTATGTCGCCCTGATCGACGTCCTCAATGACGTACAGCCCACCTGGGGCGAGGCGCGGATATGCTGCCAGGAAGAGGTTCTTGTTTGCGGCGAAAGTGTGCAGACCATCATCAATGATGAGGTCGGGAGTTCGCTCTCCAATATCCTCAAAAAGCCGAGCGATCGATCCGAGGTCCGTCTGGTCAACGAAGAACGTCTTGATTCGCGACTCCTCGATCATCGTGCGTTTGTCTACATCCGCGCCGATGATGAGTGCATTGGGGAACAGATCTCTCCATGCGCGCAGTGAGGCTCCGGGCACACCTGCGATGCCCATAGTCGAGGGCATGCCCGCGTGGTTGGTGCCAATGCCAACCTCCAGAACGGTCCCAATGTGCTCGGCGCGCTGACCGAGGATGTAATTGTAGATATAACCGTAGTCGTGCCACGCTTGAGCTTTGTCGCTCCCGTTGTAGAACAAGACGCGACAGAATTTTGTCGGGTTTCGCAGAAAGTGTGGTTTCGTGGCCAGGAGGATACGGAGTTGCTCCTTCATCAGCGGCGAATTGCCGAAGGAGTGGATAAAATCCTGGAAGTTTCGCTCGGCGTCACCAAAACTCATCGCCTCAATAATAGTCGTTTGAGTCTTGGATACGATGGCATTGCCATGCTTAGGCTCGTCACCATACCAGGACTGCTGGGAGCGCCACATCAAATGCGGTGACTGCGGTGGAAGCAACACTGTTCGCGCCGACCCCAGGAACAGCATAGCGCAGACTGTAAAGCCGGGACCTGCAAAGATATTCACCTCGTCCATCGGGCCCGGTGCCGAGCCGGTGAGGGCAAATGCTTGATTGAATGCTGCCGGACAGCTCTGCACAGCCAAGAACGCTGAGATGAGGTCGGATCGAGGTGCGCACGCGACGAAGCTGGTCTGGAAAAAACCACTCGTGCCGGAGAGCAACGTGTATTCGGCGTTGCGAGCGAGGTGGAATATATTTTCATCATAGGCAATTCCTAGATCGCTATAGATACCTCCAAACCTATGGAGGATCAGCATCTTCAGAACATCCGCTGCAAGGACAAATTTTCTATCCTGCAACAGCCTGTCAACGGTCGGAAACAGCGCGTCAGAGCAGAAAATATCCGTATCCATTACACATATATCGTGACACTTAGCGGCAGTGGCGAGGCTTGATAAGTGAGCGCGCACAGATGCACTGTTAGTCCAGAAGAAATGCGCGGTATCGGCGGGAAGATCTCTAATTACTCTGATATAATCGTCAAGGTACTCTGCCGGCGGCATCGCCGGCGTGTCTCGTGACGTCACCCAGATTCGGTGCGTCAAGGGCGGGATTTCGGTTCCTCCGGAGGCGCGAGATGAGGCCGAGTTTAGATGCCCTTCGAATTGACGCTGCACACGGTGAACGAAATCAACAAAGAGCTCTGCCCCGCCGCCTAACGACGAAAAGAATCGATCCATGAAGAGGTGTGATGACGACCTCTGAAGTGACTGCTCCAGGAGCGTGTCGAGCTTGCTCCAAATCTCGTGGACAGCGCGCCGGCGGACCAACGCTCGTTTCGATGGTTCGCGTGGCCGGCCACTCGAGGCGGTCGGCTCCTGCGCAGTCCCCAGCCTTGCCAAAGCTTCCGGCTCGGCCTCCACCGCCTCTCTCTCCACGCGCTCGGTCGGCGTGCGACTGACGCGAGTAAATTCCACATGCTGCACTAACAGGCCGAGCTTGCGGGTGTCCCCTGACCGTCCGAGTTCACAAGGGGCAATTGCGTTCGGAAAATGGAAGGTCAGATTCGCGATTCCGGCCGAATTCGCCGTCACAGCGAAACTGAATCTGGCGGGCTCGTCTAGCGATCCTTGAAATGCCAGCTGGTCTTCCACGAAGACCTGCAGATGCTGCTCTACAAGCACGGGAGGAACGATGTGCGGCCGCCCGGACACCGCACAGTTGTATCTTCCCCCCGGCTCGAGCCCCACAAACACCGCGGTCGCTCGTGGGCCATCGCTCCACACGCCGATCGGCTCATGCTTGGCCCACCCAGCGCCATGCACGAACGGGGCAGATGCCCCAGCTGCGAGGTCGAAGGCGAATCTTCGACCGCCGTTGACGTCAGCGAAACTCTCCACTTCGTACCTCCACCCGGCGTCCAGGCCGGAACCCGGTCGCCTCAGATCGAACCGACGAGTCTGCAAGAGACACGTTGGTGCCTACGGGTGCCATGCACGCGGAACATCGGCCCGGACGTCACGGCTGAACGACGGTGAGGTGCTTCGAGCCCTGCGTTGCATACGGAAACCGCGTCCGCGCGGGATCACCAGCATTGTCAATGATCCGGTCCCGATCGCCGCCAGCCCACACCAAGTGTGGGTAGCTGCCGGTAACGCGGTTGCCTTGCACCGTTACGTCCTCGCCCACGGCCTGGATGGCGGCGATGTCTCGGTCTCCGACGAAAATGTTGGTGAGACGGTTTGCAACGATCATGATGTTCGACGGCCGGTTCCACCGGTCCGGTCGCACGAAGATCGCCGAGGAGCCACGAACCCCGTCGACATCGTTGCCCTGCACTACGACATTCTGACATGCTCCGGTAACGCCGATTCCTGAACCTGCACGCAGGTTTCGGATACGGTTGTTGACGACAGAGACGTTGGCGACGACAGATCCTCTCGAGAGAGAGCAGATCCAGATCGCCGCCTCGCTGCTACCCTGGATGATATTGTTGCGAGCAACGAAATCTCGCGCCGTCGCATCGTCTCTCGCTGTATCGGTTCCTGAGCCAGTGAACAAGATTCCATATCCATGGCCGCAATCGGCCTGACAGTCGTGCACCAGTGCGCTACTCGTACCTTCCCAATGGTCATACGCGCAATTTAGTGTACCGGAGGCGCGACAGTACGCGACCTCGGTATTTCGGCAGGCCAGAAAGGCCGTTCCGTCCCCGCCGCCCTGGAATGCGCAGTGGGAAACGCGCACGCCGTCCACCTTCCGAAACCTGATCGCGTGGAACTCGCCGCGCGGGACCGCCGAAAGATCAAACGCAACAGCGGCCACTGCAATCCGTCGATCGTCAAAGTTGTTGGCGTCGTGGCCCATATTTGCAAGTAGCATCATGCCTTTGCCACCGTGCGCGTCGTGTTCGCGCGTCAGACGAAAGCGCGGGTGCGCCACCAACGTCGCTCCGTTGCCGACAAGTGACGTGCCGCCCTTTATGAAGATGGTCTCGCTGACAAGGTACCGGCCCGGCGCAAGGCGCAACGTCCCTCCTGAATCCGGAACGGCCTGCGCCGCTGCCCTGAGCGCGGCGGTGGCGTCCGTCACTCCGTCATTCGGCACGCGGAGACGGCCGGTGTCGATGGCGGTGTCCTGGGCGCTCGCCGCCGTCGCATGACTCCAGGCAAACGCTGAGGCCATTCCCGCCAGCATCTGGCGTCGGCTTATCCGCACAGTTGTCATGCACTGGTCCTTTCCCAACGTCGAATCGGACCGGCGAGCAGCGAACCCGTCAGAGCGATTGCGCCTGGTCAACCCTTACTTGCGCTCAGATAGCACGGCATCACGCGCCGCTGAAGGACACCGAAACAGTTTGTGGCGCGATGCTCGCGCCGGTGGGGACGCAATGCGTCAGCAGCGTTCATGCTGAACAAGATCGGTTGCCCCGTCGATCGGTTCGATATCAGCCTCACGCCGGGCCTTGGTTACGGAGAGCCAAACTCTGCAATATCGCGTGGCGGCAGCGCAGGATGACCCGCGACATCGCTCGCGCACACGAACGTCGAGCGCACGGTCGTTTCGACAGCCTTGCACCACCTCCTGCCCGGACCCTAAACCTTGCAAACCGATCGCACGGAGCGCCTTCAGCCTCGCAATGACTGGCAAGTCCCCTCCCGTCACCGACTGGTTCCGTCACGTCCTCGGCCGACGCCGCCCGCCTCCCCTGCCGCCGATGGGACCGCCGCTGTTCCCGCCACGGCCGCTGCCTCCGCCCGAAGCCGAGCCGCCGGCATCCGCGGTCACGGCGTTTCCCGGGCCCGCACAAGCTCCCGCGCCGGAACCCGCGGCCGCGCCGCTCGCGATCTCCTATGCCGCGTCGGAGCCTGCGCCGGAACCGCCGTCCGCGGCGGCGGCCGGACCCGCACCGGCGCCGCCCGCGCCGCAGGTCGTGAGGGCCACCGCGGAGCCCGACAGCGGCTGGGTCGAGACGCCGGCGGTGACGGTGGAAAACCCGGGCTCGCTCGGGCGGCAGATGCTGCAATTCTTCGGCGCCCGCGCGATCGCGGAGCGGCTCGGCGCCTGCACGCTCTCGAACTTCGCGTTTCCGGACTGGAACCTGACCTTCCCGAAGGTGGACGCCAGCCGCTTCCGCAGCACGGTCCATGTCAAATCCGCCGACGAGCCGACGATCGCGGCGGTGCTGGACATCGCGAAGGCCGAGCCCTCCGCCCATATCGTGATCGACACACCGCTGCAGCGACAGTCGCTCTACCTCGCGCGCGAGACCTATCGCGAAATCTTCCCGGTCGTCGCGGAAGACCTGCCGCCGCTCGACGAGGATGAGCTGCTGGTCCATGTCCGCGCCGGCGACCCGCCTGCCGACGACGACGCGTCACGCCCGCTGACACCGATCGGCTTCTACCGCGATCTCGTCGCACGGACCGGGCTCAGGCCGGTGTTTCTCGGGCAGCTCGACGACGGGCTCTACGTCCGTGCGCTGCGGCAGGCGTTCCCCGGCGCGCGCTTCATCCCGAGCCAGGGCGACGCGCGCGACTTCGACACCATTCGCCGCGCGCGCAACATCGTCGCCGCCGTCAGCACGCTGTCGGTCGCGGCGGCGTGGCTCTCCGACGCCGAGACCGTCTTCCTGCCGCTGAGCGGGTTCCTGAATCCCGCGCACCGGCGCGACGTGGATCTGCTCCCGATCGACGATCCGCGCTACCGCTTCTTTCTCTTCCCCCTCAATCACGCCCTGCCGGAAGCGGCGGCGCTGGAACACCATGCGCGCATGGAAGGGGCATGGAAGGAGGTCTCGCGGGCGCAGTTGCGGCGGATTCGGGCGGCCGCCCCGTTCGTGGGGTGGGACGAGGCCGGTGCCGACGCCCGCACGCCGCCCGCCGATTTCGACGAACGCGCCTACCTGCATGCCCATCTCGACGCCGCGCTGGCGGTGAGCGAGGGCTGGTACGCGGATGGCTGGCACCACTACGTCGATATCGGCCGGCGCCTGGGCTACGGCGCGGCGAAGGCCGAAGCGAAGCCGGGGGTGGCGCTGGTGCTGGTCGCGCATGTCAGCAAGGTCGGCGACATGATGGCCGCCGCCGAGACCTGGCTTGAGCCCGCGGGCGGCAACTGGATCGAGGGATTCGCGCTGCACGCCGCCGCCGCCCTGGCGGGGTTGGGGATCGAATACCAGGCGCTCGACGCCGATGAACCGGAGCCGGGCTGGACGCCCGTCGGCGCGTTCTGCGGCACGCGCGGGAAGTCACGCCCGTTGCGGGGGTTCGCGATGCGGGTGGCCCCCGCGGCCGCGGGGCATTTCATCTGCCGCTATGCAGGGCGGTTCGCCGACGGCGAGGAGGTCGGCCCGCTCACCGGCGGCGACGCATGCCGCTCGTCGGGCGGGGCGCCGCTCGTCGGCATGTTCGTGAGCCTGCGGGCCGCCGAACAGCCGGGCTGAGCCGGCGTCCGCCTGCCGGCGGCGCGCCCGGCCCAGCGGAACTTCCCGCCCGCACCGCCGGACGTGGCATAAGCATGGCCATGCCGGACCCCGTCTCCTCCACCCCGATCGAAGCGGCCGTGCCGGTCGCACGCCTGCACGAGATCCTGGAGAGCATCTCGGACGCCTTCTACGCGCTCGATGCGGAAGGCCGCGTCACCTACGTCAATGCCCGCGCCCTGCAGCTCTGGAACCGGCGCGCGGCGGACCTGCTCGGCCGGCCGTTCACCGACGTCTTTCCCCAGGTCAAGGGCCACCCGCTCGAGCACGCCCTGATCCGCGCCGGAGCAACCCGCACCGCGCAGCATCTCGAAGCGGTCTCGCCGCTGCTCAACCGCTGGGTGGCGACCGCCGTGTATCCGTCGGCCAGCGGCGGGGTCTCGGTCTATTTCCGCGACATCGACCAGCGCCGGCGCGACGAGATGGCGCTGCGCGACCTCGCCGGGCGGCTGGAGGAACGGGTGGCCGAGCGCACCGCGGAGCTTGCCGCCGCCAACGCCCGGCTGCGCGCCGAGATCGAGGAGCGGACCCGCGCCGAGGTGGCGCTGCGGCAGGCGCAGAAGATGGAGGCGATCGGCCAGCTCACCGGCGGCATCGCGCACGACTTCAACAACCGCCTGCAGGCGATCGCCGGCGCGCTGCAACTGCTGCGCCGTCGCCTCTCCCGCGCCGACGTGGCCGAGGCGGACGTGTTCGCGAAGGCGGCGCTCGCGGAGGTGGAGCGTGCCGCCGCCCTCATCCGCCGGCTCCTCGCCTTCGGCCGCCAGCGGCCGATGCAGGCCGAGCGGGTGGAGGTGAACGCGCTGATCGGCGCCATGATGGATCTGGTGCGGCGCAGCGTCGGCGCCGGGGTGCGTGTGGAGACGGAGCTGGCCGAGGGGCTGTGGCCGGTCGAATGCGATGCCAATCAGCTTGAGAACGCGCTGCTCAATCTCTGCATCAATGCCCGCGACGCGATGCCGGAGGGCGGGCGGCTCGTGATCGCCACCGCGAATGCGACGCTGACGGATGAGCCGGTGCAGGACGGGACGGTGTGCGGCGATTTCGTCGCGGTACGGGTGGCCGACAGCGGCATCGGCATGCCGCCGGAGGTGCGGGCGCGCGTCTTCGACCCGTTCTTCACCACCAAGCCGCCGGAGCGGGGAACCGGTCTCGGCCTCGCCATGCTCTACGGGTTCGTCCGCCAGGCGGGCGGGCATGTGCGCATCGACAGCGGCGCCGGCACGGGCACCACCGTCACGCTGTGGCTGCCGCGCGCGGGCTGAATCGCCGCGCTTGACTCCGCCTCCGGGGCAGGGAATCGATGTGAACAAACCTGGAACATCGAACCTCCCGCCGCGCCGTGTCAACGCCCTCTTCCCTGGCCTCTTCCCGGGCCTCTTCCCGGGCCTCTTCCCGGGCCGCCCCCTCTTCCCTGCCGGCGCTGCGCGCCCGCCTCGCCGCCCTCGTCCCGCCGGCGCGCTGGGGCGTGCTGGCGCCCGGCGATGCGGCGCTGGCGGCGCATCTGCCGGCGGGCGGGCTGCCGCTCGGCGCACTGCACGAGGTCGCGGCGGAAGAGACGACCCTGGCCGCCGCCTTCACGGCCTGCCTGCTCGCCCGCCTGGACGACGCGCGGCCGGTGCTCGGGATCGCCCCGGCCGCCGATCTCTACCCGCCGGGCCTCGCCGCCTACGGGTTCGATCCGGCGCGGCTGATCCAGGTGCAGAGCCCGCGTGAGGCCGCCACCCTCGCCGCCGCCGAGACCGCGCTGCGCGAGGGGGCGGTGGCGGCGGTGGTGGCGGAGGCCGCGCGGCTGCCGCGGCTGGCGGCGCGGCGGCTGCAATTGGCCGCCCAGGGGCGCGGCAGCACCGGGTTCGTGCTGTCCCGCCCCGCGGCCGCGGTGGCGCTGGAGGGCAATGCCGCGGTCACGCGCTGGCGCCTCGCCCCGGCGCCCAGCATGCCGATGGGACGCGAGCCGGGGACACCGCGCTGGCGGATGGAGCTGACCCATGCCCGCGGCGGCCGGCCGGGGAGCTGGGTCGTGGAAATCATCGCCGGAGATGCCCATGCGCCGCCTGCTCTCGGTGTGGTTGCCCTGCTGGGCGACGCTGCGCCTGCGCCGCCGGCACGCCGGCGCGCCTGAATGCCCCTCCGCCACCCCGCTCGCCACCGTCACGACGGTGCGCGGCGTGCGCCGCCTCGTCGCCGTCGACCCGCTGGCCGAGGCCGCCGGCCTCGCGCCGGACATGCCGTTCGCCCAGGCGCGCGCGATCTGCCCCGGGCTCGAACTGGCCGAGGCCGATCCCGCCGCCGAGGCCGCGGGGCTGGCGGCCCTGGCCGCCTGGTGCACCCGCTACACCCCCCTCGCCGCCGCCGACCCGCCGGAAGGGCTGGTGCTCGACATCTCCGGCTGCGCCCATCTCTTCGGCGGCGAGGCGGCGCTGGCCGCCGACCTGCGGATGCGGCTGGGACGGGTGGGGCTGGCGGCGCAGGTGGCGACC
>JAFKFJ010000265.1 GCA_017307335.1 Alphaproteobacteria bacterium | reverse complement strand
CCTGCGCCACGTGGCCGCGCGCGGCGTGCTGGCCGGGTTCTCCAGCGAGCCCGACTTCAGCCCCGGTGAACTGCTCGCCCAGTGCTGCGACATTCTTGTCCCCGCCGCGGTCGAACGGGTGATCGACGCCGCGCTCGCGACACGGCTGCAATGCCGCGTGCTGGCCGAGGCGGCGAACGGCCCGACGACGCCGGAGGCCGATACGGTGCTCGAGCAGCGGCCCGACATCTTCGTCATCCCCGACATCCTGTGCAACGCCGGCGGCGTGATCGTGAGCTATTTCGAATGGGTGCAGGACCTGCAACAGTTCTTCTGGGACGAGGCGGAGGTGAATGATCGCCTCTATCGCGTCTTGCAGCGCGCATTCGTGGCGGTGCTGGAGCGCGCGGCGCGTGACGGCGTGGCGCACCGCACGGCGGCGATGGCGATCGGCGTTGCCAAGGTGCGCGACGCGAAGGACACGCGCGGCCTGTTTCCATAGAGCGCCGATCGCGACGCGCCATGCGGGGGTGAACGGTCGGAATTGCGGATGGGGCAAGCTTTTGGCCGGTGACCGGGCACGGTCCGACCTGCCATAGTTCATCCCACGCCTGGGTGGGGATGAGCCGATGCCGGATCCCGCACGGAGCCACGGATGACGCCGGACCCGCCGGAACGGGCGCTGCTCGGCGTCGCGTCCGTCGGCAAAAGCTTCGCCGGCATTCCGGTCCTGCAGGATGTGAGCTTCACCGCCGATCGGGGCGAAATCCTGATGCTGGTCGGCGAGAACGGGGCCGGCAAGTCCACGCTCAAGAACATTCTCAGCGGCCTGATCGCCCCCGATTCCGGTGCGGTGCATTTCGCTGGCCGCACCCTCGCCGCGCTGTCGCCGGCGGATGCGGATCGGCTTGGGATCGGCACCATCCACCAGGAACTCAGCCTGTTCGAGAATCTGAGCGTCGCCGAAAACATCCATTTGCCGCGCTTGCCGCAGCGCTTCGGCCGGGTGGACCGGAAGCGCATGGAGGCGCAGTCACGCGCGGTGCTGCAGGACCGCCTCGGCGCGGCAATCGATCCCTGGACGCCGGTGGAGGAGCTTTCACTCGGTGAGCGCCAGATGGTCGAGATCGCGAAGGCGATCCACCGCTCCTCGTCGCTGCTCATTCTCGACGAGCCCACCACATGCCTCAGCCTGCCGGAGCGTGCGCGCCTGTTCGACGCCGTGCGTCGGCTGCGCGATCATCGCTACGCCATCATCTACATCACCCATTTCATGGAGGAGGTGTACGAACTCGCCGACCGCATCACGGTGCTGCGCGACGGTCGCGTGGTCGGCGGCGGAACGCCGCGCGACATGCCGCAGGAGGCACTGATGCGCCGGATGGTCGGGCGCGACCTTGCCGAGCTGACCACCGTACCTGCCGCTGTGGCGGACGATGCGCCGGTGATGCTGGAGGTGGATCGCCTGGGCGATGGCGTTGCGGTGCACGAGGTTTCGTTCTGCCTGCACGCGGGCGAGATCCTTGGCCTCGCCGGCCTCATGGGCGCGGGGCGCAGCGAGGTCGCGGAACTTCTCGTCGGTCTGCGGCATGGCGAAGGGCGCGTGACGCTCGCCGGCCGAGCGTTCGTCGAGCGTTCGCCGCGTATGGCGTTGGAGCGTGGGTTGGTGCTGGTGTCGGAGGACCGGCGTCGCGACCAGGCGTTCCTCAATCGCGCCGTGCGAGAGAATCTCAGCGCCGCGATGCTGCCCGTGGTCGCGAGCGGTCCGCTCGGCTTGCTCGCGCTCGATCGCGAGCGGCAGGCGGCGGAGCAGGCGGCCATGACATTCCACGTCGATCATCCCGGGCTGGAGGCATTCATGCTGGCGCTTTCCGGCGGCAACCAGCAGAAGGCGATCGTCGGCCGTTGGCTGCAGCGCGCGCCCCGCGTCTGCATCCTCGACGAGCCGACCAAGGGTGTGGACATCGGTGCGCGCGCCGAGATGCACCGGCTGATCCGCGAACAGGCCGCGGCCGGTGTCGCTTTCCTGCTGATCAGTTCCGATCTTCCGGAGATGATGGCGCTGGCCCACCGCGTGCTCGTGCTGCACAAGGGCCGCATCGTCGGCGCTCTGTCGCGCGCCGAGGCGGAGGCGCACCGTATCCTGGCGCTCGCCTCCACCGGGCGGGTGTCATGAGCGGCCGCTGGCGCCCGCTGACGCGCGTCGGCGCGCAGGTGTGGTCGCTGGTCGCGGTGCTGGCGCTGGTCAGCGTCGGCTTCGCGAGCCTGAGCGACCGCTTTGCCGACCTCGACAATTTGCGCAACGTACTGCTGCAGGCAGCGCCGACAATGATCGGCGCCGTCGGCATGACGCTCGTCATTGCCGCGCGGGGCATCGACCTCTCGATCGGCGCCATTGCCAATCTCGCGCTCGCGCTGGCCCTGCTCGGCGCCGGCACCCGGTCGGAGGCGGCGCTTGCCACCGACACCACGTGGCTCGTCTATCCGATCGCGATCGCTTCCGGGCTGGCACTCGGCACGCTCAACGCCGTGGCGACGAACGTGCTGCGCCTCAGCGCGCTGATCACCACGCTCGGCACGCTCACGCTCTATCGCGGGCTCGGCCTGCACATCACGGCGGCTGGACTGATTGCGGTGCGCGGCCCGATCCTTGCGTTCGGTCGCGCGCAACTCTGGGGTATCGGCGTGCCGGTCTTCGCTGCCGTGCTGATGGCCGTCGCGGGCTGGGTGTTTCTGTCGGAAACGCCGACCGGGCGCCGCCTGCTCGCGGTCGGCGGTTCACCGCGCTCCGCCGTCGAGACGGGGTTGCGCACCGAACGCCTGCTGGTGGTGGCCTATGCGGCGTCCGGCCTGTGCGGGGCGATCGCCGGGCTGATCCTGGTGGGCCGCGTCGGCGTGGTCAACCCGGACCTCGGCTATGGCATGGAGTTCACCGTCATCACGGCCGTCGTTCTCGGCGGCACCAGCCTATTCGGCGGGCGTGCCAGCATGTTCGGGACGGTGCTCGCAAGTCTGCTGCTGACGACGATCGACAACGGGATGACGTTGATCGGCGCCGATCCGTATGCTTACGACGTGGTGCGCGGCGTGATCCTGCTCATCGCCGTCTCGGCCGATGCGGCCTCGGCGCATATGCGCAGCCGCCGCTCGCCGGTGATCCCCGAACTGCGGGCCTGACCGACGGCGCCGCCGGCAACAGCAAAAGGAGACATCACGGCTCTTCTCGACGGACCGCACGATACAAGCAAACCACAAACGGGAGGAAACCATGCGAAAAGCCTATCTGCAGATCGGGCTGGCGGCGGCGTTGCTCACCGCCCCGACGGCGTTCGATGCCGCGAGCGCGAAGGACATCACGATCGGCGTCTCGTTCGACAAGATCGAGCCGTTCCGCGTCGCGGAGAAGAAGGCGCTGACGGACGCGATTGAGGCCGCGCACGCCAAGATGGACTTCGCCAACGCCGACAAGGACGCGCAGCGACAGGCGTCGCAGGTCGATACCATGGTCTCGCAGGGCGTGAGCGCGATCATCGCGATTCCGTGGGACATCGAAGCGGCGAACGATCTCGCACGTTCGACCATCGCCGCCGGTATCCCGTTCGTCTCGCTCGACCAGGCGCTGTCGGACCTGAAATCCGTCACCTATCACATCGGCGGCGATCCCTGCGCCGACGGCAAGGTGGCGGGTGAGTTCTTCGTCAAGGCCGCAGCGGGCAAGCCGTTCAAGCTGCTGGAACTGCAAGGCGGGCTGGCCAACGACAACGGCATCCGCCGCTCCCGCTGCCTGGACGATGCGTTGAAGGCGGCGCCCAACATCACCATCGTGGCGCAGGTGCCGACCGACTGGAATCCGCAGAAGGCGCTGGACGGGACGGAGAACGCCTTGCAGGCGCACCCCGATCTCGCGGGCATCTACGCACCGTGGAACGACGCGCTGCAGGGCGTGTTCTCGGTGCTGAAGGCGAAGAACCTGCTGCTGCCGGTGGGTGATCCGAAGCACATCACCATCGTCAGCATCGACGGCACGCCGCTCGGCTGCAAGGCGGTGCGGGACCGGCTGATCGACCTGGAGATCGCAACGCCGCTGCCCGAAATGTCGCGCCGCGCCGTCGCCGCGGCGATCAAGGCCTCGCAGGGCGGCAAGATCGAGCCGCAGGCGGAGTTCCTGCCCGGCATCCCGTACGGTCCGGACAATGTGAAGGCGATGGCGAGCAAGATCTGGGGTTGCCAGGGATAATGCCGCGGCACGGCATGCGGAGGCGTCCTGCGCGTTGCCCATGGCGTCTGATCCGTCAGGCCCGACCATGATGGTCTTCGCTCGCGGCCGCGCGCGCGCCGGGTTTCCCCCGGGGAAGCCGTCGCCGTCTCGCCCGTTGTCATGCCCACTCTCGTCGCGGGCCGTCATACCGCCACGGCAGGGGCGGCATGACGGGTGCAGCGCGGAGGCGCATTGCGATGGCTGACTTGCCGACCGCCCCGCCGCGCGTGATGCGGCGGGGCGTGAGTTTGGCGGCGCTGCTGAAGCTGCCGATGCTGCCGGTGCTGCTGGTCGCGTTCCTGGCGCTGTCCGTCAGCATCGACGGGTTCGTCTCCGCCGCCAATCTCGCCAACATGGCGCGCCTGTTCGCGCCGCTGGCGATCGCGGCGATCGGCCTGACCTTCGTGTTCCTGCTCGGCGAGATCGACCTCAGCATCGGATCGGTACTGAGCCTCGCCTCGGTCCTCGGTGCGCTCACGATGCGCGGCACGGCGTCGGTGTGGCTCGGGGTGATGGTGATGGTCGCAACCGGCGCGCTCATTGGCGCGCTGAATGGCGCCGTGATCGCATGGTTCCGTTTTTCCGCTTTCGTGTACACGCTGGGCGTGCTGGTCACGGCGCGTGCGATTGCCATGCTGATCACCGGCGGCCATTCGGTGGGGCGCCTGCCGTTCGGGGCGCTGCGGTTCGGGCGCGGCACGTTTGCCGGGCTGCCGTGGCTGCTGTGGATCGCGATTGCCGTCTATGCGGCCGCGCATCTCTTCCTGCGGCAGACGGTGATCGGCCGCGAGATCGCCCTGGTCGGCGCCAACCGTCGCGCGGCGGTGTTTGCCGGCCTGCGGGTGCGCCGCGCCCGCTTCACGGGCTTTCTGGTCTCCGGCACGCTCGCCGGGCTCGCCGCTTCCTGCATCGTGCTGCGGCTCGGGTCGGGCGGCCCGATCCTCGGCGACAACATCCTGCTGATGGCGATCGCGGCCGTCGTGCTCGGCGGGACGAGCGTGTTCGGCGGCGAGGGTGGCGCCTTTCGCACCGTGACCGGTGCCCTGGTCGTGGTCACGCTCGACAAGGGCCTGAACCTGCTGGGGCTCGCCTTCTACGACCAGGCGATCGTGATGGGGCTCGTGATCGTGCTCGGCAGCGCGCTCGGCGGCTATCTGTATCGACGGCGAACGGGGCGGGCGTAGGCCGAAGCGCCCCGCTACGGCGCGAGGTCGGCTGCCTGCCGCAGCGCCTCGATCATGCTGCGCTCATCGGCCTGCCCGGTGCCGGCGATGTCGAAGGCCGTGCCGTGATCGACGCTGGTGCGGATGACCGGCAGGCCGACGGTCACATTCACGCCGGCCTCGATCCCCAGCACCTTCACCGGCCCGTGCCCCTGGTCGTGATACATGGCGACCACGAGGTCGAACTCGCCCCGGCCGGCGCGGAAGAACAGCGTATCGGCCGGCAGCGGGCCGGTGACGTCCCAGCCCTCCGCGCGGCAGCGTTCCACGGCGGGCGCGATCTTGCCCTCCTCCTCGCCGCGCCCGAACAGCCCGTGCTCCCCCGCATGCGGGTTGATGCCGCAGACCCCGATCCGCGGTGCCGCGATCCCGGCCCGCGTCAGCGTCGCGTGCCCGCGCCCGATCGTGCGCTCCACCAGCCCCGGCTCGATGCGCTCGATGGCGTCCAGCAGGCCGATATGGGTCGTGACGTGGATCACGCGCAGCTTCGGCGTCATCAGCATCATGCTCACCTCCGGCGTGCCGGTGAGGGCTGCCAGCATCTCCGTGTGGCCCGGATAGCGGCGGCCGGCGAGGTGGAGCGCCTCCTTGTTCAGGGGCGCCGTGCAGATGGCGCCGACGCGCCCGGCGACGGCGAGCTCGGTGGCGACGCGCACGAACTGGAAGGCGGCCTCGCCGGCCGGCGCCGAAAGCTGGCCCCAGGGCAGGCCGGGCGGGATCAGGTCGAGGTCGATGCAGTCCACTGCGCCCGCGGCATACCGCCCTTCCTCGGGCCCCGCGACCGGACGCACCTCCAGCCGCGCCGCGGCACCGCCGGCGCGGGCTCCGGCCTCGCGCAGCCGCGCCGCGTCGCCCACGACCAGCGGCCGGCACAGCGTGCGGGCGGCGGGCTCGGCCAGCGCCTTCATGATCACCTCCGGGCCGATCCCGGCGGCATCGCCCATCGTGATCGCGATCAGCGGCAGCGCGGTTGCGCTCATGCTTCATTCTCCTGCCGCCCGGCGGCGCTCGCCGTCGCATCGCGGGCCTCGGGCAGGGCGCGCAATGCTTCCACGCAACGGATGAGGGTTCGTTCGTCGCCGAAGGCGCCGGCCTTGGTTACGACCGGCAATGGTGTTCCAGGCAGCCCGGCCGTGACGCTCAGCGGCACCCCCGGCTCGATCTCGCCCAGCAGGCACAGCCGGGCAACCCCGGCCACGGTCAGCACGGCCCGCGCCGTGTCTCCGCCGCTTGCGACCAGGGCACCGATCCGATGCAGTTCGGGGGCGACCAGGCGCGCGAGGGCCGCGGACACGCTGCGCGTCGGCGGCATCCCACCGCCGTCCGCTTCGACCGAGAGCACGATCGCCGGCGCCGCGGCGACGGCGCGGCGGAGGGCCGCTTCGGCGGCGACCCAGCCTGCCGCGGTCGGCCCAGCCAGCAGTGCCTCCGATGGCACCGCGATGCGCCGGGCCTGATCGGCGATTGCCTGGCACTGGGCGCGGGCGAGCGTCGACATGCTGCCGATCACCACCAGTACCGGGCCGCCGCGGCGGTGCGCCGGGGGTGCCGTGCGGCTCGCCGGCCCGGCCCCCGATGCCACCCGGCCCGCGAGGTGGCGCGCGAGGCCCGCCGAGCCGGCCCACACGATCCCCGGGCCGAGGTCCGTCCCCGCAGTGGCGATCGCGGCGAGGTCGGATTCGCTCTCGGCGTCACACACGACGGCGCCTGCTCCTTCCGCTCGCGCGCGCTGCATCGCCGCCGCCAGCCCACCGCCGCGAACCGTTTCAAGCGACGCCGCGCGCGTACGTAAGCCGGCGGCCTCGAGCGCGGCGGCAAGGTGCGGGTCGGCGTCGCCGCGCTCGCGCCGCCAGGTCTCGGTCTGCGCCAGCGGCACGCCCCGTACCAGCACGCGGCCGTCGCGCACGGTGCGGCCCATCGCCGGGAAGGCTGGCGCGACCACGGCGAGCGAGCCGTGACGCGCCGGCAGGCAAGCCGCCAGGGCGGCACGCGCGGCGGCGATCTCGGCCCCCGGATTGCCGCGCAGAGTGGAGTCGATCTTCGCATAGAGCAGGCTGCCCGGCCGCAGCCTGTGATCCGCAGCCTTGCGCACGACGGCTCTAGCGGCTGCGGCATCAAGGCTGCGGCTGTCGAGGTCCACCGCCAGCGCCTCGGCCGCATCGCCGGCCGCGCCGGCGTCGAGCAGGACCAGCGTGGGAAGCCCCGCACGCGCGCATGCGACGCCGCAGTCGGCGGCGCCGGACAGATCGTCGGCCAGGATCAGCATACGCGGGCGTTGGGGCATCAGGGCCGTCGGGGCTCAGGTCGCCCGCGATACCGGCCGCCGTGTGCCGGGGCAAGGGCGGGCGGCAGCCGTGCCGCTCAGAGGTTCCAGACCGAAACCGGTGGATGCCGCTGTCGCCAGGGCGCGGCCGCCTCGATCTGCGCGGCGACCCGGAGCAGCGTCGCCTCGTCGCCATACCGGGCGCCGAGCATCACGCCGAGCGGCAGGCCCGCTGCGTTCCAATGCAGCGGCAGCGTGATCGCCGGATTGCCGCTGGCGTTGTAGACCCATTGCAGCGGATTGAACCGCCACAGCCGGCGGAAGAACTGCGCCACGTCGTCCACGTCGGCATGCAGATGCCCGAGCGGCGGCGGCGGGTCGGCCGTGGTGGGGGTGAGCCAGATGTCGTGGTCGCCGAAGAAGCGCGCGAACTCGCGGGTGACGGTGTTCTGCTTGGCGATGGCGCGCAGATAGTCGGTGCAGCCGATCGACTTCGACTTCTCCCACAGCCAAAGATTGTTGCGCTCGACCAGCCCCGGCGCGGGCGTCCTGCCCGTGGCCGCGGCGCGCTCCTCGACCGCGAGGCCGACGCCGGCTGCGAAGAAGGTCATGAATGCGTCGAGCAGCAACGGCACGTCGTATTGCGGCGACACCTCCTCGACCTCGTGGCCGAGATCGGCCAGCAGGCGGGCGGCCGCGGCAACGGCGGCGGCGGCATCCGGATGGAAGCGCTCGCCGCCCGCCTCGCGCAGTGCCACGCCGATGCGCAGCCGGCCCGGCGGGGCACCCACCTCCTGCAGGAACGGCCGCGACGGCACCGGGGCAATGTGCGGATCGCCGGGGCAGTAGCCGGCGGTCGCGTCCAGCAGCGCCGCGGTGTCGCGCACGCTGCGGCTCACGACGTGCTCGTTGACGAAGCCCTGCCAGACTTCGCCGGCGTCGGGCCCGAGCGAGTTGCGGCTGCGCGTCGGCTTCAGCCCCACCAGCCCGCAGCAGGCCGCCGGGCCGCGGATGGAGCCGCCGCCGTCGCTGGCATGGGCCGCGGGCACGATCCCGGCCGCGACTGCCGCCGCCGACCCACCGCTCGATCCGCCGGCGGAAAAGCCCAGCCCCCAGGGATTGTGCGTGGCGCCGGTCGCCACCGGCTCGGTGGAGCCGTTGGACCCCAGTTCCGGCGTGTTGGTCTTGCCCGCCATCACCAGACCTGCGCGCCTGAAGCGCCGCACGAGCTCGGTGTCGTACGGCCGCGTGACGCCGGAGAAGAACCGGCTGCCGCCGGAGGTCGGCACGTCGGCCAGGGTCGGCGACAGATCCTTGAGCAGGAACGGCACGCCCGTGTACGCGCCATCCGGCAGCCCCGCTGCGATCGCCGCCTCGGCGTGCGATCGCAGCGTGAGCGTGACCGCGTTCAGCCGCGGATTGAGCTTCTCGATGCCAACGAGCGCGGTGTCCAGCAATTCGCGCGCGGTGACAGCGCCGTCGCGCACGAGTTCAGCCAACGCGAGGCCATCGCGATCGGCGTATTCAGACAGGCTCAGCGCCATGGCGCCTTCCTTCCCCGAGGGCGGCGGTGCGGCATTGCGTGGGCTCCGGGTGTCGTTGGAAACCCTTCCGCACCTGCGAACGCCGGTAGCGTACCGCCGGCCCGTGCACTAGCCTCATTGCCGAAGGAAGGCTTCCGACAAGGGGGAATGAATGAGCAGGCGAACGACAACGCTGCGCGCCGCATTGCTGGCCGCGACCACCCTGGCGCTGGCCGGGCTGACATCCGGCGTGGCGCGCGCGGCGGGCACGCTGGTATGGGGCATGCCGGCCGAGACCGACATCCTCGACCCGCACGCGACCGGCGGATGGAGTACCTACCAGGTCACCTATCAGATCTTCGAAGGACTGGTGAAAGAGGATCTGACCAAGGCTGACGTGCCGACGCCGCCGCTGGTGCCGGCGCTGGCCACTTCCTGGGAAATTTCGCCCGATGGCACCGTCTACACCTTCAAACTGCGCCCGGGCGTCAAGTTCCACGACGGCACGCCGTTCGACGCGGCCGCGGTGAAGTTCAACTTCGAGCGGTTCTGGGACGAAAGCTCGCCGAACTTCTACAAGAAGGCCAAGGCGTTCGTGATCGCCTACACCAAGTGGATCAAGAGCGTCGAGGTCGTGGACCCGATGACGGTGCGGGTCACGCTGAAGGCGCCGAACTACCAGTGGCTGCGCATCGGCCTGCAGAGCTACGGCCAGCCGCTGATGATCAGTCCGACGGCGGTGAAGAAATACGGCAATGGTGGCATCGCCCTGCACCCGATCGGCACCGGCCCCTTCCGCTTCGTGGAGCGCGATCAGGGCGTGAAGACGGTGCTGGAGCGCAACCCGGACTACTGGGGCCGGCCGGCGAAGCTCGACCGCATCATCTTCCGCCCGCTGCAGGACCCGGCGACGCGCGTGAACGCGCTGGAGAACGGCGAGATCCAGATGATGAGCACGCCGCCCTGGGACGAGATCCAGCGGCTGGTGGGCGAGGGGTTCAAGCTGTCCACGAACGCCAACGTGCCCTACATCAACTTCCTGCACCTGAACTTCAAGAATGACGCCATGAAGGACATTCGCGTCCGCAAGGCGATCAACATGGCGATCGACCGCGAGGGCATCGCGCACGACATCTATCACGGCACGGGCCGCGCCGAATACGGCATGCTCTCGCCGGGCACCGACGCCTACGACCCGACCTTCAAGAGCTACAGCTACGATCCCGAAGGTGCGAAGAAACTGCTGGCCGAGGCGGGCCATGCGCACGATCTGAAGCTGGTCTTCGAGCTGCCGCAGTATGGCACCGGCGAGCTGGTGGAGACGTGGATCCAGCGTGACCTGAAAAAGGTGGGGATAGACGTCCAGCTCAAGAAGTACGAGTGGATCACCTACATGGGCAAGTGGGCCGGCGGCATGCCGGCAAGCGTGGCGTTCAACACGATCGGGTGGGGCATGTCCACGCCGGCCTGGATCGACATCGTGTCGCGCTGCGACAGCGCCCCGCCGGGCGGCGTGAACTCCGGCTGGTACTGCAACAAGGAGGTCGACAAGCTGCTCGACGCGGCGATCCTGGAGCGCGACCCGGTGAAGATGAAGGCGATCTATCAGAAGGCTAACCGCCTCATCATGGACGACGCCGCATTCGTGCCCACCGTGGACGATCTGCAGCCGATGCTGCTCTCGCCGAAGGTGAAGGGCTTCGTCAATCCGCCCGAGGACTGGTTTGACCTTTCGACCGTCTCGGTCGAGTAGGACAGGGAAGGCGGCGGGCGCGCTTCGGCGGCGCGCCCGCCTGACGACGACGGAGGCAGATTGGGCAAGTTCCTCGTCCACCGCTTGCTTGGCGTGCTCCCCGTGATGTTCGGGGTCTCGGTCATCATCTTTCTGCTCATGCATCTGGCGCCGGGCGATGTGACCACGGTGCTGCTCGGCCCGCAGGCGACCGAGGCGGCGAAGACGGAGCTTCGGCACGCGCTCGGACTCGATCAGCCGCTGCCGCTGCAGTACGGTCGATGGCTGTGGCGGACGCTGCACGGCGATTTCGGAGTTTCGATCGCGACCCAGCTTCACGTCGCGGCACTCGTGTTGCCGCGCTTCGTCAACACGATGCTGCTGACGGTCGCGAGCCTGTTCCTCGCCATCGTGATCGGCTACGGCGCGGGACTGTTCGCGGCATTGCGCACGCGCTCGATCTTCGATCGCGGCACGATGGTGGTGACGCTGCTGGCGGGCAGCACGCCGCCGTTCTGGCTCGGCCTGATCCTCGTGCTGCTGTTCGCGATCCGGCTGCGCTGGCTGCCGGTCTCCGGCATGACGGACATGGCGGGCGATGGCGGCGCGCTCGACGTGCTGCGCCATCTGGTGCTGCCCGCCGTGACCACGGCGCTGGGGCCCGCTGCGATCATCACCCGCATGGTGCGCTCGTCGCTCCGCGAGGCGCTGGAGCGCCCGCATGTGCGTGTCGCCCGGGCGAAGGGCCTTTCGCGCGGGGTGCTGCTGCGGCGCCACGTGATCCTGAACGCGCTGCCGCCGATCGTCACCATCACCGGCCTGCAGCTCGGCTACCTGATCGGCGGCGCGCTGCTGACCGAGGTGGTGTTCGCCTGGCCGGGTCTCGGCTCGCTGCTCTACGATTCCATCACCGCGCGTGACATGCCGGCAGTGCAGGCGACGACGCTGCTGATCGCGCTGGCTTTCGTGCTGGTCAACATTCTGGTGGATTTCATCAATGTTCTGCTCGATCCGCGGCTGAGAGATGCGTAGCTGATGGACGTGCCGTCGGACCGCGTGGGTGTGGACGGAGCGGCCGTCGCGCCCCCCGGTGAGCCGCGCCGCCCGCTGTCGCAGCGATACTGGCGGCTGTTCGCGTTCCTGCGCGACCGCACGGCAGTGCTGGCGGCGGTGGTCCTGCTTGCCGCTGCCCTCGGCGCTGTGTTCGCCCCCTGGCTCAGCGCCCATGATCCGTATGAGGCCGACAACCTGCTGCGCTTCGCCCCGCCCGGCACGCCGGGGCATCTGCTGGGCACCGACCAGCAGGGCCGCGACATGGTGGCGCGGCTGCTGTGGGGCGGGCGGGTGTCGCTGCTGGTCGGCGTCGTGCCGACGGTGCTCGCCAGCATCATCGGGCTCGCCCTCGGCATGCTGGCCGGATACGCGCGCGGCCTGCTGGATCAGTTCGTGATGCGCGTGCTCGACGTGCTGCTGGCGTTCCCGATGGTGCTGCTGGCGATCGCCATCGCCGGCGTGCTCACGCCCGGCGTGACCACGGAGATCCTCGCGATCACCGTCGTGCTGGTGCCCTATGTCGGCCGGCTTGCGCGCACCGCGACGCTGGGCGTGGTGACGATGCCCTATATCGAGGCGGCGCGGGCCGCGGGCGGGTCGTCACCGGTCATCCTTGCGCGCTACGTGCTGCCGAACGTGCTCAGCCCGATCGTGGTGTACGCGACGACGCTGATGGGCCTGATGATCGTCGTCGGCGCTGGCCTGAGCTTCCTTGGCCTCGGCGTGCAGCCGCCGGTCGCGGACTGGGGGACGATGGTGGCCGACGGGCGCGTGGTGCTGCGGCGGGCGCCGCATGTCACGGTGCTGCCGGGCGTCGTGATCCTGATCGTGTCGCTCGCGTTCAACTTTTTGGGCGACGGGCTGCGCGATGCGCTCGACCCGCGGACGGCACGGCGATGAGCACCGATGTGGTGCTGGAGTTGCGCGGCCTGCGCACGCGCTTCGGGCCGGAGCGGGGCGGCACGGTCGCGGTCGATGGCGTGAGCTTCGCCCTGCGCCGCGGACGGACGACGGCGCTGGTCGGTGAATCGGGTTCCGGCAAGTCGGTCACGGCGCTGTCGATCATGGGCCTGATCGAGCCGCCTGGCCATGTCGTCGCGGGCGAGATCCTGCTGGACGGGCGCGACCTGCGCCGCGCCGGCGCGCGGGAGTTCGAGGGCGTGCGCGGCAGCCGGATCGGCATGGTGTTCCAGGACCCGCTGACCTCGCTGAACCCGGTGCTGACATTCGGCAGCCAGATCGCGGAGACCATCCGCGCGCATGAGCCGATCTCGCGCGCTGCGGCCGAGCAGCGGGCCGTGCGGCTGCTGGAGCATGTCGGCGTCGTCGATGCGGCGGCGCGGGCGCAGGACTATCCGCACCATTTCAGCGGCGGGATGCGCCAGCGCGCGCTGATCGCGGCGGCGATCGCCTGCCGGCCGGACATCATCATCGCCGATGAGCCGACGACGGCGCTGGACGTGACGGTGCAGGCCACCATCCTGCGACTGCTGCACGATTTGCAGCAGGAGATGCACGCCTCGCTGCTGCTGATCACGCACGACCTGGGTGTCGTCGCGGCGATGGCGGACGATGTGCTGGTGATGTACGCTGGCCGCGTGGTGGAGCGCGCGGACGTGGACACGCTGTTTCACGCGCCGCGGCACCCCTACACGCGCGCGCTGCTCGGCTGCGCCACGGGAATCGAGGATGACCGCCGCGCGCCCCTGCAGCCGATCGAGGGCATGCCGCCGGATCTGCGCCATCCGCCGCCCGGCTGCCGCTTTGCCCCGCGCTGCCGGCATGCCGTCGCCGCCTGCGATGCCGCCAGCCCGGCGTTGCAGCCCTTCGGGGCCGCGCACGAGGTCGCCTGCCATCGGGCCGCGGAGGTGCTTGCCGATGCCTGATGCGCTGCTCTCGGTCGAAGGCCTGCGCAAGAGCTTTCCGGGCCGGGGCGGGGGCCTGTCGCGCCGCGCAGTGCGCGCGGTCGCCGATGTCAGCTTCCACCTGCGTCGCGGCGAGACGCTCGGGCTGGTCGGTGAGAGCGGCTGCGGCAAGTCGACGCTTGCGCGCCTCGTGCTGCACCTGATCGCCCCCGACGGCGGCAGCGTGCTGATCGACGGCACCCCCTTCACCGGCGCATCGGAGCGGCAGCGGCGGAAGCTTCGCCGGCGGCTGCAGATCGTGTTTCAGGACGCGCTCTCGTCGCTCAACCCGCGCATGACCGTCGGGGTCAACATCGCCGAGCCCATGCGCTTGCAAGGGTTGGGCACGCCGGCCGAGCGCCATGACGCCGCGCGCGAACTGCTGCAGCTCGTGGGCCTGCGCGCCGGGGATGCGGCGCGCTATCCGCACGAATTCTCCGGCGGCCAGTGCCAGCGCATCGCCATTGCGCGCGCGCTGATCCTGCACCCCGACATCGTCGTGTTCGACGAGGCGGTGTCGGCGCTCGACGTCTCCATCCGCTCGCAGATCCTGCGCCTGATCCTGGATCTTCAGCAGCGGCTGGGCCTGTCCTACATCTTCATCTCGCACGATCTCGGCGTGGTGAAGCGCGTCGCCGACCGCATCGCCGTGATGTATCTCGGCCGGATCGTGGAGATTGGCCCGGCCGAGGACGTCGTGCGCAACCCGCAGCACCCGTACACGCGGGCGCTGCTGCGTGCGATCCCGATCGCCGACCCGCGGCGGATGCGCGTGCAGGACCTCGGGCTGGCGGCGGCGGACGTGGCAAGCCAGGCGCCGCCGGCCGCAGGCTGCGCCTTCCAACCGCGCTGCACGCTGCGGCTGGCCGTCTGCGTGCAGGAGGTACCGCCGACCGTGCAGGTCGCGCCCGGCCACACCGCCATGTGCCATCATGTCGCGCCCGGCAACGCTCTCGCGTCGCGCGCCTGAGCGCCCGCCGCCGTGATGGGTGCCCCCAAAGGCGCCGGGTTTCGCGGGCCGCTGCCTTCCGCCTGCCTGTCTGCGCGCGGACGCCGCGCCGCTGCGCCTCACCGCCTGCGGCCACGGAGCGCACGGTTCCGGGACGCCGATCGTCGACGCGCCCCGTCCGAAACGATAAATGGCAGATCCAGCGTGGTTTTCCTGGTGCCGACGGTCAGGATTGAACTGACGACCTACTGATTACGAATCAGTTGCTCTACCACTGAGCTACGTCGGCCTCCGAGCGGCGCCCTATAGCGGAGCCGCTCGTCAGGGGCAATCACCGGCACGCTTCCCTTCGCCCCCCTGGGCACGGCATTACTGGTGCCGTTGCCTTTGCGTCCCGGAGCCGATGTCGTTCGCCGCCACCGCCGTTGCCGAGCCGGCCCAGCCCGTCACACGGCTGCGCGAGTGTCCCGATTGTGGGTTGGTCCAGCACGTGCCCGCCCTGCCACGCGGCGCGCTGGCGCGCTGCCCGCGATGCGGGGCCGTGCTGCGCCGCCGGCGCGTCGACCCCACGGGGCGCGCCCTCGCGCTCGCGCTGACCGGCCTCCTGCTCCTCGTCCTCGCCGCGAGCGAGCCGCTGCTTGATGTCAGCCTGCGCGGCCGCGGGCTCGCCGCGGACATGTTCAGCGGGCCGGTGGCGCTCGAGCAGCACGGCATGTGGCCGCTCGCCCTCGCCGTGCTTGCCACCACCATCGCGGCACCGCTCGGGCGCCTCGGCGCGCTCGTCTACGTGCTCGTGGGCCTCGGCATGGCGCGGCCGCCGCGGCACCTCTATGCCGTCTTCCGCCTTGCCGGATGGTTCGCGCCCTGGGCCATGGCGGAGGTGTTCCTGCTCGGCCTGTTCGTCGCCTACACGAAACTGGGTGACTTCGCGCGCGTGGATGTCGGGCTCGCCGTCTATGCGCTGGGCGGCCTCACCCTGGTCAGCGCGCTCGCCGCCAGCGTGCTCGACGACGAGGCGATCTGGCTCGGGCTGGAAAGC
>JAFKFJ010000264.1 GCA_017307335.1 Alphaproteobacteria bacterium | reverse complement strand
GTGCTGTTCGGTGCGGTGACGGTCAAGCTCGCGCTCGCAACGGTGATCGACCCGACATTGCCGAAGGCGACGCTGGAGCACCGCGACGATCCGCCGCCGGCCCTGCCGCCCTCGACCGACGTGCTCGCCGCATCGGCCGCGTTCGACGACACCCCGCACGCCGAGCGCGCGACGATTTCCGACCGCAACGGCGAGATCCTCGCCATCTCGCTGCCGACCGCGTCGCTCTATGCGAATCCGCGCGAACTGATCGACGCCAACGACGCCGCCCACCGGCTCGCCGTGGCGTTGCCGCGACTGGACGAGGCGATGCTGCGGGAACGGCTCGGCGACACCAGGAAGCAGTTCGTCTATCTCGCCCGCCACATCACGCCGCGCGAGGAACTGCGGGTCAACGGCCTCGGCATCGCGGGGGTCTATTTCGAGCCGACGGAACGGCGCCACTATCCGATGGGCCGGGTCGCCGCGCAGGTGCTGGGCGGCGTGGATGTGGACGGGCACGGCATTGCCGGCATCGAGAAATATTTCGACGAGCGGCTGCGCACCGACCCGCGCCCGCTGCGCCTGTCGCTCGACGTGCGTGTGCAGGCGGTGGTGCGCGAGGAACTCGTCTCGGCGATGGAGGAGTTCCAGGCGATCGCCGCCTGCGGGATCATGATGGACGTGCGCACGGGCGAAGTGCTCGCGATGGTGAGCCTGCCCGACTACGACGCCAACGATTTCGGCCACGCCACGCCCGATGAGCGGCGCAACCGCGCCGTGGGCAACGTCTACGAGCCCGGCAGCACGTTCAAGCTGCAGAACGTGTCGATGGCGCTGGACGACGACGTGGTGCACATCTGGAACGGGTTCGACGCGACCTCGCCGATCCATGTCGGCCGCTACACGATCAACGATTTCGAGGGCAAGCACCGCTTCCTCTACGTCCCGGAGATCATCGCGTATTCGTCGAACATCGGCGCGGCACACATGGCCGATGCGGTGGGGCCGGAACGGCAGCGCGCGTGGATGCAGAAGCTGGGCCTGCTGTCGCGGGTGCCGATCGAGCTGCCGGAAGCCACGACGCCGCTGTTCCCCGCGGTGAAGAACTGGAAGTCGCTGGCGACAATGACGATCGGCTTCGGCCAGGGCATCGCGGTCACGCCGCTGCATGTCGTGATGGCCTCGGCCGCGGTTGCCGACGGCGGGATCGAGCGGCGCCCGACGCTGCTCGCGCACGATCCCGACGATCCGCCGCCGGAGGGCGTGCGGATCATGAAGGCCTCGACCTCCGACATCGTGCGCAAGCTGATGCGCGCCGTCGTCACCGAGGGTGTCGGCAAGGCGGCGGAGGTGCCCGGCTATTTCGTTGGCGGCAAGACCGGCACCGCGCAGAAGACGGCCGGGGGACGCGGCTACAAGCGGGGCGCGCGCGTCTCCGCCTTCATAGGCGTGTTCCCGATGAACGCGCCGCGCTACGCGGTCTACATGATGCTGGACGAGCCGAAGGCGAACGCCAGCACGCATGGTTTCGCGACCGCCGGCTGGGTGGTGGCGCCGGCCGCGGCGCATGTGATCGCCCGTGCGGCGCCGATGCTCGGCCTGCTGCCGGTGACGGACGACGCGCCGGTGATTCAGGCGTCGCTCGCGATCCCGTTGCAGCCGGGGCGGCCCGCCGGCGTGAAGTCGCCCGGGCTCGTCGTGCCCGCAGCCCGCCCGGGCGTGCCCGTGCTGCCGGTGCCGACCGTGCCCGCGATGCGCGACCTGCGGCACGAGGCGAGCCTGCTTGCCCCCGAGCATGCGCCTCGCTGAGCTCATGCAGCACCTGCACCCCGCCGGGGCCGAGGCCCCCCGCCTCTCCCCCGCCGCCGTGCGGTTCGGGTCGGATCTCGTGGTCCGCCGCGTGACCGCCGACAGCCGGCAGGCGGGCGAGGGCGCGCTGTTCGTGGCGATCCCGGGTGCGCGGGCGGATGGGCGCGCGTTCATCGCCGATGCGGTGCGGCGGGGCGCGGTGGCGGTGCTCGCGCCACCCGGCACGGCCTGGCCGCCGGGCGTGCCGCCGCGGCCGCTGATCGAGGATGCCGAGCCGCGCCGCCGCCTCGCCCAGATCGCCGCCACCCTCGCCGGCACGCAGCCGGCGACGCTGGTCGCCGTCACCGGCACCAACGGCAAGACCTCGACCGTCGATTTCCTGCGCCAGCTCTGGACGCTGGCGGGGCGGAAGGCGGCGGGCCTCGGCACGCTCGGGCTGATCGCGCCGGGGCTTGCGACCGGGCCGGGGCTGACCACGCCCGATCCGGTCGTGCTGGCGCAGACGCTGGCCGCGCTGGCGCAGGCGGGCGTCGCGCACGCGGCGCTGGAAGCCTCCTCGCACGGGCTCGACCAGTTCCGGCTGGACGGGCTGCGCCTCGCGGCCGGGGCGTTCACCAACCTGACCCGCGACCATCTCGACTACCACGGCGACATGGCCGCGTATCGCGCCGCGAAGCTGCGCCTGTTCGCCGAGCTGCTGCCGGCCGGCGCGCCGGCGGTGGCGAGCACGGCGCTCGACGATGAGACCATGGCGGCCCTGGACGCGATCGCGCGCACGCGGCGGCTCGACCTGCTGCGCGTCGGCGAAGGCGGCGACGCGCTGCGCCTGCTGCGCGCGGCGCCGCTGCCGCATGGGCAGGCGCTGGAGGTGGTGCAAGCCGGCACGACCATCGCGCTCGAGCTGCCGCTGCCGGGCCGGTTCCAGGCCGACAACGCGCTGCTCGCGGCGGCGCTCGCCGGCGCGACCGGGCTCGGCGACGCCCTCGCCCTGCTGCCGCGCCTGACCGGCGTGCGCGGGCGGATGGAGCTCGCGGCGCGGCTGGACAACGGCGCCGCGGTCTACGTGGACTACGCCCACACGCCCGACGCGCTGGAGCGGCTGCTGAGCGCGCTGCGCCCGCATGGGCGGCGGCTCGCGGTGGTGTTCGGCGCCGGCGGCGACCGCGATCGGGGCAAGCGGCCGCTGATGGGCGCGGTCGCGGCACGGCTCGCGGAGCGCGTGATCGTCACCGACGACAACCCGCGCAGCGAGGACCCGGCCGCCATCCGCGCCGCGATCCTCGCCGCCTGCCCGGGCGCGATCGAGGTGGCGGACCGCGCGGCGGCGATCGGCGCCGGGCTGGAAGGGCTCGGCCCGGGCGACGTGCTCGCGGTGGCGGGCAAGGGGCACGAGCAGGGCCAGATCGTCGGCGCGACCGTGCTGCCGTTCGACGATGTGAGCGTCGTGCGGCAACTGGCGGGACGCGGGTGACGCCGCTGTTCACCGCCCAGGACCTCGCCGACGCGACGGGCGCCGCGCGCCCCGCGTTCGCGGCCGAGGGTGTCGCGATCGACAGCCGCGCGCTGGCGCCGGGCGATTTGTTCGTGGCACTGCGCGGCGAAAACGGCGACGGGCATGCGTTCGTCGCCGATGCGCTCGCGCGCGGCGCCGCCGGCGCGATGGTGCATGCGCCCTGCGCGGGTGGGCCGCTGCTCCGCGTGCCGGACACCTTGCAGGGCCTCAACGCGCTCGGCGCCTTCGCGCGCGCGCGCTTCACGGGACGGCTGGTTGCCGTCACCGGCAGTGTCGGGAAAACCACGACGAAGGAAATGCTGCGTGCCATGCTCGGCGCGTTCGGCGCGACGCACGCCGCCGCCGCCTCCCACAACAACCAGTGGGGCGTGCCGCTGACGCTCGCGCGCACGCCGCGCGCGGCGGCATTCGCCGTTGCCGAGATCGGCATGAACCATGCCGGCGAAATCGCCCCGCTCGCGCGTCTCGCCCGGCCGCATGTCGCGCTGATCACCGCGATCGCGCCGGCGCATATCGGGCATCTCGGCAGTATCGAGGCGATCGCGGCGGAAAAGGCGACCTTGGCGGCGGGGCTGGAACCCGGCGGGGTCGTGCTGCTGCCGGGCGACACCGAAACCCTGCCGGTGTTGCGCGCGCATGTGCACGGCGCGGTGCGCGTGTTCGGTCGCGGCGCGGCGGCAGATGCGCAACTGCGCGCATGCGTCTGCGATGCCGAGGGCAGCCATGTAACGGCGCGTGTCGCTGGCCGCACGGTGCGGTTCCGACTCGGCGCGCCCGGCGAGCACATGGCCATGAACGCACTGGCCGCACTGGCGGCGATCGACGCACTCGGCCTCGATGTGGCGCGCGCCGCCGCACCGCTGGAACATTTCGCACCGCTGGGCGGACGGGGCGCGCGACAGCAGATCACGCTCGCCGGCGGCGAGGCGCTGCTGCTCGACGAAAGCTACAACGCGTCCGCGGCCTCGGTGCGCGCGGCACTGGCGGTGCTGGCGCTGCAACCGGCGCGGCGACGTATCGCGGTACTCGGCGACATGCTCGAACTCGGCGAAGCCGGCCCGGCGGAACATGCGGGGCTTGCCTCAGCAGTTGCATCTTCCGCCGACCTGCTGTTCACCTGCGGCTCGCTGATGCAAACGCTGCACGACCAGGTGCCGGAGCGGATTCGCGGCGCGCATGCCGACGACTCCGCCGCACTCGCGCCGGTCGTCGCGGCGGCGCTGCGGGCCGGCGACGCCGTGCTGGTGAAGGGGAGCCTGGGCAGCCGCATGCGCCGTGTCGTCGAGGCCCTCGGGCGAGAGGCCGTGCACTGATGTTGTACAGCCTCACCCGGCCGTTCGCCGACCAGTTCATTCTGTTCAACCTGTTCCGCTACATCACGTTCCGCTCGGGGGCGGCGTGCCTGACCGCGCTGCTGGTGAGCTTCGTGGTCGGCCCGGTGTTCATCCGCTGGCTGAAGCGCGTGCAGCGCGGCGGCCAGCCGATCCGTCCCGACGGGCCGGAGCGCCACCTGATCGAGAAGAAGGGCACGCCGACGATGGGCGGCGTGCTGATCCTCACCGCGTTCGGCGTCTCGACGCTGCTGTGGGCCGATCTGCGCAGCGGCTACGTGTGGGCCGTGCTGCTGCTGACGCTCGGCTACGGCGCGCTTGGCTTCGTCGACGACTACATCAAGCTTTCCAAGGCGAATTTCCGTGGCCTGTCCGGCCGCGGCAAGCTGCTCGTGCAGGCGGCCCTCGGCCTGGGCGTGGCGGTATGGATCATGGCGCTGACGCGCCCGCCGCTGTCGACCGCGCTGACGATCCCGGTGCTGAAGGAAGTGCTCGTTCCGCTCGGCTACGCGTTCCCGTTCTTCGGAATGCTGGTGATGCTGGGCAGCTCGAACGCGGTCAATCTCACGGACGGGCTCGACGGGCTGGCGATCGTGCCGACCATCATCTGCGCCGGCGTGTTCGCGCTGATCGCCTATCTGGTCGGCAACCGCGTCTTCGCCGACTACCTCCAGCTCACGCACATTCCCGGCGTGGGCGAGCTGGCGGTGGTGTGTTCGGCGCTGATCGGCGCGGGCCTAGGGTTTCTCTGGTTCAATGCGCCGCCCGCCGCGGTGTTCATGGGCGATACCGGCAGCCTCGCCCTCGGCGGCGCGCTCGGCGCGATCGCGGTCGCGGTGAAGCATGAAGTCGTGCTCGTGATCGTCGGCGGCCTGTTCGTGGTCGAGACGGTGAGCGTGATCGTGCAGGTGTTCTGGTACAAGCGCACCGGCCGGCGCGTGTTCCTGATGGCGCCGCTGCACCATCATTTCGAGAAGAAGGGCTGGGCGGAGCCCACGATCGTGATCCGGTTCTGGATCATCTCCATGATCCTGGCCCTCGCCGGCCTGGCGACGCTGAAAATCCGATGAGCTTCGCGCCCGACATCTTCGCCGGTCAGCGTTTCGCCGTGGTGGGACTCGGCCGCAACGGGCTGCCGGTCGCGCGGGCACTCGTCGCGATGGGCGCCGCGGTCACCGCCTGGGACGACACCGCGGGCGCGCGCGCGCAGGCGACCGGGCTGACGGTGGCCGAGCCGGCGCTGGCGGGGCTCGACGCGCTGGTGCTCTCGCCGGGGATTCCGCACACCCTGCCGCGGCCGCATCCGCTCGCCGCGGCGGCGCGCGCGGCGGACGTGCCGATCCTCTCGGACGCCGAGCTGCTGTTCCGCGCCGTGCGCGCCTCCGGCTCGCGCGCGCGGTTTGCCGGCATCACCGGTACCAACGGCAAGTCCACGACCACGGCGCTGCTCGCCCATATCGTTGCGACGGCAGGTGTTCCGGTGGCGGCGGGCGGCAATCTCGGCACGCCGGCGCTTGCCCTGCCGCGGCTGCCGGACGATGGCGTCTACGTGCTGGAGATGTCGTCCTACATGTTGGAACGACTCGCCACGCTGCGCTTCGATGCGGCGGCGATGCTCAATCTCACGCCCGACCATCTCGACCGTCACGGCGACATGGCGGGCTATGCGGCGGCGAAGCGCGCGATTTTCGCGCGGCAGGACGCCGGCTGCACCGCGGCGCTCGGCATCGAGGACGCGCCGTCGCGCGCGATGGCCGATGGGCTGGCGGCGCGCGTGGTACGCATCGCGGCGGACATGCCGGCCGATGTCTACGCGCCCGACGGCGTGCTGCGCGATGCTGGCGGGCCGATCTGCGACCTGCGCGAGGCCGCGGCGCTGCCCGGCGCGCACAACGCCCAGAACGCGGCCGCGGCGGCGGCGATGGCAACTGCGCTCGGCATTCCGCGTGCCGCGATCGCACGCGGGGTGCTGAGCTATCCCGGGCTGCCGCACCGGCAGGAGCGCGTGGGCGAGCGCGGCGGCGTGCTGTTCGTCAACGACAGCAAGGCGACCAATGCCGACTCCACCGCGCGCGCCCTCGCCTGCTACCCGCGCGTCGTGCTGATCGCCGGCGGCATCGCCAAGGCGGGCGGCATCGAGTCGCTGGCACCGTTCTTTCCGCGCATCGCCCGGGCCTTCCTGATCGGCCGCGACGCGCCGGTGCTGGCGGCAACGCTCGCCGCGCACGGCGTGCCGCACGCGGTTGTGGAAACGCTGGAGCGCGCGGTGCCGGCCGCCTGGCAGGCCGCGCGCACGCAGGCGCCGGTGGTGCTGCTCTCGCCGGCCTGCGCCAGCTTCGACCAGTTCTCCGGCTTCGATGCCCGCGGCGAGCGGTTTCGCGCGCTGGTGCAAACGCTGGCGGAGGCCGCGTGATGCCGGCCCTGTCGCGCGCCGACACGTCGGTCCTCGGTCGCTGGTGGTGGACCGTGGATCGCTGGACGCTGTTCGCAATCGTGAGCCTCATCGGCTTCGGCTACGTCATGGTGCTCGCCGCCTCGCCCGCGGTCGCCGAGCGGATCGGCACCGCGCGCGACATGTTCATCCTCAAGCAGGTGCTGTTCCTGGCCTGTGCCGGCCTGATCGTCGTGGCGGTCAGCCTGCTGTCGCCGCGCGGCGTGCGGCGCGTCTCGCTCGCCGGCTGTGCGCTCGCGCTGGTGCTGACCGCGGCGACGCTGGTGATCGGCATCCAGATCAAGGGCGCGCAGCGTTGGATCGCGCTGCCCGGCATCTCGCTCCAGCCGAGCGAGTTCCTGAAGCCCTGCTTCGCCGTTGTGGCCGCGTGGCTGATCGCGGAGGGCAAGCGCCGCCGCCTGCCGGGTGGCACGCTGATCGCGGTCGCGATCTTCGCCGCGATCGCGCTGCTGCTGAAATCGCAGCCGGATATCGGCATGCTGGCGGTGGTCACCGGCGTGTTCGTGCTGCAGCTTTTCATCGCCGGCATGAATCTCATGCTGTTCGGCGGGGTGGTCGGCATGGTCGGTGCCGCGGGCTTCGCCGCCTACACCCTGTTTCCGCACGTGCAGGTCCGCGTCGAGCGGTTCCTGCATCCCGAATCCGGCGACAACTACCAGGTCAATCGTGCGCTGGAAGCGTTCGGCGCCGGCGGGCTGTTCGGGCGCGGCCCGGGCGAGGGGCATGTGAAGGACGTGCTGCCGGACGCGCATGCCGACTTCGTCTTCGCCGTGGCCGGCGAGGAGTTCGGCATGGTGGTCTGTCTGCTGATCCTGTGCGTGTTCGCCTTCATCGTCCTGCGCGGCCTGTTGCGACTGCTGGCGGAGGGCGATGTGTACGTTGTGCTCGCGGCGAGCGGGCTGGTGGCGAGCTTCGGGTTGCAGGCCTTCATCAACATGGCCTCGACGCTGCACCTGATCCCCACGAAGGGCATGACGCTGCCCTTCATCTCCTATGGCGGCTCCTCGGTGGTGGCGATCGCCTTCGGCATGGGCCTGCTGCTCGCCCTCACCCGCCGCCGTGCGCCTGGCGAGCTGACATGAGGGGACCGATGCATCGCCCGGTGGTGATCGCGGCCGGCGGTACCGGGGGACATTTCTTCCCCGCCGAGGCGCTGGCCGCGGAACTCGTGCGGCGTGGGCAGCGGGTTGCGCTGGTTACCGACGCACGCTCGGCGACGCTGAACGCCGAGGCGCTTGCCGGGCGCGAGCGCTTCGTGGTGCGCGGCGCGGGCATCGCGGGGCGCGGCATGCTGCGCGGCGCGCAGGCGGCGGCGGCGCTGGCGATGGGCACCGTGCAGGCGCGCGGCGTTCTCGCCGGGCTGCACGCGGGCGTGCTGGTCGGGTTCGGCGGGTATCCGTCGGTGGCGCCCGTGCTCGGGGCGCGGCTGATGCTCGGCGGGCGGCCGCGCATCGTGCTGCACGAGCAGAATGCGGTGCTCGGGCGCGCCAACCGCGCGCTCGCCCGGTTCGCCGACATCCTGGCGCTGAGCCACGCACGCACCAGCCGCGTGCCGCGCGACGTCGCCACGCGCGTCGTCGGCAACCCGGTGCGCGCGCGCATCGCCGCAATCGCGGGTGCGCCCTACCAGCCGCCCGAGACCGAGATCCGGCTGCTGGTACTCGGCGGTTCGCTCGGCGCCCGCGTGTTCAGCGACGTGGTTCCGGGCGCGCTCGCCGCCCTGCCCGAAGCCGTGCGCGCCCGGCTGCGCGTGTCGCAGCAGTGCCGGGCGGAGGATCTGGCGCGGGCGCGCGCGGCTTATGCCGCGGCCGCGATCGACGCCGATCTCGCGCCGTTCTTCACCGACGTCGCGGCCCTGCTCGCGGGCGCGCATCTGGTGATCGCGCGCGCCGGCGCCTCCACCGTCGCCGAGCTTGCGGCGGTCGGGCGGCCGGCGATCCTGGTGCCGCTGCCAAGCGCGATCGACGACCATCAGACCGCGAACGCCGCTTCGCTCGCGGATGCGGGCGCCGCCTGGGTCCTGCCGCAACCCACGTTCACGGTCACGGCGCTGCGCGACCATCTCGCCTGGCTGTTCGCCGCCCCCGCCTCGCTCGCCGACGCCGCGGCGCGCGCGACGACGTGCGGCCACGCCGGCGCCGCGGCGCTGCTCGCCGACACGATCGACGAATTTCTCGCCCAGGAGAGCGCGGCATGAGGGCGCTGCCGCTCTCCATCGGGACCATCCACTTCGTCGGCATCGGCGGCATTGGCATGTCCGGGATCGCGGAGGTGCTGCACACCCTCGGTTACTCGGTGCAGGGCAGCGACCTTGCCGACAGCGCCAATGTGCGCCGGCTGCGCGAGGCCGGCATCGCCGTCGCCCTCGGCCATGACGCCGCCAATCTCGGCGCGGCGCAGGTCGTGGTCGTCTCCAGCGCGGTGAAGCCCGACAACCCGGAGGTGCGCGCCGCGCGTGCACGGCTGATCCCGGTGGTGCGGCGGGCGGAGATGCTGGCGGAGCTGATGCGCCTGCGATGGTCGATCGCGGTCGGCGGCACGCACGGCAAGACGACGACGACCAGCCTCGTCGCCGCCGTGCTCGAAGCGGCGCGGCTCGATCCCACCGTCATCAACGGCGGCATCGTCAACGCCTACGGCACCAACACGCGCCTCGGCGCGGGCGACTGGATGGTGGTGGAGGCGGACGAGAGCGACGGCAGCTTCCTGCGCCTGCCCGCGGTGATCGCCGTCGTCACCAACATGGACCCCGAGCATCTCGACCACTGGGGCACGGCCGAGGCGATGGCGCTCGGATACGAGCATTTCGTCCAGAACATTCCCTTCTACGGCTTCGCGGTGCTGTGCATCGACCATCCCGGCGTGCAGCAGATGATCCCGCACCTCGCCGACCGGCGCATCGTCACCTACGGGTTCTCCCCGCAGGCGGACGTGCGCGCGGAGCGGGTCGTGGCCGATAAGCTCGGCGCCACGTTCGAGGTGAGCGTGACCGACCGCCAGCGCGGTCACACCCGGCGGCTCGCCCCCATCCGCCTGCCCATGCTCGGCAACCACAACGTGCAGAACGCGCTGGCCGCCGTCGCCATCGGCATCGAGATGGAGATCGACGACAGCACGCTGCGCAGCGCCTTCGCCGCGTTTCGCGGCGTCAAGCGGCGGTTCACGAAGACCGGCGAGGCCGGCGGCATCACCGTGATCGACGATTACGGCCACCATCCGGTGGAGATCGCGGCGGTGTTGAAGGCGGCGCGGCAGGCGGGCGCGCGCGACGTGCTCGCCGTGGTACAGCCGCACCGCTACAGCCGCCTCGCCTCGCTGTTCGAGGCGTTCTGCACCTGCATGAACGACGCCGGCACGGTCATCGTCTCCGATGTCTACGCGGCCGGCGAGGCGCCGGTCGAGGGCGTGAACCGCGACGCGCTGGTCGAGGGACTGCGCGCGCGCGGGCATCGCAGCGTGGTGCCGCTGCCCGGGCCGGAGCATCTGGCGGAGATGGTGCACGCGATCGCCCGGCCCGGCGACTTCGTGGTGTGCCTGGGCGCCGGCAACATCACGCAATGGGCGGCGGCACTGCCCGAGCAGCTCGCCGAGTTGCAGAGCGCGCTGCCGCGCCGCGTGGGGGCGGGGCGATGATGGCCGCCGAGCGCCTGCCGCCGCCGCTCGACCGGCTGCCGCCGCTGCGAGGCCGCGCGCAGGCGGATGCGCCGCTCGCCCCCGTCACCTGGTTTCGCGTGGGCGGGCCGGCGGAGTTTCTGGTCCGCCCCGCCGACGCGGAGGATCTCGCGACGTTCCTCGCCGCATTGTCGCCGGAGATCGCGGTGACGCCGATCGGCGCCGCCTCCAACCTGATCATACGCGATGGCGGCGTGCCGGGCGTGGTGGTGCGTCTCGCGCGCGGGTTCGGCGCGATCGAGCGCGACGGCGACGGGCTGATCGCCGGCGCCGCGGCCCTTGATGCGACGGTCGCCGAGCATGCGGCCGCCGCCGGGCTCGGCGGTCTGGAATTCCTGTGCGGCATTCCCGGCAGCATCGGCGGCGCCGTGGCGATGAACGCCGGCGCCTATGGCAGCGACCTCGCCGCCTGCCTCGACTGGGCGGAGATCGCCACCCGCGACGGCATGCTGCTGCGCCTGCCCGCGGAGCGGCTTGTGCTCACCTACCGGCACGCGGCGCTGCCGCCCGGCGGCGTGGTGGTGCGCGCGCGGCTGCGCGCCGCTCCCGGCGACCCCGCCGTCATCGCGGCGCGCATGGCGGAGATTCGCGGCCGGCGCGAGGCGACGCAGCCGGTGCGGGCGCGCACCGGCGGCTCCACCTTCCGCAACCCGCCGACCGATGCCAGTTCACTCAAGGCGTGGGAGCTGATCGAGGGCGCCGGCTGCCGCGGACTTGTGCGCGGCGGCGCGCAGGTTTCCGAGAAGCACTGCAACTTCCTCATCAACATGGGCGGCGCGACTGCCGCGGACATCGAGGGACTCGGCGAGGAAGTGCGCCGGCGTGTGCACGGCGCGAGCGGGATCGCGCTGGAGTGGGAGATCCGCCGTCTCGGCGTGCCCGGCGGCCGGCCGGAGGCGGTGGCATGACGCGCGTCGCCGTTCTCTATGGCGGCATCTCCGCCGAGCGGGAGGTGAGCCTCGCCTCGGGGCGACAGGTGATCGCGGCCCTCGCCGAGAGCGGGTTCGAGGTGACGCCGATCGAGGTCGGTGCCGATCTGCGCGCGCTGCTCGTGGCACTCGACCCGGCACCGGACGTCGTGTTCAACGCGCTGCACGGCCGCTTCGGCGAGGATGGGACGATCCAGGGCGTGCTCGACTGGCTCGGCATCCCCTACACGCATTCCGGCGTCCGTGCCTCGGCGCTGGCGATGGACAAGGTGGCGGCGAAATCCGCCTTCGCCGCCGCCGGCATTCCGGTGCCGACCGGGCGCGTCATCGACGTGACGGCGCTCGCCGCCGACGATCCGCTGCCGCTCCCCTATGTCGTCAAGCCGCTGAACGAAGGCTCGTCGGTCGGGGTTTCGATTCTGCGCGAGGGCGACAACCGGCGCGCGAGCGTGGCCGAGAACTGGCGCTTCGGTACGCGCGCCCTGGTCGAGGAGTATGTCCCCGGCCGCGAGCTGACCGTCGGCGTCATGGGCGCGCGCGCACTTGCGGTGACGGAGATCGCGCCGCGCCACGGCTTCTACGACTACGAAGCGAAATACGCGCAGGGTGGCTCGCACCACGTCATCCCCGCGCGCATCCACCCCACGACTTATGATCGCGCGCTCGATCTCGCGCTGACCGCGCATCGCGCGCTGGGTTGCCGCGGCGCGAGCCGGGCGGATTTCCGCTACGACGACACGGCGGGCGAGCCGGGACGCCTCGTGCTGCTCGAGGTCAACACGCAGCCCGGCCTCACCGCCACCTCGCTGCTGCCGGAACAGGCGGCGCATCTCGGCATCGGCTTTCCGCGTCTCTGCACGTGGATGGTGGAGCAGGCCGCATGCCGCGCGTGAAGAAGCCGCGCCCGGCCCCGCGCCTGCCCGACCGGCCCGGTCGCTGGCAGCTTCTGATCCGCCGGCAGCGGCGGATGCTGACGCCCGCCGGCATCGGGCTCGCCGCGCTGGGCGTGCTGATCGCGGGGCTGGGGCTGATGCACGCGCTCGGCCCGGCGCGGTCGCTGAGCGACCGGTTCGGTGCGGCCGGTGCGCGCCTTGGCTTCACCATCGCGCAGGTCGTCGTCGAGGGCCGCGTGAAGACGCCGGAGCCGTTGCTGCGCGCGGCGATCGGCGCCACGCCCGGCGCGCCCATCCTCGACTACCGGCTCGACGCGGCCCGCGCGCGCATCGAGAGCATCAACTGGGTGCAGGCCGCGACTGTGGAACGGCGGCTGCCGGATACGATCGTCGTCAAGCTGGTCGAGCGGCGGCCGTTCGCGGTCTGGCAGTACGAGGGCAAGTTCCGGCTGATCGACCGCGACGGACAGGTGGTGACAGACTCCGACGTCGCGACGTTCGCCGGGCAGCTTCCACTCGTCGTCGGGGCCGGCGCACCCGCTGCCACCGCCGCCCTGATGGACGCGCTCGCGCAGCAGCCGGGGATTCAGGCGCGCGTGATGGCCGCCGTGCGCGTGGGCGAGCGGCGCTGGAACCTCCGCCTCAAGAGCGGGACCGACGTGCTGCTGCCGGAGGGCGCGGAGACGCAGGCGCTCGCGAAGCTGGCCGAGCTGCAGGCGCAGCACGCGCTGCTCGACCGGCCGTTGCAGGCGATCGACATGCGCCTGCCGGACCGCTTCGTGTTCCGCCCGCAGCCCACACCGGCAGCCGAGCCGAAGGACATGCCGGCGGCACCACCGCGGAGGCCGACATGAACGATCTTTCGCGCCGCGTGCTGCCGCCGGGGGATGAGGACGAACCGTCCCGCCCGCGCGGCCGTACCTCTGGCCCGTTTGGCGTGCTGGATATCGGCACCACCAAGATCGTCTGCATCATCGGCCGCATCGAGTCCGACGGCTCGACGCGCGTGCTCGGCTTCGGCTGGCAGCGCGGGCGCGGCGTGCGCGGCGGCGGCATCATCGACATCGAGGCGGCGGAGCGCGCGATCCGCGCCGCGGTCGGCCAGGCGGAGAACGAGGCCGACCTGCGGCTGCGCACCGTCACCGTCAACCTCTCCTGCGGCCAGCCGGAAAGCCGGCTGTTCAATGTGCAGTGGCCGGTGGGTGGCCGCGCCGTCGCCGAGTCCGACGTCCGCCGCGTGCTGCTGGAGGGCCGCGCCCGCGCCGCCTCCGAGGGCCGCGACATCATCCATGCGCTGCCGCTCTCCTTCTCCGCCGACGATGCGCAGGGCGTCGCCGACCCGCGCGGGCTGCACTGCGAAACCTTGAGCGGCCGGCTGCATGTCGTCGATGCGCTGAAGACCGCGCTGGCGACGCTGGGGGCCACCGTCGCGCGCTGCGACCTCGAGGTGACCGAGATGGTCTCCGCGCCGATGGCCGCCGGCATGGCGACGCTGGTGGAGGATGAGCGGCAGCTCGGCGCCACCGTGATCGACATGGGCGGCGGCACCACCGGCATGGCGGTGTTCGCCGAAGGCCAGCTGCTGCACACCGCGCAACTGCCGGTCGGCGGCGCGCACGTGACCAACGACATCGCGCGCGTGCTCTCCACCCCCGTCGCCCACGCCGAGCGGCTGAAGACGCTGTTCGGCAGCGCCCATGGCAGCCCCGAGGATGAGCGGGAGATGCTGCCGGTGCCGCTGGTCGGCGAGGAGGAGCACCAGATCGCGAAAGTGCCGCGCAGCATGGTGGTCAACATCATCAAGCCGCGACTCGAGGAGACGTTCGAACTCGTCAAGGAACGCCTGGAAGGTTCGGGACTCGGCCGCGCCGCCGGGGCGCGCGTGGTGCTGACCGGCGGTGCCAGCCAGCTTTCCGGCGCGCGCGAGACCGCGGCGCGCATTCTCGGTCGCCAGGTGCGCCAGGGCCGCCCGGCGCCGGCGCGCGGCCTGCCGGACTCCGCATCCGGCCCCGCCTTCGCCACCGCCGTTGGTCTGCTGGCCTGGGCGGGCGGCAACGGGCGACAGCTCGTCGACATCGACATCGACGCCGACCGTCCACGCAGCGTGTTCCGCCGCGTGGTGAATTTTCTGCGCGAGCGTGTGTGATGCAGACGCGAATCGCGAGCGCCGCGTACAAGACCGTCCGCACCGGGCATCATCGCAGGGGAGCAGGCCCATGACGCTCAATCTGACCATCACGAAGCAGTCGCACACCGACTTCACTCCCCGCATCACCGTGGTCGGGGTGGGCGGCGGCGGCACCAACGCCGTCGACAACATGATTGCGATGAACCTGCAGGGCGTCGAGTTCGTCGTTGCCAACACCGACGCGCAGCAGCTCCTGCACAGCCGCGCCGACCGGCGCATCCAGCTCGGCCCGCATCTGACGCAGGGACTCGGCGCCGGCGCGAAGCCGGAGATCGGCCGGGCCGCGGCCGAAGAAGCGGCGGAGGAGCTGTTCCGCCACCTCGAAGGCGCGCATATGGTGTTCATCACCGCGGGCATGGGCGGCGGCACCGGTACGGGTGCGGCGCCGGTGATCGCGAAGATGGCCCGCGAGCGTGACATCCTCACCGTGGGCGTGGTGACGAAGCCGTTCACGTTCGAGGGCACACGGCGCATGCGCGCGGCCGAGCAGGGCATCGAGGAACTGCAGCAGTTCGTCGACACGCTGATCGTGATCCCGAACCAGAATCTCTTCCGCCTCGCCAATGAGCGCACCGGCTGGCGCGAGGCGTTCAAGATGGCGGACAACGTGCTCTACATGGGCGTGCGCGGTGTGACCGACCTCATGGTGGCACCCGGCCTCGTCAATCTCGATTTCGCCGACATCCGCACCGTGATGGCGGAGATGGGCAAGGCGATGATGGGCACCGGCGAGGCGGATGGCGAGAACCGCGCGACCCGCGCGGCGGAACACGCGATCAGCAATCCGCTGCTGGAAGACACCAGCATGGCCGGCGCGCGCGGCCTGCTGATCAACATCACCGGCGGCGAGGACATGACGCTGTTCGAGGTCGATCAGGCCGCGAACCGGATTCGCGAGGAAGTGGACGAAGAGGCGAACATCATCTTCGGCTCCGCGATCGACGAGACGCTGATCGGCAAGATCCGGGTGTCGGTGGTCGCGACCGGCATCGAGGCACCGCTGCGCCAGGCCGAGCGGCCGAAGCTGGTGGCGGTCGGCGGCGGTGCGCCGGCGGCAGCCGTGGCGGCGACGGCCGGCACGGCGCCGGCGATGCTCCGCCCTGCCACGCCGCCGATGCCGGGCCGCGCCGCGCCGCTCAGCGCGGGCGCCCGTGT
>JAFKFJ010000263.1 GCA_017307335.1 Alphaproteobacteria bacterium | reverse complement strand
TAGGCGGGCGCGGCACGTGGCGCCATGTTGCGGCCGAGCAGCGCCGCCCCGCGCGGCGCGGTGCCGGTTGCCGGCGGGGCCGCATAGCTGTGCGTACCGCGGCTGCCGAACGAGCTCCCTTCGCCGGCCGCCGCCAGGGCCAAGCCCGGCACCAGTGCCGGCGCCAGCGCCAGCACGCAGCAGAGGGCGGCGGCAATGCGCGCGGAGGGCCGCATCGCGGTCTCTCTCAGGCCCCGGCCATGGTCATGCCTTCCACGCGGATCGTCGGCGCGTTGGCGCCGCGGCGGAAGCGCAGGTCGTTGGCGGGGATCAGATGCGCGAACATCTCCTGCAACGTGCCGGCGATGGTGATCTCGGCGACCGGCTCGGCGATCGCGCCGTTGCGGATCATGAAGCCGGCCGCGCCGCGGCTGTAGTCGCCGGTCAGCCCGTTCACGCCCATGCCCATCAGCTCGGTCACGTAGAGCCCTTCACGGATGTCGGCCATCAGCTCCGCCGGGCTGAGCGGACCGGGACGAAGATAGAGATTGGTCGACGCCGGCGTCGGCGGGCCGCTGGTGCCGCGCACCGCATGGCCGTTCGAGCGCAGGCCGAGCTGGCGCGCGCTGCGGGCGTCGAGCAGCCACGCCGCGAGCACACCGTCGTTGACCAGCACGAGTTCGCTGGTCGGCACGCCCTCGCCGTCGAACGGCCGCGAGGCGAGGCCGCGGCGCCGGCGCGGGTCGTCGATGACGTCCACGCCGGGCGCGAAGATCCGCGCACCCATGCGGTCCTTGAGAAACGTCGTGCCACGCACGACCGCGGCCCCATTGATCGCGCCGACGAGGTGCCCGAGCAGCGAGGCCGACACGCGCGGGTCGTAGACCACCGGCAGCTTCGCCGTCTTCGGCCGCTGCGGATCGAGGCGCGCCACCGCCTTCTCCCCCGCCGTGTGCCCGATCCGCGCGGCGTCCTCCAGATCGGCGCGATGCACCGCGTTGTGGTAGTCGTAGTCGCGCTGCATCGCGGTGCCCTGGCCGGCGAGCGCGGTCGCCGAGATCGAATGGTCGGTGCGCACATAGGTGCCGGCGAAGCCCGCCGTGGTGACCAGCACCACCTCCGTGCGCGCATAGCCGGCGCTCGCACCTTCGCTGTTGGTCACACCAGGTACCGCGAGCGCCGCGTCCTCCGCCGTCGCCGCGCGCGCGATCAGCGACTCCGCGGAAGGCTCGTCGGAATCCGCGAGATCCAGATCGACGTCGACCGGCGCCGCCTCCTCCGCAAGGCCGCCGAACGGATCCTCCGGCACCACGCGCGCCATCGCGACAGCGCGTGCGGCAAGCGTGGTGAAGCCGGCACGATCGGTGGAGGTCGCAGCGACCGCGGCCGACCGCGCGCCCACGAAGACGCGCAGGCCAAGCTCGCGGGTCTCCGAACGATCGAGATGCTCGGTCTGGCCCAGTCGCCGCTGCAGGCTGAGCGCGGTGCCCGCCACCAGCACCGCGTCCGCCGCATCCGCGCCCGCCGCACGCGCCTTCGCGAGCAGGTCGCCGAGAAGCTCGATGGAGTCCATGCCGTGTGGTCCCCCGTCAGGCGGCCAGCCGGTCGGCGATCGCGGGCAGCGCCGGCACGCGTCCCGCCGGCCCCAGGGCCGCGAGCGTCGGGCCGGCGCGGAAGTGCCGCGCCGCCGCACGCTGCACATCCGACAGCGTCACCGCGTTCAGCTTCGCGACCGTCTCCGCGGTCGGCACGATGCGGCCGAACACGTGCAGCTGCCGCGCAAGCTGCTCGCACCGGCTGCCGGTGCTTTCGAGCGACATCAGCAGCCCCGCCTTCACCTGCGCACGCGCCCGCCCCAGCTCGGCCTCGTTCACGTCGTGCTGCACCTTCAACAGCTCTTCGAGCGTGACCGGAATCAGCTCCGCGACCTCCGCCTCGCCGGTGCCGGCATAGATGCCGAACAGCCCGCCATCCATCGCCGGCGCGGTGAACGAATAGACGGAATAGACGAGGCCGCGCTTCTCGCGCACTTCCTGGAACAGCCGCGACGACATGCCGCCGCCGAGCAGCGTGGAGAGCAGCATCGTCGGGTAGAAATCGTCGTCGCCGTAGGCGACAGAGGGAAAGCCGAGCACGATGTGCACCTGGTCGAGCTCGCGCGCCTCGCGGAACTCGCCGCCCGCGTAGCGCCCCGGCTCGGCGCCCGGGGCTGCCGCCGTGGGCAGGTCGGCGAAGTGGCGCGCGACCAGGTCCACGACCCGCTCGTGCTCCAGGTTGCCGGCGGCGGCGACGACGGTGTTGGCGGTCGTGTAGTGGCGGCGCATGTAGCCCACCAGCGCATCGCGCGGCAGGGCGCGGATGATCGCCTCCCGCCCCAGCACCGGGCGGCCCATCGGCTGGGCGGGATAGGCCGTCTCCTGGAAATGGTCGAACACGATGTCGTCCGGCGTGTCGTTGGCCTGCCCGATCTCCTGCAGGATCACGCCGCGCTCGCGCTCGAACTCCGCCGGCTCGAAGGCGGAATGCGTCAGGATGTCGCCGATGATGTCGGCGCCGAGCGGCAGGTCCTCCTTCAGCACCTTGACGTAGAAGGCGGTCTGCTCGCGCGCGGTATAGGCGTTCATCTGGCCGCCCACCGCCTCGATCTCCTCGGCAATGGCGGCGGCCGAGCGGCGCTCGGTGCCCTTGAAGGCCATGTGCTCGAGGAAGTGCGAGACGCCGTTCTCCTCCGCCGCCTCGTGGCGCGTGCCGGCGGCGACATAGGCGCCGAGGCTGACCGTCTCCACGCGCTCCATGCGCTCGGTCACGACCGTGAGGCCGGAGGGGAGGCGGGAGAGCCGGATGGCCCCGGTATCGTTCATGCGACATTCCTCTGGGTGGCGGCGCGCACCAATGCCTTCACGGCGGCAAGGTCGTTGGGTGCCCGTGCGTAGTGTTCCGGCCGCTCATATAGGTCGGCGAGGGCCGCAGGCAGAGGGGGGCGCCTTCCCACCGCCTGCGCGATCGCGTCAGGGAATTTTGCGGGGTGCGCGGTCGCCATCGCGACCGTCGGCACACCCGCACAGGCCTCGGCACGCGCCGCGGCGATGCCGACCGCCGTGTGCGGGTCGGCGAGGTAGCCGCACGCCGCGTCCAGGCGGCGGATTTCCCCGAGCGTCGCGGCATCGTCGAGGCGGAAGCCGCGGAAGCGGTCCCGCGCCCGCCGCCACGCTGCGGCCGGCACCGGCATCCGCCCGCCGGTGCGGAACGCCGTCATCGCCGCCGCGGTCCGCGCGGCGTCGCCATCCATCAGCGCGAACAGCAGGCGCTCGAAGTTCGAGCTGACCTGGATGTCCATGCTGGGCGACAGGCTCGGTTCCACCGCCCGCACGCTCATGTCGTTGGCGGCGAGGAAGCGGGTCAGGATGTCGTTGCGGTTGGAGCCGACGACGAGGCGCGCCACCGGCAGGCCCAAGCGGGCCGCGACCCAGGCGGCCAGCACGTTGCCGAAATTGCCGGTGGGCACGGCGAAGACGACGGCGCGGTCGGGCGCGCCGAGCGCCAGCGCCGCCGCGACATAGTACGGCACCTGCGCCGCGATCCGCGCCCAGTTGATGGAGTTGACCGCGGACAGATGCAGCTCCTCGCGCAGCGCCGCGTCGGCGAACAGGGCCTTCACCAGGTCCTGGCAGTCGTCGAACGTGCCGGCGACGGCGATGTTGGTCACGTTGCCGGCGGCGACGGTGGTCATCTGCCGCCGCTGCACCTCGCTGGTCCGCCCCTCCGGGTGCAGGATCACGATGTCGACGCGCGCCCGCCCGGCGCAGGCGGCGATCGCGGCCGAGCCGGTGTCGCCCGAGGTCGCCCCCACGATCGTCACCCGCGCATCGCGCGCGGCAAGCACATGGTCGAACAGGCGGCCCAGCACCTGCATCGCCATGTCCTTGAAGGCGAGCGTCGGGCCGTGGAACAGCTCCTGGACCCAGAGCCCGGTTTCGAGCTGGACCAGTGGCACGACCGCGGGATGCGCGAAGCCGGCATAGGCGTCGCGGCAGATCCGCTCCAGCACGGCGAGCGGGATCGCCTCGCCGACGAACGGCGCCATCACCCGCGCGGCGAGATCGGGATAGGCGAGGCCGCGCAGCGCACGCCAATCGGCAGGCGAAAAGCGCGGCCACGCCTCGGGCACGAACAGCCCGCCATCCTCGGCGAGCCCGGCGAGCAACACGGCGGCGAAGTCGCGGGCCGGCGCGCGCCCGCGGGTGGAGATGTAGCGCATGGCCCGATCAATGGGGCAGCGGCGGCCGGCGATCAACGCCCTGTTCGCCCGCACACGAACCCGAGGCGGGGCTGCCCGTTAGGAAAGCAAAGCGGCAGTCACAAGGAGCCCGCCGATGTCCTTCTCAAGCGATATCAGCGACCTTCTCGGTCGACTCGGAATCGACAACAGTTCCCCGGCAGCGCCTCCGCCTGGATCACCATACAGTGCGCTCTACGTTTTCGGCGACAGCCTCTCCGATGCCGGAAATGACTATAACTTTACGCTCGGTCAGGTTCCGGTCTCTCCGCCTTACTCGGACGGGCGGTTCTCCAACGGGCCGGTCTGGGCGCAGGACCTGGGAAACCAGCTCGGGCTGAGCGTGACGCCGAGCCTCGCCGGCGGCACGGATTTCGCCTATGGCGGCGCGGATACGGGCGGCACGCCGACGCACCAGGCCTCCCCGATCGACCTCAATTCCCAGCTCGTGCAGTTCCAGCTCCAGGACCCGCAGCCGGCGGCCGACGGGCTGTATGCCGTCTGGATCGGCTCCAACGACGTCCTGGATGCGCTGGCGCATGGCGGCGACAACGCGATGGCCGACGTGCAGGCGGCAGTGAACAACGAGATGCAGTTCATCTCCGGGCTGGCCGGCGAAGGCGCGCGCGACCTGCTGGTGCTGAACGTGCCGGACCTGGGCCGGGTACCGGTCGCCGCGGCCGAGGGGCCGGAATACGCCGCGCAGGCGACCAGCCTCTCCAGCACCTACAACACGCTGCTCGCCAACGACCTGGCCGCGTTCGAGGCGGCGAACCCCGCGGTGGACATCCACAGCGTGGACACGTTCAGCCTGCTCGACCAGGCGACCAGCGACCCGGCGTCCTTCGGCTTCACGAACGTCACCACGCCGCTCTGGTCCGGCAACCTCACCGACCCGAACAGCGGCACGCTCGCCACCACCGACCCGCAGGGCCAGGCGGGCTACCTGTTCTTCGATGGGCTGCACCCCACCGCGCAGGCCCACGCGCTGATCGCGGATGCCGCCGCCCAGACGCTCGCCGTCGCATAGGCTGACACATTGCATCTTCCCTGCTCCGGGCCATTTGCCCGCCTGGACACAGGGAGGATGCGATGGCCGCACTGGTTCTGTACGGGTTCAGTGGCAGCACCTATGTGCGTACGGTGCGCATGGTGCTGCATGCGAAGGGGGCGGACTACGAACAGGTGCCGGTGAACGTGCTGGCCGGCGAACCGCGGCAGGAGGCGCATCGCGCGCGCCACCCGTTCGGCAAGGTCCCCGTGCTCGACCATGACGGGTTCAGGATCCTGGAAACCTCGGCGATCGCGCCGTATCTCGACGAGGTGCTGCCCGGCCCCATCCTCACGCCTGCGACGCCGCGCGATCGCGCCCGGATGCGCATGACCATGGGAATCGTTGACTCCTATGGCTATGGCGCCCTGGTTGGGCTCGCCGGATATCACCTGTTCCCGGACTTCATCGGCGGTGCCGATGAGGCGAAGCGGCGAAACGGTCTCGCCACGTCGAGGCTGGTGCTTGGTGAGCTCATGAAAATCCGTGGCGCCGATCCGTTCATCGCCGGTGCCGCGCCCTCCCTCGCGGATTTCTATCTTGCGCCGCTCTGCTTCTATGTCGGCCTGACCCCGGACGCCGAGGCGGCGTTCGACGTGCCGGGCCTCGCCGAATGGTGGGCGCGCGCGCAGGCTCTTGAAAGTTTCAAGACGACCGTGCCCGACCTTGGCTGACATCGCGACCTTCAAGCGCCAGGTCGCGCTCGATTTGCGGGCAGCCGAGGCGGTTCGGCGCGCGGTGGCGGTGCTGGCGGCACGGGCAGCCGATGGCGAGGTCCTGGTGCCGCAGATCGCAGGCGACGCAATCGTCGCCGGCGAAGTGGATGCGCGCGACGTGCGCGAGCGCGGCTGCGTTGTCGTGCGCGGGCTGTTCGCGCGCGCGCAGGCCGCGGCGTGGGACCGGGAACTTGCCGCGTATCTGCACGCCAATGATGCCGACGCACGGACCCACGCCAAGCGCCCCGGGCGGTGGCCGGGCGCACCGCAGATCTACTCCGTCTACTGGTCGGTCCCGCAAATCGCGGCGCGGCAGCACCCGCGCTTCGCCGCAGTCGCCGCCTGGCTCAACGGGCTGTGGCACGGCACGGAGCACTTCGATCCAGGCGCCAACTGCACCTATGCCGACCGCATCCGCCGCCGCACGCCCGGGGATGCGACGCTGGCGCTCGGGCCGCATATTGACGGCGGCACCGCCGGGCGCTGGCTCGATCCGGCGCTGCGCGCCCCCTATCGCGCGGTGTTCGAGTCCGATCCCGCCGCGTTCGATCCGTTCGACGCCACGGACCGCGTCACCGCGCCCGCGACGGACGACGCCAACGCATGCTCGGCCTTCCGCACCTGGCAGGGCTGGACGGCGCTGACCGCGCAGGGACCCGGCGACGGAACGCTCCAGGTGGTGCCGCTGACGCGCGCCATCGTGTGGGTGCTGCTGCGCCCGTTCGCCCGCGACGTGCCCGAAGCCTCGCTCTGCGGTGCGGAGAGCGCGCGCGCCCTGTGGATCACCGAGGACTGGCACGCGCCGCTGCTGCGGGCCCTGGTGCCGATCCCGCACGTCGAGCCCGGCGACGCGGTGTTCTGGCATCCGGACCTGATCCACGCCGTGGAGCCGGTGCATGCGGGCCGGACGCCCAGCAACGTCATGTATATCCCGGCGGTCCCCGACTGCCCGCGCAACCGCGCGATGCAGGCCCGCCAACTCCCCGCCTTCCTCGAGGGCCGCAGCCCGCCGGACTTCCCGCCGGACGACCTGGAAGTGGACTTCGCCGGTCGCGCCACATCGGCGTCGCTGAGCCCAGAAGGGCGACGCCAGATGGGCGTGGACGAGCGCGGTCGACGCAACCCCGGAAGAGACTAAAATATCTGTCATGGACGCGTGTTTGGTGGGGATAGGGAAAGATAACGCTTGCAAACCACATTAGCATTGGTTCACCATCCGGAAAGGGTCGGAGGAATTTTCGGAGAAGTTGGTCATGGCAAGCGTCAGAGTGCTGCTCACGTCGGCTGCGTTGCTCGGGCTCGCGACAAGTGCGCAGGCCAGCATCATTCCGATCGGTTCCAACATGACGTTCGGAGGCAACAACCTGCCCGGCGCGTGCACGGACACCTCCTGCTCCGACAACGTCACCTTCAGCGCGACCCCGACGCTGATCGACGGCGGAGCGGTTTCCGTCTACGAAACCCAGGTAGCCACCGGGGCAGACGGCGAGTGGGACGTGTTTCACCTGTCCACCGTCAACGGTGGCTCCCTGGCCGGTGACACCGGCGGCTACTGGGCCGTCGTGATCGGCTACACGCTGAGTGCGGACGTATATTTCGACGGCGTTGCCGACCAGTGGGCGGTCGACGGAACGCCGGTCAGCCCGATCTCAAACTTCGGCGGCATCTGCTGCGCAACCACGTCCAACCCGATTTTGCCCGGCGACGCGTACTACAATTCGGGATTCTCCGGCCCGATCTCCGCCGGCTTCATCTCCGACTGGCGGCAGATCTTTGTGAGCCCGTACAACTTCGTCTCGGCCGGCGGGATCGATCCGGACACGGCGAACGAGTTCACGTTCGCCCTGCATTTCACACTGCAGAATCCGGTGCCGACGCCCGAGCCGGCCTCGCTGTCGCTGCTTGCCGTCGGGCTGCTCGGGCTGGGTGCTCGCTACCGCCGCCGCCACGCCTGACAGCGGCGCGCCGGGTCAGGCCGGCGCAAAGCTTCCGTCCGGCTGAAGCAGTTCGAGAATCCCGGTGCTGATCGCGAAGCGCGCGCCGTGCAGCCGCAGGCGCGCCGCGGCGGCCCGCTCCGCGATGAACGGGAACGTACGCAGATTCTCCAGCGACAGCTTGATCACCTCGTGCTCGCACGCGTCCTGCGCGGCCGAGACGGGGGTGCACGCGAGCACGCGGTCGGCCGCCGGGCGCGCGAGCGAGATCCACGGTCCGATGAAGGCGCCCTGCGTCGGCTGCGGCGACAGCAACGCCGCGATGCCGCCACACATGGCATGCCCGAGCACGATCACGTTCGGCACCTCCAGCACCGTCACCGCGTATTCGATCGCCGCACTGGTGCCGTGATATGCGCTGTCGGGTCCGTACGGCGGCACCAGCGCGGCAACGTTGCGGACAATGAACAGCGTCCCCGGCGCCGTGCCGAAGATCATCGCCGGATCGACGCGGCTGTCGGAGCAGGCGATGACCAGCGCCGGCGGCTGCTGCCCCTCGCTCGCCAGCCGCTCGAATAGCACCCGCCGCTCCGGCCAGACGGCGGCGCGAAACCGGTGGTAGCCCGCGAGCAGTTCCGGCGTCGGCATCAGGTCAGATAGCGCGCGGTGAGGTGCGCTGCGAAGTCGCTCGGGTCGAGCGGCTTGCCGGTCGCCGCGCGCAGCAGGTCGTTGAAGCCCAGCAGGCTCGCGCACTCATGCACATTGGTGCGCAGCCAGCGGATCAGGGGCGCGAGGTCGCCCGCGGCAAGGGCTGTGTCGAGCCCCGGCTCCGCCCGGCGCGCCGCCGCCATCAGCTGCGCCGCCGCCATCGCGCCCAGCGTGTAGCTGGGGAAATAGCCGAACGCCCCGTCGTACCAGTGGATGTCCTGCAGGCAGCCCTGCGCGTCGTCCTGCGGCGTGATGCCGAGCAGCGCCCGCATCCCCTCGTTCCACGCCCCGGGCAGGTCGGAAACCGCGAGGTCGCCGGCAACCAGCGCCTGTTCGAGCCGCAGGCGCAGGATGACATGCGCGGGATAGGTCATCTCATCGGCGTCGACCCGGATGAAGCTCCGCGCCACCCGTCGCCACAGCCGGCCGAGATTCTCCGGATCGTATGCCACCGGATCGCCGCCGAACATGGCCGCGAGCTGGGGTGCCAGCCAGCGCAGGTAGGGGTCGGACCGGCAGGCCTGCATCTCGATGATCAGCGACTGGCTTTCATGCGCCGCCATTCCGGCCGCCTCGCCCACCGGCTGGCGTGCCCAGGCGGCCGGCAGGCCGCGCTCGTAGAGCGCGTGTCCGGTCTCGTGCATCACCGCCATGAGGGCCCGGGCGAAATCCTCCTCCTCGTAGCGCGTGGTGATGCGGATATCCGTGGGCGTGCCGCCGCAGAACGGGTGCGCCGAACGGTCGATGCGCGCGTGCCCCGGATCGAGCCCCGCCGCCGCCGCCAGGCGCTTGCACAGCGCCTCCTGCGCCTCGGCGGGGAACGGCCCGCGGGGGCGAATCGGGGTCGGCTGCGCGGCCTGCAGCGCCTCGGCCTGCGGCAGGGCGTCGCGCAGGAACGCCTCGTAGGCGGCGAACACGGGCGCCACGTCGGCGAGACCGATGCCCCGCTGGTATCCGTCCATCAGCGCATCGTAGGGCGCGAGGCCCAGCGCCGGGCCGAGGGCGGCCGCCTGCTCGCGCACCAGCCGGAGCACCTCGGCGAGGTGCGGTGCCACGAGCGCGAAGTCGCGGCGGGCGCGCGCCTCGCGCCAGACCTTCTCGCAGGCGGCATTCGCCCGCGTCTGCGCCTCCACCAGCGCCCCCGGCACCGCAGTCGCGCGGGTATGCGCATGGCGCATCAGGCGCAGATCGGCGGCGCGCCAAGCATCGCCGTCCACCCCGGCGGCCTCCGCCGCATCAAGGTCGTCCGCGACCTCGGGCGCGACGAGGAACCCATGGCCGATGCCCGCCAGCACCGCAAGCTGATCCCCGCGCGCCGCGGCGCCGCCCGCGGGCATCATCGCCGCCGCGTCCCAGTTCAGCATCGCCGCCGCTTCGCCCAGGGTCGCGATCCGCGCGAACCGGGCGACGAGGCGGGCATAGGCGCTTGGCGTTTCGGTCATGCGCGCGGTCCCTTTACGACGTAGGCAGCAAACATGAAGGCCAGGATCGCGGCCAGCCCGTACCAGGTAAGCGCGTACTGCAGGTGATCGTTCGGCGGCCTCGGGAGGTGCTGCGCCGGGTCCGGCACGCCCGAAAGACCCCCCAGGGGACCCCCTGGGGGACCCAGCGCCACGACGGTGAAAGGGGCCATCGCGGGCAGGCCCAGCGCCGCCCCGATCCGGGCCGGGTCGAGGGCGTAGAACTGCCGCGCCGCCGGGTCGTCGCTCGGCGTGAACCAGCCGGGGTGCGAGGGCTCGCGCACATACCCCTGGATCGACACCGGGCCGTTCGGAAGCGGCGGATGCGCCTGCGCCGGCAGCCAGCCGAGGTCGACCAGCACCGGCGGCCCCTGCGGCGGCTGCAGCGGCACGATCAGTTGCGAGCCCAGCACCGTCCCGTCCGGCCCCGGCCGCGCCTCGATGCCGTAGCGCGCGGCGAGGTCGGTGCGCAGCCGGCCGGTCACCTGCACCTTCGCGAACGGCGCCGGATGCGGCCCGAGCGGGGCGGGCGGCGCCCGTTCCGCCGTGTCGATCGCGGCGAGGATTCCGAGCTTCCAGGTGCGACGATGCAGTTGCCAGGTGCCGAGCGCCAGCAGGATCGCCAGCATCGCCGTGGTGATGAGCGTTGGCCACAGCAGCCGGTGCGTCACAACCCCATCTCGCTCGCCCGGTGGCGGTACTGCTGCGCCACCAGCGCCGCCTTCATCGGCCGCATCAGCGCGATCGCGCCGCCCAGGATCGCCACCGGCCAGATCAGCGCGTGCACCCAGAGCGGCGGGGCGAAGGCAGCCTCCACCCACACCGCGAGCCCGAGGACGATCGCACCCAGCACAAGGATCACCAGCGCCGCCGGCCCGTCGCCGGTGTCATGCTGGCGCAGGTCGAGTCCGCACTGCGGGCAGCGATCCCGCACGGTGAGCAGGCCCACGAACACCGGCGCCTTGCCGCAGCGCGGGCAGCGGCAGAGCAGGGCGGCGCGCCAGAGAGGAACCGCCTCCGCCACGCTCACTCCGGCGCGATCTGCCCCGCCCCCAGGAAGTAGATGCAGACGAACAGGAACAGCCACACGACGTCGACGAAGTGCCAGTACCAGGCCGCCGCCTCGAATCCGAAATGCCGCTCCGGCGTGAACTGCCCGGCGCGGGCGCGGAAGAAGCAGACGATCAGGAAACACGTCCCGACGATCACGTGGAAGCCGTGGAACCCGGTCGCCAGGAAGAACACCGACGGATAGATGCCGCCGCCGACGAAGTGGAACGGCGCGCTCGAATACTCGTACGCCTGGAAGCAGGTGAAGCTGAGCCCCAGCAAGATCGTGAGGCCGAGTCCGACGATGAGCCCCCTGCGGTTACCCTCCAGCAGCGAATGGTGCGCCCAGGTGATCGTGGTGCCGGACAGCAGCAGGATCAGCGTGTTGAGGAACGGGATGTGGAACGGGTCGAACGTCAGCGTGCCGGCCGGCGGCCAGACGCCGGACGCGTTGCCGGCGACGTGCTCCGGATACAGGGCGAAATTGAACCAGGCCCAGAAGAAAGCGACGAAGAACATCACTTCGCTGGAGATGAACAGCGTCATCCCGTAGCGCAGGCCCAGCCGCACGATCGGGGTGTGCAGCCCCGGCGTGCGGCTCTCGGAAATCACGTCGCGCCACCAGAGGAACATGACCGCGAGCACGAGCAGCACGCCGAGCCCGAGCACCCAGTAGCCGAACCCGCCGTAGTGTGCGGAGAAGACGATGCCGAGCACGATGAGCCCGCCGGCAACCGCGCCCACGATCGGCCACGGGCTGGGATCGACCAGATGGTACGGCTGTTTCAGCCCGGAGCTGATCGGAAGCGCGCTGACGCCGTGCGTATCGGTGCTCATGCCATGCCTATCGCGGAGAGTGCCGCATCATCCCCAATTCGTCGCGCGCATCAAGGGGCGCGCCTCAGCGGATCAGCGGGCCGACATGCGGTCCCGCGTTGGCCAGTGCGCCGCTCTTCGCCGCGTCGTCGAGCGAACGGAAGAACGTGTAGGAGAGGGTAATCACGGTGACGTCCGCCGTGCTCGGGTCGTCGGCGATCGCGGGATCGACCCAGAAGCTGACCGGTAGCTGCATTTCCTGGTTCGGCGAGAGCGTCTGCTCGTTGAAGCAGAAGCAGGCGGTCTTGTGGAAGTATCGGCCGACCTTCTCGGGCGTGACGTTGTAGACGGCAATCCCGCGCACCGGCTGGTCCGAGGTGTTGCGCGCCCGATAGAAGGCCACCTGCTGCTCGCCGAGGCGGAAGGTGACCTGCCCCTGCTCCGGCTTGAACTGCCACGGCAGGCCCGGATTGACGGCGGCGTCGAAGCGCACGGTGATCGTGTTGGCGCTCACGGTGCGGCTCAGCGCGGCGCCGATCTGCGGTGTGCCGCCATACCCGGTGACGGCGCAGAAGACGCGATAGAGCGGCACGGCAGCGAATGTCAGCCCCACCATGCCGGCGATCACCGCCACCAGCGACAGGCCCAGCAGCGTGCTTGAGCGGCGAGCGCGCATCGCTCAGCCGCCTCCCTGCGACATCTTCACCATCGCGATCAGGTAGAACAGCAGTGCCAGGCCGAGCAACACCACGAGCATGGCGATGTTGCGGCCGCGGCGGCGTTTCTGGAGCTCCGCGTCCTCCTCGGGACGACCACGCGCCATCGCCTCACCCGACCAGCCGGTCCATCGCGAGGGCCGCGAACAGCACGAAGAGGTAGAGCAGCGAATAGCGGAACAGCGCCTTCGCCGGCGCGTCACGCGTGAGGCTCACGCCCGCCGTATCCTGCGCGTCGCGCAGCACGCGCCACGCCGCGACGACGAACCACGCGCCCAGCGCCGCCGCGGCAACCCCGTAGACGGGGCCGGTGAGATGCAGCGCCCAGGGCAGGACACTGAGCGGCAGCAGGATCAGCGTGTAGAGGAAGATCTGCCGCCGCGTGGCGCGCGCCCCGGCGACCACCGGCAGCATCGGCACCCCGGCCCGCGCATAGTCGCCATGCGCCCACAGCGACAGCGCCCAGAAATGCGGCGGGGTCCAGAGGAACACGACCAGGAACATCAGCACCGGCAGCAGGCCGACATGCCCCGTCACCGCCGCCCAGCCGATCACCGGCGGGAAGGCGCCGGCGGCGCCGCCGATGACGATGTTCTGCGGCGTGCGGCGCTTCAGCCACACCGTATAGACCAGCACGTAGAAGACGATGGAGAGCGCCAGCACGCCGGCGGCGACGGCGTTGGTCGCCAGCGCCATCACCACGACCGAGCCGGCCGCGAGCGTCAGGCCGAAGCCGAGCGCCTGCCCCGGCGCAATCCGCCCCGCCGGGATCGGCCGCGCCGCGGTGCGGCGCATGCGCGCATCCAGATCGCGCTCGTACCACATGTTGAGCGCGCCCGCCGCACCCGCGGCGACCGCGATGCAGAGCACCGCCGTGAAGGCGAGCACCGGGTGCAGGTGCCCCGGCGCCACCATCAATCCAACGAGGCCGGTGAACACCACCAGCGCCACGACGCGCGGCTTGAGCAGTTCAAGCCAGTCGCGCGCCGAGGACGCATCGAGCGTGGTGGTGCCGGAGAACGCCAGCGAGGCAGCGGCCTCTTTCATCCGAGGTCTCGTCAGCGGATCCGCGGCAGTTCGGCGAAGGTGTGGAACGGCGGCGGCGAGGACAGCGTCCACTCCAGCGTCGTCGCACCCTCGCCCCAGTAGTTCTCGGCGACATGCTCGCGGGAGGTGAACACCCGGTAACAGACGTAGAAGAACACGAGCAGCCCGGCGCCGCCGATGAAGGCACCGATGCTCGCCACCTCGTTCCAGCCGCGGAAGGCCTCCGGATAGTCCACATAGCGGCGCGGCATGCCGGCGAGGCCGAGGAAGTGCATGGGGAAGAAGGTGAGGTTCACGCCCACGAAGGTGACCCAGAAATGCACCTTGCCCCAAAACTCGGGATACGGCCGCCCGCTCATCTTGCCGATCCAGTAGTAGAAGCCGGCGAAGATCGAGAACACGGCGCCGAGCGACAGCACGTAGTGGAAGTGCGCCACGACGTAGTAGGTGTTGTGCAGCATCTGGTCGATGCCCGCGTTGGCGAGCACGATGCCGGTCACGCCGCCGACGGTGAACAGGAAGATCATCCCGATCGCCCACAGCATCGGCGTCTTGAGCTCGATCGAGCCGCCCCACATGGTCGCGATCCAGGAAAAGATCTTGATGCCGGTCGGCACCGCGATCACCAGCGTCGCGGTCATGAAGTAGGCGCGCGTGTCGACGCTGATGCCCGAGACGAACATGTGGTGCGCCCACACAACGAAGCCCACCACGCCGATCGCCACGATCGCGTAGGCCATGCCGAGATAGCCGAAGATCGGCTTGCGCGAGAACGTCGAGACGATGCTGCTGATGATCCCGAAGCCGGGCAGGATCATGATGTAGACTTCGGGGTGGCCGAAGAACCAGAACAGGTGCTGGAACAGTACCGGGTCGCCGCCGCCCTGCGGATCGAAGAACGAGGTGCCGAAGTTGCGGTCGGTGATCAGCATCGTGATCGCGCCCGCCAGCACCGGGATCGACAGCAGCAGCAGGAACGCCGTCACCAGCATCGACCACACGAACAGGGGCATCTTGTGCAGCGTCATGCCCGGGGCGCGCATGTTGAAGATGGTGGTGATGAAGTTGATGGCGCCGAGCAGACTGGAGGCGCCGGCGAGGTGCAGCGCGAACAGCGTGAAGTCCATGCCCGGCCCGGGCTCGTACGTGCTGTTCGACAGCGGCGGATAGAGCGTCCAGCCGGTGCCGGACTCCTGCATCACCAGCCCCGCGATGATCAGGCAGAATGCCGGCACCAGCAGCCAGAAGCTGATATTGTTCAGGCGGGGAAACGCCATGTCCGGCGCCCCGATCATGATCGGCACGAACCAGTTGCCGAAGCCGCCGATCAGCGCCGGCATCACCGAGAAGAAGATCATCAGCAGGCCGTGCGCGGTGACGACCGTGTTCCACTCCTGCCCGGAGGAGAAGTGGTGCATCCCCGGGCTGAACAACTCCAGGCGCATCCAGATCGACAGGATCCCGCCCACGGTACCGCCGACCGCGCCGAAGATCAGGTAGAGCGTGCCGATGTCCTTGTGGTTGGTGCTGCACAGCCAGCGGCGGAAGAACCCCGGGGCGTGGCCGTGGTCATCGTGGTGCGCGGCATAGCCGTGACTGTGGTCGTGGGCGTGGTCGCTCGCGCTCATGCTGCGTCTCCTGAAAGCGCCGGTGCCGCGGTCATTGCACCGACCCGTTGGCGGCCAGCCGATTCGGGTCGGCCGGCGGATTGGCGGCAAACTTCGTCTTGGCCTGCTTCACCCATTCGGCAAACGCCGCGGGCGTCATCGCGACGACCGAGATCGGCATGAAGCTGTGGTTGGTGCCGCAGATCTGGTTGCATTCGCCGTAGTAGTGCCCGGGCTCGTTGATCCGCACCCAGGTCTCGATCGTCTGACCGGGGATCGCGTAGCGCTGCACGCCAAGGCTCGGGATGAAGAAGCTGTGGATCACGTCCGCGCTCGTGGTCAGGATGCGGATGTTCTTGCCCGCCGGCAGCACCAGCGGATTGTCCACGTCGAGCAGGCGCTTCTGCCCCGGCTTCAGGTCCTCATCCTTGATGATGTAGCTGGTGAAATCGACGTTCTCGTTGTCCGGGTAAGTATACTCCCAGTACCACTGGTGCCCGGTGACCTTCAGCGTCATGTCCGCGTGCGCCGTGCGGTCCTGGTAGTAGACCAGGCGGAAGCTCGGGATGCCGATGACGACGAGGATCAGGATCGGGATCGCGGTCCAGGCCACTTCCAGCAGCGTGTTGTGGCTGGTGCTGCTCGGCGTCGGGTTGCGCGTGTGGTGGT
>JAFKFJ010000262.1:5000-16142 GCA_017307335.1 Alphaproteobacteria bacterium | reverse complement strand
CGATGAGCGGCAGGTCGGCAATGCACGCGTCAACGACGATCTCGTCGGCGGCACCGCGGCTGCGGCGCACGTCGAGGACGCGCGTGATCAGGGCCATGCTGGCCTGTGTCAGCGCGCGACCCGGCTCGACATAGACGTCGCTCAGACTGGGCAGGTTCTGCCGCGCGAAGTGCATAACGTCGCGGAAGGGGATGTGCGCGAAGTCGTCGGGATGGTAGCCGCCGCCAAAGTCGAGCGCGCTCACAGCGCGGCCGGCCGCAGACTCGATGGTCCGCGCCCACACGATCGCCGATTCGACGGCGTCCTGCCAATGGCCGACACCGATGAACGTGCTTGCCAGATGCAGATGGATCCCGAAGGCGCGCTGCTGGGGCAACGTCGCGATCGCGGCGCACAGGCGCTCGAACAACGCAGGCTCGTCCAATGGGATACCGAAGCGCGATGGGAATTCGGGAACCCGCAGCCGCACGCCCCACAGCCGATCGGTGCGCCCGGAGGTGGCGAGACGTTCCATCTCCTCGATCGAATCACAGAACACCGCGCGCAGACCGTCCGTGGGCGGCATGGTGTCGGGCCACCACTTGCCGGGCCCATTGAGCACGATCATATCGGCCGGCCAGCCGCTCTCGATCGCACGCCGCACCTCGAACTGGCTGATGCATTCGGCGAGCATGCCCACGCCGCGCGCGAGTGCGAGATACTCGGCATCCGGGCTGGTCTTCAAACTGTAGGCGTAGCGCAGTGCCACCCCGTCGATCGCTACCTCCGTCGCCAGCCGTGCAAAAGCCGTGGCCGCGGTCCGGGGCAGAAAGGCTCTATGTGGCGTCGCAACCTCCGGTGCCACCGCGAGCAGGTCCTGCTCGGTGTCCGTTGACACGCGAGGCAACGCGCGGCGGTGTGGCGCGAGGTCTGCATCGGCCATCAACGTCGGCATCAGCGCGCGCAGCGAGGCCCCGTATTTCCCGGTATCGAGCCCGTACCCGTGCTCCGGCTCCGTCGGCAGCGGCAACGGCAACCCCGGCCGCACTGGCACTTCAATGACGACGCGCGTGAATTCCACGGCAGCAGCACGCTCCCTTGGCGCCCCGGCGATACCCACTGCAGCGCGCACCAGTGCTGTGGGCAAGTTGCGTTCAGCGAGAGCGGCGCCGTAGACCCATGCTGGAAAGCGCGGGTTCCATTCGAGCAGCCACAGGCGCCCGTCGGGGTCGCGCAAAAGTTCGATCTCGGCGCCACCCGTCCAGTGCAGTGCGTGCACCGCCGCCTCGATGGCAGCGAGCACGTCGGGCGTCACATCGGCGATCCGTCCCGCCCAGGTCTTGCCCTCGGGCGTGATGACGCGCTTGCGCATCGCGATCGCGTCCGCCACCCGGCCATCGACTGCAGCGAAGGCAATCGATTCCTCGTGCCCGTCCACGTGTGCCTGCACCGACAGGTGGTCGGTGCGCCAGCGATCGCGCATCCAGGCCCGCGCCCCTTCGAGCGCGCGCCACGTCGATACGAAGATCGCCTCGTGATAGGGGCCCTTCAGCCACACACGCCAGGAATGGCGTCTGCAGAAAGCGTAGACCGCCTCGTCGGATTCGCTGAGATTGAGCGAGGCCGGGAGATCGAACGGAAGCATTTCGGCGATCGGTGGAGAGGGCTTGCGCGTCGCTGCGAGTGCCGCTTCATCGGGCGCCAGGAGTCCTGCATGCGTGCCCACGGCACGTGCGAGCCACGCGATCTCGAGATCCAGCGTCGGGATCCACAGCGCGCCGCGATCAAGCTCCGCCCGAATCTCCTCCGCGTAGAGGTCCTTCTCGATTGTCGTCCAGGGCGGCTTCAACCAGGTCCGGTCGAAGACCGCGTGATGCAGCCCGGAACTTCCCGCCCAGTAGTCGACGCCGACCAGGCGCGCCCGCGGGAAAGCCTCCCGCAGTGCGCGCGCGACGCCGAGGCCGGCGGACGGACTGGGGCCGGAGTAGAGACCGGAGACATAGATGTCGCGGTCCAGCTGGGGATGTTGCGCAGACCACGCGCGGTCTCGCGGCAGCGGTCGCCGCGATGCGCCGGCCCCTGCAAGGTCCTCCGGACTCATGTGGGCCGGGCTGCGATCTCGTGCGGCGGGCTTGGGCCATCCTGCGCGCGCGCTGTTACAGGCGAGCGGTGCTTCTCTTGAACCGCTGATTCCGCGAGAGGCGTGCGCGACGAACCAGCGTGTACTTGCTTCATGACGTTTGCTCTTGTCTTGGTTGAGCTTTCTCGGCAAACGGAAGTGCCTGCGCCGAACCCGATGTCTGGCACAGAGCCCCGCCACCGACGGCGTTCCCGGCCGCGACGTTTACAGGCGATCCGCGCAGTTTGGGCACACTTCTCGATAACGATATTGTCAGGCGTCGGGCGGACGCCGCGTGGCGTCGTTGTCTCGCCGGCGTCGAACGGCAGGCGGCTTCACCCGTGCGGCGGGCATCCGGCATTCTCACGCCGGCCGGATGTCGGGTGGGGTGCGGTGCCGGATGTGCCGCGAGTGCCCGCCGGGGGACTCGAACCCCCACGCCCGAAGGCTGCGGATTTTAAGTCCGCTGCGTCTACCGTTCCGCCAGGCGGGCGCGCGTGCAGATCATCCGGTCAGGTCGCGGGCGATGTCCAGCGCCCGGCGCAACAAAGTCTCGCTCGCCTCCGGCGTGCGGAAGGCGCTGTGTGCGGACAGTGTTACGTTGGCCAGCGCCGTCAGCGGGTGCCCCGGCGGCACTGGCTCCTCGTGGAAGACATCGAGGGCGGCATGCCCGATCCGCCCGGTGCGCAGCGCCTCGACGAGCGCGGCTTCGTCGATCAGGGCGCCGCGTGCGGTGTTGACCACGATGGCCCCCGGCCGCAGCCGTGCGAGCCTGGCCCGCGAGAGGAAGCCGCGTGTCTCGTCGGTCAGGAGAAGATGCAGGCTGACCACATCGCTTTCCGCAAGCAGCGTCTCGGCATCCACGAAGGTCACGCCTTCCGCGGTGCGCTGCGTTCGATTGTAGGCTAGCACGCGCATCCCACCGCCGAGCGCAATGCGCGCAACTTCCCGGGCGATGCCCCCGAACCCCAGCAACCCGAGCGTTTTGCCGGTGAGCTGCATCCCTTCCGTGCGTGGCCAGCCGCCGGCCCGTATCTCCCGGTCCATCGCTGCCAGCCCGCGCGCCGCGGCCCACATCAGCGCGATCGTGTGTTCGGCGACCGCGGTGTCGCCGTAGCCGCGGATCGTGTGCACAGCGACGCCGAGCGCAGCGAGCTCTTCCGGGTTCATATAGCTGCGCGCGCCAGTGCCGAGGAAGATGACATGCCGCAGGCCGGTGCATTGGCGAACGATGTCCGTCGGCAGCGCCGTGTGATCGTCGAGCACGGTGTCATGCCCGGCAAGCAGGCGCGGGATGTCCGCGGCCGCGACGTCGTGCTGGAGGTTCACCGCGACGGGCGGGTCGTCGGCGCGCAGCACGCGGCGGAACACTGCCGCCATCTCTTCGTTGGCATCCAGAAACAGGCCCTTCATGCTCTCCCCCGGGGCGTCGCGGCCGGCATTGGGCCGCGCGGCGCGGTGCGGCGCAAGCTTGGCGACGCGGGGCAGTGCCGGCTAAGGGTGGCGCGATGTACAGGGCGCCGCCGTTCGCGGGTTTTGTGCGCCGCCCGCCTCCGGCGCCCCCGCCGCCTGAGCAGGCCGCACCCCGCCGCCGCCGTTCGTTGCGCTGGCGCCTGCTGCGCTGGCTGGTCATTGCCGCGATCTGGAGCGGGCTTGGCCTCGCCGCGGCCCTGGTGATCTTCGCCTGGGACCTGCCGCGGCCGGAGAGCGCGCTGGACGCCGTGCGCCGGCCGAGTCTCAGCCTCGAGGACCGCAGCGGGCTGACCTTCGCGACCTACGGCGACGTCGTCGGCGAGACGCTGCACCTGGCCGACCTGCCGCCGGCGCTGCCCGCCGCAATCGTCGCGGTGGAGGACCGGCGCTACTGGTCGCACGGCGGGATCGACGTCCTCGGCATCCTGCGTGCCGCCGCCGTCGATCTGACGGCCGGCCGGGTGGTCCAGGGCGGCTCGACGATCACCCAGCAGGTGGCGAAGAACCTGTTCCTCTCCAACACCCGCAGCTTCCGCCGGAAGGTGCAGGAGCTGCTGCTGACCTTCTGGCTGGAGCGGCACTTCTCCAAGGCGCAGATTCTCGAAATCTACCTCAACCGGGTTTACCTGGGCGCGGGCACGTTCGGGGTGGACGCGGCGGCGCGACGCTATTTCGGGATCTCGGCGCGGCGGGTGAATCTCTGGCAGGCGGCGGTGCTGGCGGGGCTGCCTCGCGCGCCCTCGCGCTTCTCCCCCCGCACCGATCCCGATGCCGCCGCCGCCCGGGCCCGGGAGGTGCTGGGGGCGATGGTGCAAAGCGGGGCGATTACCGCGGCCGAGGCCGCCCGGGCCTCGGCGCAGATCGCCTTCCCGCCGTCCGTCTCGGCCTCCTGGTTCGCCGACTGGGCCGCCGAGGACGCCGAGGCGCTGCTGCCGGAGGGGGCGGACGCCGTCGCGCGCACCACGCTCGATGCGCGGCTGCAGCGCGTGGCCGAGGCGAAGCTCTCGGCCCTGCTCGAGGGGCCCGGCGCGGCGGCGCAGGCGGGCGAGGGCGCGGTGGTCGTCCTCGATGCCGCCACCGGCGCGGTGCGGGCGATGGTCGGCGGGCGCGACCGGCGCACCAGTTCCTTCAACCGCGCCGTCCTCGCACGCCGCCAGCCCGGCTCGGCGTTCAAGCCGTTCGTGTGGCTCGCCGCGCTGGAGGCGGGGATCCGGCCGGACGATACGGTAGAGGACGGGCCGATCCGCGTCGGCGGCTGGAGTCCGGCCAACTACGACGGCCGCTATCGCGGTGCGGTGACGATGGAGGAGGGGCTGGCGCAGAGCCTGAATACGGTCGCGGTGCGCCTGGCCGAGAAGGCAGGCGGCCCGCCAGCCGTTGCCGCCGTCGCCCACCGGCTGGGGATCGCGGCTTCGCTGCCCGACAACCTGACGATCGCGCTCGGCACCGGCGACGTGCGGCTGTTGAACCTGACGGCGGCCTATGCGCCGTTCTGCAACGGGGGCTGGCGGGTGACGCCGGTCGGCATCGCCGCGATCGTCGCCGATGGCCGGTCCACGCCCGTGCCCCGGCCGGCGCCCGAACGGGTGGTGAAGCCCGGCGATGCCGCGTCCATGCTGCGCATGCTGACGGCCGTGGTGGCCCGCGGCACCGGCCGCGCGGCGGCGATCCCGGGGCGGCAGGTTGCCGGCAAGACCGGGACCACGCAGGATTTCCGCGACGCCTGGTTCGTCGGCTGCACCGCCGGCGCGGTCATCGGCGTCTGGATCGGCAATGACGACAACCACCCGATGGCGGGCGTGCACGGCGGCAGCCTGCCGGCCCGGCTGTTCCGCCAGATCGCGCTGGAACTGCGCCCATAGCCACGCGCGCGAGACCGCGCGACAACAGGGACGAGGAAACACGTGTCGAACTTTCCCCGCGTGCGCGGGCTTCGCACCCACGAGCTGCTGCTTGCGGCGTCGATCGTGCTGATCGCGTTCAACCTGCGGGCGGCGGTGACCAGTATCGGCCCGGTGCTCCGCGATATCGTCCGCGACGCGCAGCTCTCGGGCTTCGCCGCCAGTGCCCTCACCACGCTGCCGACGCTGTGCTTCGGCCTGACCGCGTTTGCCGCGGCGGGCCTCGCGCGGCGCGTGGGCACCGAGCGCGCGGTGCTCGTCTCGCTCGGGCTGATGACGGCCGGGACGGCGCTGCGGGCGGCCATCGGGCCACAGGCGCTGTTCACCGGCCAGATCCTCGCGGGTGCCGGGATCGGGGTGGTCAACGTCCTCCTGCCCGGGCTGGTGAAGCGCGACTTCCCCCACCACGTGCCGGCGCTCACGGGCCTCTACACAATGGCGTTCTGTGCCGGCGCCGCCATCGCCGCCGGGACCACGGTGCCGATCGCGCACGCGCTCGGCGGCTGGCGGTTCGCGCTCGGATTCTGGGCGCTGCCGGTCCTGGTTGCCGCGGCCGTCTGGACGACGCGCCTGCCCAGTGCCCGCGCGACGGCGGCGGCACCGCGGGTGACGGTCCGCGGGCTCTGGCGCGATCCGCTGGCGTGGCAGGTGACGCTGTTCATGGGGCTGCAGTCGGCGCTCGCCTACATCGTCTTCGGCTGGCTGCCGCCCATCCTGCGCGACCGTGGCATGAGCGCGGTGGATGCCGGACTCGTTCTGTCGATTTCGGTGATCGCGCAGGCGGTCGCGAGCCTGGTCGCCCCCAGCCTTGCCACGCGCGGGCCGGACCAACGCGCGCATCTCGCAGGTGCGATGGCGCTCACGCTGCTCGGCCTGCTCGGCGCCATGTATCTGCCGCTCGCGACGGTCTGGCTGTGGGCGGTGGTCCTCGGCGTCGCCCAGGGGGCGCTTATCGCGGTGGCCCTCACCGTCATCGTGTTGCGCGCGGGCGACGTGCACGTCGCGGGGCAGCTTTCCGGGATGGCGCAGGGGGTCGGCTACCTCCTGGCCTCGGCTGGCCCGCTGGTCGCCGGCATGCTGCATTTCTGGACCAACGGGTGGGCCGCGGTCGCCATCTTCTGCACCCTCCTCGCCGTCATCGCGGCAGCCGCCGGATGGGGCGCGGGGCGCGCCCGCGTGGTCTCGGCCGCGGCGCAGCCGCCGCTATAGGGAGGTTCGTAATGCCCGCATTCATTTGCGCCACCTGCGGCACCCAGTTCGCACCGGCCGCCGCCCCGCCGCGGTCCTGCCCGGTGTGCGAGGACGAGAGACAATTCGTGCCGGCCGGCGGCCAGCGCTGGATCACGCTGACGGACCTCGCTGTTGGACACAACAACGCGTGGCGCCAGCACGAGCGCGACCTGCTCGGCATCGGCACCACTCCCGCTTTCGCGATCGGGCAGCGTGCCCTGCTCGTGCGCACGCAAGCGGGCAACGTGCTCTGGGACTGCGTCAGCCTGATCGACGCCGCGAGCATCACGCTTGTGCGTGCGCTCGGCGGGGTCGCCGCCATCGCCATCTCGCATCCGCACTTCTACAGCAGCATGGTCGAGTGGGCTGACGCGTTCGGCGCGGAGGTCTGGCTGCACGCGGCGGATCGCGAATGGGTGATGCGGCCTGATCCGCGCATCCGCTTCTGGTCCGGCGAGGCGCAGCCGCTGCCGGGCGGCCTCACGCTCATCAACGCGCCAGGGCATTTCGACGGGGCGACGATGCTGCATTGGCCGGCGGGGGCGGAAGGGCGCGGCGCGCTCCTTTCGGGCGACATCATCCACGTCGCGGCCGATGGCAAATCCGCCGGCTTCATGCGCAGCTACCCGAACTATATCCCGCTCGGCGCCGCCGCGGTCGCGCGCATCGGCGCCGCGGTCGCCCCCTTCGCCTTCGAGCGTGTCTACGGGGCGTGGTTCGACCGCGTCATCGCGCAGGATGGCAAGGCGGCGGTGGAACGCTCGGTCGCGCGGGCGCTGCGCTGGCTGCGCGAATAGCGGCGTCAGTCCGGCAGCAGCTCAAGCGCATCGCCGAGCGCGATTTCACCGCCCTCGGCGACCGTTGCGTAGACGCCGAGATCGACATGGCCGAACGCCGCGCGCAGTTCCCTGGGCGGCTTCGCGTCGCGCTCCGCCGTCGCGGGATTCACCTCGGTCGCCGCACAGCGCGGGATGCGCCGCTGCACGCGCAGCCGCGCGCCGCCCACAAGCAGCTCGCGCCCGATCCAGGAAAATTCGCTCCAAGGCGTGGCGCCCGAGAAATACAGATTGGCCCGGAAGCGCAGATGATGCCGCGGGGCGCCCGCGTGTCGCGCAAGGTCGGCGATGGAGGCGAGGTTGATCAGGCTCACTACCTTCGCATTCACATCACAGAACGAGTGGCCGGGAACGTGGTGAAAGCGGGGCGTGCCCCGTGCTTCCGGGCCGAGCCATGCCGCGAGCCACACGCCGATGCGGCCGCGTCCCTCCGCCGAGAGCGCATCCTCGCTGATCGCGCCGCCGTCCGGCGTTGCCATGGTGAGGCGCCCGCTCGCCGCATCGAAGCTCGACTTGACGAGGGCGGCGCGGGCGTTTGCCATCAGGCACAGGAAATGGGTCTTCTGCAGCCATGTCGGCGCCGCCGGGTCGAACGGCGCATCGCCCTGCGCGAGCGCGAAGGCACGGTCCCAGGGCAGCGTCTCGCCCGGTTCCACCGTGACCACCTCCAGCGCTTCCGCCGTGAGGCCTTTCACCGGGTAGCGGTAGAGATGCTCGATGCGCATGACAACCTCTTGAGCCCGCTCGCATCATCGCCCATCTGACGAGCATGGGGTAGCCTCCCGTCGCCGATGCGCGGGGCGGGGTCGGCCGGTCGCCTTTGCAGGGACACAGTGATGGACATCGAGAAGTTTACCGAACGCTCGCGCGGGTTCATTCAGGCCGCGCAGACGATCGCGATCCGCGAGTTCCACCCGCAGCTTACGCCCGAGCATCTGCTGAAGGCGCTGCTCGATGATGAGGAGGGGGCGGCGGCCGGGCTGATCCGTGCCGCCGGCGGTGATGACCGCCCGGCGCGGCAGGCGGTGGAGGCCGAGCTTGCGAAGCTGCCGAAGGTGACCGGCAGCGGGGCGGCGCAACCGCAGGCGACCCCCGGCTTCGTGCGCGTGCTCGACGGCGCGCAGCGGGCGGCCGAGAAGGCGGGCGACGAGTATGTTGCGCAGGACCGCCTGCTGGTGGCGCTTGCCGGTGGCGACGGGGCGGCGGCGCGCGCGCTGCGGAGCGCGGGCGCAACGCCGCAGGCGCTCGAAAAGGCCGTCAGCGACATCCGCAAGGGACGGCGCGTGACCAGCCAGAACGCCGAGGCGAATTTTGACGCGCTGAAGAAATACGCCCGCGACGTGACGGCGGTGGCGCGCGAAGGCAAGCTCGATCCGGTGATCGGGCGCGACGAGGAAATCCGGCGCACGATCCAGGTGCTGGCGCGGCGGACGAAGAACAATCCGGTGCTGATCGGCGAGCCCGGCGTGGGCAAGACCGCGATCGTCGAGGGGCTCGCGCTGCGCGTCGTCAACGGCGACGTGCCGGAGGCGCTGAAGGGCAAGCGGCTGCTGGCGCTCGATCTCGGCGCGATGGTGGCGGGCGCGAAATACCGCGGCGAGTTCGAGGAGCGCCTGAAGGCCGTGCTGAAGGAGATCGAGGCCGCGGGCGGCGAGATCATCCTCTTCATCGACGAGATGCACACGCTGGTCGGTGCCGGGCGCGCCGACGGCGCGATGGATGCGTCGAACCTGCTCAAGCCGGAACTGGCGCGCGGTGCGCTGCATTGCATCGGCGCCACCACACTCGACGAATACCGCAAGCATGTCGAGAAGGATGCGGCGCTGGCGCGGCGCTTCCAGCCGGTGTTCGTCGGCGAGCCGAGTGTGGCGGACACGATCAGCATCCTGCGCGGGATCAAGGAGAAATACGAGCTGCATCACGGCGTGCGCATCACCGACGGCGCGCTGGTGGCGGCGGCGACCCTCTCCAACCGCTACATCACCGACCGCTTCCTGCCCGACAAGGCGATTGACCTGATCGACGAGGCGGCCAGCCGGCTGCGCATGCAGGTCGACAGCAAGCCCGAGGAACTCGACGAGCTCGACCGCCGCGTACTGCAGCTCAAGATCGAGCGCGAGGCGCTCAAGCGCGAGAGCGACGCGGCGAGCCGTGACCGGCTCACGAAGCTCGACCAGGAGCTGGCCGCGCTCGAGGAGAAGTCGAACGCGCTCACCGCGGCGTGGAAGGCCGAGAAGGAGAAGCTGGTCGAGAACCAATCGCTCAAGGAGCGGCTCGACCGCGCACGCAGCGATGTCGAGGTGGCGCAGCGGCGGGGCGACCTGCAACGCGCCTCGGAACTCCTCTACGGCACCATTCCGGAACTCGAAAAGCAGCTTGCCAAGGCGCAGGAGGGTGGGCGGCTCGTCAACGAAGCGGTGACGGAGGAGCAGGTCGCGAGCGTCGTCTCGCGCTGGACCGGTGTGCCGGTGGACAAGATGCTCGAGGGCGAGCGCGCCAAGCTCCTGCGCATGAAGGACGAGCTTCGCCGACGGGTGGTCGGGCAGGAGGATGCGCTGCGTGCGGTCGCGAATGCGGTGCGGCGCGCACGCGCCGGCCTGCAGGACCCGAACCGGCCGATCGGCAGCTTCCTGTTCCTCGGGCCGACAGGCGTGGGCAAGACCGAAACCTGCAAGGCGCTCGCCGAATTCCTGTTCGACGACGAGCGCGCGATGGTGCGCATCGACATGAGCGAGTTCATGGAGAAGCACGCCGTCGCCCGCCTGATCGGCGCCCCGCCGGGCTATGTGGGGTATGAGGAGGGTGGCGTGCTGACCGAGGCGGTGCGGCGCCGGCCGTACCAGGTCGTGCTGTTCGACGAGGTCGAGAAGGCGCACGAGGACGTCTTCAACGTCCTGCTGCAGGTGCTCGACGACGGCCGGCTGACCGACGGGCAGGGGCATACGGTGGATTTCCGCAACACCATCGTGGTGCTGACCAGCAACCTCGGCAGCGACATCCTGGCCGCCCAGCCGGAGGGCGAGGACCTGGCCATGGCCTACCGCGCCGTGATGGACGTGGTGCGGGGTCACTTCCGGCCGGAATTCTTAAATCGGTTTGATGAAATAATTCTGTTCCGGCGGCTGCAGCGGGCGGACATGGCCGCGATCGTAGATATCCAGCTCAACCGCCTGCGTGCCCTGCTCGCGGAGCGGAAGATCGGGCTGGAACTCGACCGCAGCGCGCTCGAATGGCTGGCGGCCGAGGGCTACGACGCGGTCTACGGCGCGCGGCCGCTGAAGCGGGTGATCCAGCGCAGCCTGCAGAACCCGCTGGCCGGCATGATTCTCGAGGGCGGCGTCCGCGAGGGGCAGACGGTGACCGTGTCGGGGGGTCCGCAAGGCCTCGTCATCAATGGGCGGCTGGCCGAGGCCGCCTGATATCGGCGCATGGCGAAGCCGCCAGCTATGCGGCTTCGTCATGGCCACCGGTGGCGGCGGCGGTGTCACGGTGTTGACACCCCGGGGCGCGGCGACTAGATAGCCGCCTCCCGACGCCGCCTCGGCGGTTGGCCGGGACGCCTACGCAAGTGGGCTGCTCATTGAAAACTGTATCTGTGTTGAAG
>JAFKFJ010000262.1:0-2500 GCA_017307335.1 Alphaproteobacteria bacterium | reverse complement strand
CGGGGTCCTGGGCGTGGGGCGGCGTGTCCGCCTTGGCGCACGGGGCCCGTGTGTGTGCGTTGGGGTTTTCGCGTGGAGGGGTTGGTTATGCCCGGTTGGGCGTGGCTTGCTCCTGTGCATGGCGGGAGCTCGAGCGAAACAAGGGCATTCGGTGGATGCCTTGGCACCAGGAGGCGATGAAGGACGTGGCACGCTGCGAAAAGCCACGGGGAGCCGCGAGCAGGCTTTGATCCGTGGATATCCGAATGGGGCAACCCACCCCTATGGGGTAGTGCCGGCTGAATCCATAGGCCGGCGCGGCAAACCCGGGGAACTGAAACATCTCAGTACCCGGAGGAAAAGACATCAAACGAGATTCCGCGAGTAGTGGCGAGCGAAAGCGGAGCAGGCCAGTGGCTCATCAGAAGCAAGCAGAACGGTCTGGAAAGGCCGGCCAGAGCGGGTGACAGTCCCGTATGCGTAAGGTCTGATGGGTCCTTGAGTAAGGCGGGACACGTGAAATCCTGTCTGAAGACGGGGGGACCACCCTCCAAGCCTAAATACTCCCTGGTGACCGATAGCGAACAAGTACCGTGAGGGAAAGGTGAAAAGCACCCCAACGAGGGGAGTGAAAGAGACCTGAAACCGGATGCCTACAAGCAGTCGGAGCCGCCGAGATACGCGAGTATGGGTGCGGTGACGGCGTACCTTTTGTATAATGGGTCAGCGAGTTTCTGTTCGCGGCAAGCTTAAGCCGGTAGGTGTAGGCGCAGCGAAAGCGAGTCTGAACAGGGCGTTCAGTCGCGGGCAGAAGACCCGAAACCGAGTGATCTAGCCATGGCCAGGCTGAAGGTGGGGTAACACCCACTGGAGGGCCGAACCCACGCCTGTTGAAAAAGTCGGGGATGAGCTGTGGCTAGGGGTGAAAGGCCAATCAAACTCGGAAATAGCTGGTTCTCCGCGAAATCTATTGAGGTAGATCGTCAGGTGTTTACCCCGGGGGGTAGAGCACTGGATGGGCTAGGGGGCCCCAAAGGCTTACCAAACCTAACCAAACTCCGAATACCCGGACGTATAGCCTGGCAGACAGACGGCGGGTGCTAAGGTCCGTCGTCGAGAGGGAAACAGCCCAGACCGCCAGCTAAGGTCCCCAAGTCGTGGCTAAGTGGGAAAGGATGTGGGAATTCCAAAACAACCAGGAGGTTGGCTTAGAAGCAGCCATCCTTTAAAGAAAGCGTAATAGCTCACTGGTCTAACAGAAATCCTGCGCCGAAAATGTAACGGGGCTAAAGCCACGCACCGAAGCTGCGGGTGCATCGCGAGATGCGCGGTAGCGGAGCGTTCCGTAGGCCTGCGAAGGGAGCGGGGTGACCCCTCCTGGAGGTATCGGAAGTGCGAATGCTGACATGAGTAGCGACAAACAGAGTGAGAAACTCTGTCGCCGAAAGTCCAAGGGTTCCTGCGCAAGGTTAATCCGCGCAGGGTGAGCCGGCCCCTAAGGCGAGGGCGAAAGCCGTAGCCGATGGGAACCAGGTGAATAATCCTGGGCCTGCTGGACGTGACGAACGCAAAGCGTGGTGCGCCCTTATCGGATTGGGCGTGCCGCCGGCGCGTTCCGGGAAACAGCGCCAGCAACAAGACCGTACCCGAAACCGACACAGGTGGACTGGTAGAGAATACCAAGGCGCTTGAGAGAACGATGTCGAAGGAACTAGGCAAATTGCCCGCGTAACTTCGGAATAAGCGGGACCTGCGTCTGGGCAACCAGGCACGGGTGGCACAGAAGAGGGGGTAGCGACTGTTTAGTAAAAACACAGGGCTCTGCGAAGTCGAGAGACGACGTATAGGGTCTGACGCCTGCCCGGTGCCGGAAGGTTAAGAGGAGGTGTGCAAGCATCGAATCGAAGCCCCGGTAAACGGCGGCCGTAACTATAACGGTCCTAAGGTAGCGAAATTCCTTGTCGGGTAAGTTCCGACCTGCACGAATGGCGTAACGACTTCCCCACTGTCTCCGGCATCGGCTCAGCGAAATTGAATTCCCCGTGAAGATGCGGGGTACCCGCGGTCAGACGGAAAGACCCTATGAACCTTTACTGCAGCTTTGCAGTGGCATCAGGGGGGCCCTGTGTAGGATAGGTGGGAGGCATCGAAACCGGGGCGCCAGCTTCGGCGGAGCCAGCCTTGAAATACCACCCTGGGCGCTTCTGATGTCTAACCGAGGCCGGTCAGCCCGGCCCGGGACCCTGCATGGCAGGCAGTTTGACTGGGGCGGTCGCCTCCCAAAACGTAACGGAGGCGCGCGATGGTGGGCTCAGGCCGGTCGGACATCGGCTGTCGAGTGCAATGGCATAAGCCCGCCTGACTGCGAGAGCGACAGCTCGAGCAGAGACGAAAGTCGGCCATAGTGATCCGGTGGTCCCGCGTGGAAGGGCCATCGCTCAACGGATAAAAGGTACTCTAGGGATAACAGGCTGATCTCCCCCAAGAGTCCACATCGACGGGGAGGTTTGGCACCTCGATG
>JAFKFJ010000261.1 GCA_017307335.1 Alphaproteobacteria bacterium | reverse complement strand
CGCGCCAGTTGGAGAAGGACGGCGACTTCACCTTCACCCGCGCGAGTCGCCCGTTCGCATCGAGATGCACCGCGTAGAACAGCGAGCCGCGCGGCGATTCGCTCCAGCCCAGCCCCTCGGCACCGGGCAGCGGCGCACAGGCAGCGCGCACCGGGCCGTCCGGCAGCAGCAGCAGCGCGCGCTGCATCAGCACGAAGCTGGCGTCGATCTCCTCGATGCGCACGCGCTGGCGTGCGTAGGCGTCGCCCTCCCCGCGCACCGGGACCGTCAGCGGCAGCTCGGCATAGGCGGCGTAGGAGTGGTCGCGCCGCATGTCGCGGTCAAACCCGGATGCGCGTTGGATCGGACCGGTCGCGCCCTGGTCAAAGGCAACCTGGTGCGGCAGGACGCCGGTCGTGATCAGGCGGTCGAGATGGCTTTCCGAGGCTTCCAGCCGCGCCGTATAGCGCGCCGTCGCCGTGCGCAGGCGTTCGAGTTCTGCGCCGAGCCACTCGGCGGGTTGCAGATCGCGGCGCAGCCCGCCCGGCGTCAAGAGGCCGCGCAGGAAGCGGCTGCCGGTGAGCCGCGCGTTGATCTGCTTCGCCCGCTCCGCAAGAAGCTTGCCCTCGGCATCGGCAACCTTGAGCGTCGTGGTGTTGGCGAGATGGCCGAGGTAGTGGAGATGGTTGTAGAGCCGCTCCAGCTCGGCCAGCAGCACGCGCAGCCACTGCGCGCGCACCGGCACCGCGCAGCCGCATGCCGCCTCGACCGCCTGACAATACGCCAGCGCGTGCGCAACCGACCCCACCGCAGAGATGCGCTCGGCGAGCACCACTCCGGTGCCGAGGTCGCGCCCTTCGAAGCGCTGTTCCATGCCACGGCGCTTGAAGAACAGATGCGGCGCGTAGTGGATGATCTGCTCGCCGATATAGAGGAAGGTGAACTCCGCCGACTCGAGCACGTCGGCGCGTACCGGCCCGAACGGCAGTTGCTGCACGGCCTCGGCGTCCACGGCGGGAAGGTTGCGCCTTCCGTTGCCATTCGCCATTCCGGTGCCCTGCAGGACCAGCGGCAGCGGCTCCGGGTGGCCCGCGAAGCGCAGGCCGTAGACGTCCGCAGCCTCGCGCTCGTACCACCCCAGCAGCGGCCAGAGGCCGGCCAGGCTCGGCGGATCGCCATGTGGGCGGCATCGCCAGACGATGAAGCGCCGCGGCTCGGCGGTGTCCGAGAGGTAGCGGAGCTCCAGACCCCCGTCGCCGGACGTGAGCGCGTACACCATCTGCATGCGCCCGCCGGCCTGCAGCACGCCTTCCGCGTGCGCGTGCAGCGCTTCCTGTGCCACATCCTGCAGGTCGGCGCCCTTCACGATGCCCCCGCAAATGCCACGGTGCCGTCCAGTGAATGCGCGACCGTGGCGAAGTAGTTCCACAGCGCGTCCGGCCACCACAGGCCAAGAACAAGCAGCGGCAGCAGGGCACACCACATCGGCACCAGGCACCACCGGCTGATGGCGTCGCGCGGCGTCGGCTGCGTGCCCGCCGGCTCGAAATACATGATGCGGAAGTGATTGAGAAAACCGATGAAGATCACGATCAACAGCACCGCCATCAGCAGCGCGGCCCAGGCTGACGACGTGCGCATGCCGGCGCGCAGGATGGTCAGCTCGCTGGCGAACAGGCCGAACGGCGGCGCCCCGGTGATGGCGACCGCGCCTGCCAGCCACAGCGCGCCGAATATCGGAAGCCGCCGCGCGACCGCGCGGATGCCGCCGATGCTCTTGGTGCCGTAGCACCGCATGGCACTGCCGGCGCCGAAGAACATCAGCGACTTGTTCAGGGAGTGGTTGAGCATGTGGTAGAGTGCGCCCGCGACCCCCAGCGGGCCGCCGAAACCGAAGCCGAGCGCGATGACGCCCATGTGCTCGACGCTTGAATAGGCCATCAGCCGCTTGATGCCGCGCTGGCGCACGATGAACAGGGCCGCGACAAGCAGCGAGACCGCTCCCAGCACCACGAGCACCGCGCGCGGCAACGGCCCGACCCCGGCGGCATCGACCACCGAGAGATACCGAACGATGCCGATCATCGCCGTGTTCAGCAGGGCGCCCGACAGCAGCGCCGAGACCGGCGCCGGGCCTTCGCTGTGCGCGTCCGGCAGCCAGGTGTGCATCGGCGCCAGCCCGACCTTGGTGCCGTAGCCGATCAGGACCAGCAGGAACGCCAGCAGGAGCAGCACGTGGTTGGCCTGCGGCGCCACCTGCCGCAGCGCCGCCCAGGTCATCTCGTAGCTCGGGCCGAGCACCAGCGATCCTGCCCAGTAGAACAGCACCGTGCCAAGCAGGGCGAGGCTGATGCCGCCGGACACGACGATGATGTATTTCCACGCCGCCTCGATGCTCTCGGGCGCGCGCTCGAACGCGACGAGGAACGTGCTGACGAGCGTCGTCAGCTCGATCGCAATCCAGTAGACGCCGGCGCTGTTCATCATCGGCCCGACCAGCGTCGTCAGCGCGAAGCCGGCGAACAGGGCGTAGAAGCGCGGCAGGCGCTCCGGCTCGTCCAGCAGCCGCATGTAGCCCACGGCATAGACGGAGGCGAGCAGGTAGACGATCGCTGCACACAGGATCGACCAGGCACCGAGACCGTCGAGAACGACGTAGTCGCGCCAATAGACGCGCGGCCCTTCACGAACCGCGACGGGAAGCGCGAGCGCCGCCAGGAAGACGATGGCGCTGGCGGCGAGGTTGAAGCCTTCCGCCCACGTGGCGCGCCGCGTCAGCAGGATCAGCACGATCGCCGCCGTCGGCGCCAGTACGATCGCAAGCGCAAGCGCGCCGGGCATTCAGCCCACCAGCCGCCGCAGCGCGAGGCTGCTGGTGGATCCCACGTGCGCCTGCAGATACTGCACCAGCAGGCCGAAGCAGGCGACGACGATCAGCAGGTCGAACAGGATCACGATCTCGACCAGCAGCGGCATGCCCGGCACCAGGATCTGCGCGCCAAGGAAGATTCCGTTCTCCAGCACCAGGAGGCCCAGAATCTGGCTGATCGCCTCATGCCGCACCGCCAGCATGAGAAACCCGATCAACTTCATCGACAGCATCACCGTCAGCGCCAGCACGACGATCGTTCCGGAAAGCCCAAGCTCCGCTCCGACGCGCGCGGCAACCGTCAACGCAAACACGACGGCGAGCGCGCCGATCACGAGGCTCGAGCTCGCCTGAAGGATGACGTGGACCTCGCGGGCGATGTTGCGCCGGTGGATGATGCGGAAGATCAGGTAGGGCAGGAACAGCCCGCGGAAGAGGAACGTCAGGATCGCGATCAGGTACAGTTCGGGGTAGTTGCCGTAGTACCCGACGGCCGCGGACAGCGCCGCGATCAGCCATGACTCGGCCGCGAAGGCGTAGAGGTAGTGCCGGAGCCAGCGCGAGCCCAGCATGACGAAGGCGAGCAGCAGACTCGCAATCGCCATGAGGCTGAAAAGCGAGGCGGCGAGCGGATCGAGATGCGCTGCGAGCATGGGATCAGCCGAGTTGGGTGCCGATGATGGCCAGTACCGCAAGGAGGAACGAGGCCGCCAGCGGCTCCTGATAGCGGTAGAAGCGCAGCCGCGACTGCGTGGTGTCGACGAAAACGACGATGCAGGCCACCAGCAGGAACTTCGCCATCAGCGCGAGAGCCGACCCGGCGATGCCCCATGCGGTTCCCTGATAGGAGAGCCCCCACGGCAAGGTGAGGACGTTGCAGAAGATCGTGTAGAGGATGAACTGCTTCATCGTCGATCCCCAACGCAGCAAGGCGAGCAGGGGTCCGGAATATTCGAGGATGCGGCCCTCCTCGATCATGTACACCTCAATATGCGTGCTCGAGTGAATCGGCAGCCGGTCGGTTTCGACCAGCAGCAGCACGAAGAACGCTGCCACGAGGAACAGATGCGTCGGGCTCCAGTACACCGCGGGCTGCGCGACCAGCAGGTGATTGACGACGAACGGCAGCATCGCCTTGGCGAGCAGCGTGATGCCCACGAAGACGAGGATGAGCGTCGGCTCCGCCAGGATCGCCACCATCACGGCGCGGCTGGATCCGATGCCCCCGTATGCACTCGCGGTATCGAGCCCGGCCAGGGTGATCATGAATGAGCCGAGCGTGAGGATCAGGCCACCGCCCAGAATATCCCCCATATCGGAGAGCGGCAGCGGATAGTTGGTCAGAACCGGAATCAGGATCGGCACGGTCAGCATGCAGGTGAACGCGACCAGCGGCGCCGACCAATAGAGCCAGGACGCCGTCTCCGGGATGACCACCTGCTTGTGAAAGAGCTTCCAAAGGTCGCGGTAGGGTTGGAAGACTCCCGGCCCCCGCGCGCGCTGCACCCGTTCCTCGAACTGAAGAATGCATCCCTGCAGCAGCGGAGCGAGACCGAGCGTGATGAGGACCTGCGCGATCTGCAACAGGACGGCGCGCGCACTCACGACGCCGGCCTGTTCGCTAACTCAGCAACTCGGAGAATGAGCTTCCGGACGAACGCTGATCCGCAAAGAGCCACAGCATCCCTCCGTCGTCCTTAACGGATCACGGAGGAGTCATCAGCCCCGAGGGCGGTTATAAGGCGGACTCCATCGCCTCAACTCAGACTAAGGAGATGTTCGGGCTGTTGTCAATTGGATCCGGCAGTGCGAGATGCGACCGTTGTGACCTGTAAACCTCTCGCCTGTGCTGCGGCTTGGCCGATCAGGCTTCCGGCACAAGCGGCGCGACGCTCTTGCTCCCCGTCGCATCACGGCCCGACGGTGGCGCTGATGCGATCGAGATTGCCATCGGTTTGGACGTCGCGGCGCCCGCCATTGCGACACTGCTGACCGCAGCCAAAGCGTGCCGAAGTCGCTGGAGCGCCACTCTCACGTATCCGGCGCGCGCCCCAGCGAGGGACTCGGCGCCGAGCAGCCTCTCGATGTCAGCACGCGCCGGACCGGGCCGAAGGTGCGGCACGCCAACGTCGCAGAGCCGGTCCAGCAGATTGATCGCCTGCGCCCAGTACCACGCTCGGGCCGCCGAGGTGGTTGCGGCCTCGGCACACGCGCTCAACAGGCGTGAAGCGAGCAGTGCAACCTCACGCTGGTTGCGCGGCGTGTCCTCGGCTGCGGCTGCTGCCGTGAAGCCGCGGAGCAATTCCTTGACGGCGTGAGACGTCGGCGCGTCGCGAGAACTGTGCTGAGCACTGGAGAGCGGAACATGCGCCTGAAGATCGCCGCAGATGCGCGGTAGCACTTCCTGTTGCATGACACGCCTGACCATTCCCGCACGCCCGGCGTCGAAGCCGTCCGCGGTGCCGACGATTCGTGGCGCGAATACCTTCAAACGCTGTCGCTCGGCATCCGGCATGGCGTCGTTGAGGCTGACCGCGAACGCCCGCACGACGAGCGAGGCGGTGGCCGGAGCATCGGAATGGCGCTCGCCGGCCAGCAACGCAACGAACGTCATGACGCACAGGCCGCCGGACCGCCGGTTCCCTTTCCCGCGGACCAGTCGGACGCGGTCATAGAGGTGGTGCAGCTCCAGATCGGTGGTCATGGTCGCTCCTCCCGTTGATGCGGGTGGGAGAGTGCTGCGATCACGGCCGCCGCCGGCTCCGTCCAACAGGGCGAGGTGGAACCGGGCACGGCACAGAGTCTCCCACTGCGGTTCGGCAGCAGGAGTCATCAGCCCTGCGGGCGGTTGAAGGGGGACCCCATCCCCTGTGCGACAAGCTTAACGCCCCGCCGCTGGCTGCGGCATCCCGCGAACCCCTGCCTCGATCGCTGGGCTGCGTTGAAGTGTGCGCAAGCATCATGGAACTCGGTTTTGCAGCATCGCCGGCGGCTCAGGCGGTGCTGCACGCGAGCGAGACCGGTGTCGGCCGCCGTTGACCGGGCGTCGCCCCGGGGAATACCCTGAAAGAGCAGGGCGCTTACGTCGACGCCGCGCACATCCGCGCTGAGCTCGCTTCAGCGCCTGGATGAACGGCTGCGGATGCACTGCTTGCAGGTCGCCGTGCTGGGCCGGTTCAAGCGCGGCAAGAGCGCCGTCATCAACGCGCTTCTTGGATCGGCGCCGCTGCCGTCGGCGGTGGTGCCGACGCTCATCGCGTGGGGCGGTGCTGTCGATCCGCGTCAGCTATCTCGATGATCGGCCCGCCGACGAAAGTTGCACCGCCACGCCGGTCGCGGCGCAGGTGGCATTGCGGCAATGGGTCACGGAGGAAGGAACCCCGGAGAGCCGACGCCGCGTCGCGCGCGTCGACGCGCAGTTGCCGGCCGATATCCTGCGCGATGGCATGGTGATGATCGACACACCGGGCATCGGGTCGGCACTGCGGCACGACACGGACGCCGGTCGACTGGCAGCTCCGGCGTGACATCGCGCTCTGCCTGGAAAAGCATGCCGGGGATGCCGGTCCCCTGATCCGCGCCATGGGCCCCATTCCCGCGCCGGAGGCAGCGGATCTGTCCTCCGAGGCCGAGGCGCGGCGGTGCCTGCTCCGCCTCGCGCCGGGGCGGGAGGTGGCCGAACCCGGAGCGAGACGCTAAACGGTTTCCTTGTTGGCCAGCGCGCGGGGCCGGTACGAAGCATGGGCGGACCTGCGCAAGCTACGATGAAGGACGTTGGAACATGCCCAGCTATCGCTCGCGCACGACGACCCACGGCCGGAACATGGCGGGGGCAAGGGGGCTGTGGCGCGCCACCGGAATGAAAGACAGCGACTTCGGCAAGCCGATCATCGCGGTCGCCAACTCCTTCACCCAGTTCGTCCCCGGCCACGTCCACCTGAAGGACCTCGGCCAGCTCGTCGCCCGCGAGATCGAGGCCGCGGGCGGTGTGGCCAAGGAATTCAACACCATCGCCATCGACGACGGCATCGCGATGGGCCACGCCGGAATGCTTTACAGCCTGCCATCGCGCGAGCTCATTGCGGACAGCGTCGAATACATGGTCAACGCGCACTGTGCCGACGCCCTGGTCTGCATCTCCAACTGCGACAAGATCACGCCGGGGATGCTGATGGCGGCGCTTCGCCTCAACATCCCCGTCGTGTTCGTCTCCGGGGGGCCGATGGAGGCGGGCAAGGTGGAGCATCGCGGCAAGCGGCGCGCCGTCGATCTGATCGACGCCATGGTCGCCGCTGCCGACGGCAGCGTGACCGACGCCGAGGTGCAGGTGATCGAACGGTCGGCCTGCCCGACCTGCGGCTCCTGCTCGGGCATGTTCACTGCCAATTCCATGAACTGCCTGGTGGAGGCGCTTGGCCTGGCGCTGCCGGGCAACGGCACGCTGGTGGCGACACATGCGGACCGCCGCGGCCTGTTCGTCGAGGCCGGACGCCTGATCGTGGATCTCGCCCGGCGCCACTATGAGGAGGACGATGCCACCGTTCTGCCGCGCGCGATCGCCGGCTTCGCGGCGTTCGCGAATGCGATGACCCTCGATATCGCCATGGGTGGCTCGACCAACACGGTGCTGCACCTGCTGGCCGCGGCGCAGGAGGGGGGCGTGGACTTCACCATGCGCGACATCGACCGGCTGTCGCGCCGCGTCCCCGTCCTCTGCAAGGTCGCCCCCTCCGTCCCCGACGTGCACGTCGAGGACGTGCACCGCGCGGGCGGGATCATGGGCATCGTGGGCGAACTCGACCGCGCCGGGCTCATCGACACCAGCGTCCCCACCGTGCACACGCGCACGCTGGGTGAGGCGCTGGCACGCTGGGACGTGCGGCGGACCGACAGCCGCACCGCGCACGAGTTCTTCCGTGCCGCCCCTGGCGGCGTGCCGACGATCGAGGCGTTCAGCCAGTCCGCGCGATCGGAGGCGCTGGATCAGGACCGCGAGCGCGGCGTCATCCGCGACGCCGCACATGCGTTCTCCAAGGATGGTGGTCTTGCCGTGCTGTACGGCAACCTGGCCGAGGATGGCTGCATCGTGAAGACGGCAGGTGTGGACGCGAGCATCCTGCTGTTCGCCGGTCCGGCCCGCATCTTCGAGAGTCAGGATGCCGCGGTGGAGGGCATCCTGGGCGGCCGGGTGGCGGCGGGCGATGTGGTGCTGATCCGCTACGAAGGCCCGAAGGGCGGCCCCGGCATGCAGGAGATGCTGTATCCGACCAGCTATCTGAAGTCGAAGGGCCTGGGGAAGCAATGCGCCCTGGTCACCGACGGCCGCTTCTCCGGCGGCACGTCGGGCCTTTCGATCGGCCATGTCTCCCCGGAAGCGGCCGAGGGCGGGCTGATCGGGCTGGTGGAGGACGGGGACCGGATCGAAATCGACATCGCCGGCCGCGCCATCCGGCTCGCGGTGGCCGAGGAGGAGCTGCTGCGGCGCCGTGCAGCGATGCAGGCGCGCGGGGCGCAGGCATGGCAGCCGGTGAATCGCGACCGGCACGTCTCCGCCGCGCTGCGCGCCTATGCGGCCTTCACCACCAGCGCCGCCCGTGGCGCGGTGCGGGATGTCGAGCAGCGGGGCAGAGCGCCGGCCGATCGCTGACCGCACACTGCTCGCGTACGCCCGGCGCCGGGCGCGGCCGATCCCGGGGCGTGGCGCGCAGCGGCTGCCCGACGCGCCATCCACCGGATGCGCCCCGGGATGCCGGCGACGAGTGCCGCCTTGCTCGCGGCGCAGACGCTGGATGCCGGCATTCCGATCCGCGCGTTGTCGAACGTCGCTGCTTGCTGGGGCTGAGTTTCGGCTGCTCAAGGCCGTGGCGCGGCACCGACCGTGCGTCACCGATGGCGATGCGATCGTGTTCGGGCACGGGGTGACAACGCCCCGCTACGTGCGAAAATGTGGCACGCACCGTTTGAGCTCGGAGGAGACGAATGCTGAGGATTGTAGCCGGCCTTTTCGCGGCGGTGGCCGTTGCTGCGCCCGCGGCGGCGGCAGAAGGGTTTGCGGTCGACGTGTCGATGGCGTGGACTCCTCCTGTCGAAAAGACCGGCCAAGATTCGCCGGTCTATATGACGATCACCAATCGGGCCGATGAACCCGACAACCTCGTCCGCGTCCGCTGTCCGATGGATCTCGCCGACTTCACCGAGAAGGACGCCACGGACCATGGCGAGGGCGGAACGGCGATCCGCGAGGTCAAGAGCATCCCCATCCCGGCGAAGGGAACGGCGTCACTCGCACCGGACGGCTATCATCTGAGGCTGCTGCATGTGCGGCAGATCTTGCGGGAAGGTCAGACGTTCACGTGCTCGCTCGTGTTCCAGAAGGCCGGAACCATTCCGGTCGAGGTCAAGGTGGCGGCCGCGGGGGCGAAATAGGCGCCCCGCCCGGCGCCAAACCCGGCAATCCGGCGATGAGCCCCGGCAGTTCCGCGAACCGCTCGGCCCGGGCCGCGGCGCCGGCGGCCAGTTCGGGCGACCCGTAGCCCCAGGCGGCGAAGACATACGGGATTGCGGCGGATCGGGCCGCGCGCAGGTCGTTCACGCCGTCGCCGATCAGCACCGCCCGGCCCGGCGTCCCGCCCGCCGCCGCCAGCGTTGCCAGCACATGCGCGGGATCGGGCTTGCGGACAGGGAAGCTGTCGCCGCCGCCGATCGCGGCAAAGTGCCGCGCCAGATCGAGTGTGGCCAGGAGCTGCCGGGCCAGCCGTTCCGGCTTGTTGGTGCAGACTGCCAGCCGCCAGCCCTCTGCCGCCAGCCGCGCAAGCGTCGGGGCGACACCCGGATAGGGGCGCGTCGCGTCGGCCAGATGGACGGCGTAGTCGCCCATGAAATCGTCCAGGGCGGACGCATCGCGGGCCCGTGCGCGGGCGGCGAAGGCGCGGTCGAGCAGCGCCCCCACCCCGTCACCCACCATCGCCCGCACCTCGGCCAGCCCGAACGGCGGCAGCCCACGCGCCCCCAGCACCCGGTTCAGGCTGGCGGCGAGGTCCGGCAGCGAGTCGACAAGCGTGCCATCGAGGTCGAGCAGCAGTGTGCGCGGCAAAGTCCGTAGTTCCCCGAAACGAAGTGTGATCGCACGGGCTTTGACACGCCGGCACCTCGGCCGCTACCCCGAAGTACCATGACCTCGACCGCCGTCATCCTTGCCGCGGGGCTCGGGACCCGCATGAAGTCGGCGCTGCCGAAGGCGCTGCACCCGATCGCCGGACGGCCGATGCTGCGCCACCTGCTGGCGAGCGTCGAGGCGGTGTTCGACCGGATCGTGGTGGTCGCCGGACCGGACATGCCGCAGTTGGAGGCGGTGGCCGCGCCGCACCCGGTGGTGGTGCAGCAGGAGCGGCTCGGCACCGCGCATGCGGCGCTGCAGGCGGCTTCGCTGTTCGGCGAGGGCGAGGTTGCGGTGCTCTATGCCGACAATCCGCTGATCAGCCCGGTGACGCTGCGCCGGCTGCTGGAGCGGCGCAGCGGCGGCGATGCGGCCCTGGCCCTGCTCGCCATGCGCCCGGAGGACCCGGCGCGCTATGGCCGTGTCATCGGCCGCGACGGGTTCGTCGAGCGCGTGGTGGAATGGGCCGATGCGACGGCCGGGGAGCGGGCCGAGCGGCTCTGCAACGCCGGCGTGCTCTGCGCCGCCGGCCCGCGCATGGCGGCCTGGCTGCGCCAGGTGGGGCGGGAGAACGCCAAGGGCGAATACTACCTCACCGATGTCGTGGGCCTCGCGCGCGGCGCGGGCGAGCGGGTGGCGGCGGTGGAGGCACCGTTCGCCGAGCTGCGCGGCATCAACTCCCGCGCCGAGCTGGCGGCGGCCGAAGCCTCCGTGCAGCAGGCGCTGCGCGCGGCCGCGATGGACGCCGGGGCGACGCTGACGGCGCCCGAAACCGTGTTCTTCTGCGCCGATACGTGTCTTGCGCCGGACGTTACGATCGGCCCGCATGTCGTCTTCGGGCCCGGGGTCACGGTGGAGCAGGGGGCGGAGATCGTCGCCTTCTCCCACCTCACCGGCTGCCGGATCGGCGCGGGTGCGATCGTCGGCCCGTTCGCGCGCATCCGGCCGGGCACCGAGGTGGGTGCAGGCGCGCATGTCGGCAATTTCGTGGAGCTGAAGGCGACGGTGCTCGGCGAGGGGGCGAAGGCCAACCACCTGACCTATCTCGGCGACGCCGAGGTGGGGGCCAGGACGAATGTCGGCGCCGGCACGATCACGTGCAACTACGACGGCTTCGCCAAATACCGTACACGCATCGGCAAGGGTGCGTTCATAGGCTCGGACGCGGTGCTGGTGGCGCCGGTCGCGATCGGCGACGGCGCGTTCATTGCCGCCGGTAGCGTGATCACCGAGGACGTGGCCGCCGACGCGATGGCGTTCGGCCGCGCCCGGCAGGCGGCGAAACCCGGCCGCGCCGCAGCATTGCGGGCGGCGCGGAGCAAGGAGAGGACGAAACCCTGATGTGCGGCATCGTCGGCGTGATCGGCGGTGGGCCCGCCGCCCCCATCATCCTCGAAACGCTCCGCCGGCTCGAATATCGCGGATACGACAGCGCCGGCATCGCGACGGTCGTGGACGGCGCGATCGCGCGTCGCCGCGCCTCCGGCAAGCTCGACAACCTCGCCGAGGCGCTGGCGCGGATGAAACTGCCGGGCAGCACCGGCATCGGCCATACGCGGTGGGCCACGCATGGCGCGCCGACCGAGACCAACGCGCACCCGCACGCCACCGCGCGCGTGGCCGTCGTGCACAACGGCATCATCGAGAACCATGCCGAGCTGCGCGCCGAGCTGGAACGCGCCGGGCAGGTATTCGTGACCGAGACCGACACCGAGACGGTGGTGCAGCTCGTCGACCTGCTGCTGCAGCAGGGCGCCACGCCGGTGGAGGCGGCGCGGGCGGCGCTGGCGCGGCTGCACGGCGCCTATGCGCTCGCCATGGTTTTCTCCGGCCATCCCGACCTGATGGTCGGCGCGCGCCACGGGCCGCCGCTCGCCGTGGGGTTCGGCGAGGACGAGATGTTCGTGGGCTCCGACGCGCTGGCGCTGGCACCGCTGACCGAGCGCATCGCCTACCTCGAAGACGGCGACTGGGCGGTGCTGACGCGCGCCGGGGCGGAGTTCTTCGACGCCAGCGGCGCGAAGGTCGAACGCGCGATCAAGCGCACCGCGCTGACCGGCGCGGCGGTGGGCAAGGGCAATTTCCGCCACTTCATGGAGAAGGAGCTGCACGAGCACCCCGCGGTGCTCGGCGACACGCTGCGGCGGATGATCAATCCGGGCACGCGCGCGGTGGCGCTGCCGGAACTGCCGTTCGATCTCGCCGCGGTCTCGCGCATCACGATGAGCGCCTGCGGCTCGGCCTTCTATGCCGGGCTGGTCGGGCGGACCTGGCTGGAGACCCTGGCGCGCATCCCGACCGACGCCGACGTGGCGAGCGAGTTCCGCTACCGCACCCCGCCCATGCCGCAGGGCGGGCTGGGGCTGCTGGTGAGCCAGTCGGGCGAGACCGCCGACACGCTCGCGGCGCTGCGCTACATGCGCGCGGAGGGCCAGTCCACGCTCGCGGTGCTGAACGTGCCGGAGAGCAGCATGGCGCGTGAGAGCGACGCCGTGCTCGACACCGTGGCGGGCCCCGAGATCGGGGTCGCGAGCACGAAGGCGTTCACGGCCCAGCTCGCGGTGCTTGCCTGCTTCGCGCTGGCGGCCGGGCGCGCGCGGGGCACGCTGAGTGCCGAGCAGGAGGCCGCGGCGACCACGGCGCTGCTGGAGATTCCCGAAAAGGCGGCGGCGGTCCTCGACCACGACCAGCACATCCACCGCCTCGCCGCGCGGATCGCGGAGGCGCGCGACGTGCTCTATCTCGGCCGCGGCGCCTGCTTCCCGATCGCCATGGAAGGCGCGCTGAAGCTCAAGGAGATCAGCTACATCCACGCCGAGGGCTATGCGGCCGGCGAAATGAAGCACGGGCCGATCGCGCTGATCGACCCGCGCGTGCCGGTGATCGCGATCGCGCCCTCCGGCCCGCTGTTCGAGAAGACCGCATCGAACCTGCAGGAAGCCGCCGCGCGGGGCGGGCAGATGATCGTGTTCAGCGATGCCGAGGGGGCGGCGAAGCTGAAGGGCATTGCCGTCGAAACCGTGGTGCTGCCGGCGGTCGATCCGTTCGTGGCGCCGATCCTGTATGCGATCCCGGTGCAGTTGCTGGCCTACCACGTGGCCGTGCTGAAGGGCACCGACGTCGACCAGCCCCGCAACCTGGCCAAGTCGGTGACGGTGGAGTAGGGCGCCGGGCTGACAGGGCGGCAAACCCGCCCTATCTCTGGCGGCGGTTGGACAGGAGGAGACCGCCGCCATGCTGAACCCGGCCGCACCCTTACCGCTGCACGACCCCAGCCTGTTCCGGCAGGCCAACTGCATCGACGGGAAATGGGTGGAGGCCGAGAGCGGCCGGACCATCGCCGTGGCCAACCCGGCGACCGGCGAGACGGTCGGAACGGTGCCGGCCATGTCGGCGGTGGAGACCCGCCGCGCCATCGAGGCCGCGCACCGCGCTTTGCCCGGCTGGCGCGCGATGACGGCGAAGGAACGCGCGGCCATCCTGCGCAAGCTGTTCGACCTGATGCTCGCGAGCCAGGAAGACCTCGCCATCATCATGACCGCCGAGCAGGGCAAGCCGCTGGCCGAGAGCCGTGGCGAGATCGTCTACGCCGCCAGCTTCATCGAGTGGTTCGCCGAAGAGGGCAAGCGCGTCTACGGCGACGTTATCCCGCAGAACGCGCGCGGCCGGCGCATCATCGTGCAGAAGGAGCCGATTGGCGTCTTCGCCGCGATCACGCCGTGGAACTTCCCGGCCGCGATGATCACGCGCAAGACGGGCCCCGGCTGGGCCGCCGGCTGCACCGGCGTGATCCGTCCGGCGAGCGCGACGCCGTTCTCGGCGCTGGCGATTGCCGTGCTGGCCGAGCGGGCCGGCATGCCGCCCGGCGTGTGCAACATCATCACCGGGCCGGCGAGCGAGACCGGGGCCGAACTCACCTCCAATCCGCTGGTGCGCAAGCTGACCTTCACCGGCTCCACCGAGGTCGGCGCGAAGCTGCTCGCGCAGTGCGCGCCGACGGTGAAGAAGACCAGCATGGAGCTGGGCGGCAACGCACCGTTCATCGTCTTCGACGACGCCGATCTCGACGCGGCCGTGGTGGGCGCGATGGCGAGCAAGTACCGCAACACCGGCCAGACCTGCGTCTGCGCCAACCGCATCCTGGTGCAGGACGGCGTGCACGACGCCTTCGTTGCCAAGCTCTCCGAGGCCGTCGCCAGGCTGAAGGTCGGCAACGGCATGGAGGAGGGCGTCACGCAGGGTCCGCTGATCAACGCCGCGGCGGTCGAGAAGGTGGAAGGGCACATCGCCGATGCCGTCAGCAAGGGCGCCCGCGTCGTCGCCGGCGGCAAGCGCCACGCGCTCGGCGGTACGTTCTTCGAGCCGACGATCCTGGCGGACGTGCCGCGCGCGGCCGAGATCTTTCGCGACGAGACCTTCGGCCCGGTAGCGCCCGTGTTCCGCTTCAAGACGGAGGCCGACGCGATCGCGCTTGCCAACGATACCGAGTTCGGCCTTGCCGCATATTTCTATGCGCGCGATGTCGGCCGCATCTTCCGGGTTGCCGAGGCGCTGGAATACGGCATCGTCGGAATCAACGAGGGCATCATCTCGACCGAGGTTGCGCCGTTCGGCGGCATGAAGTCGTCGGGCCTCGGGCGCGAGGGATCGAAATACGGCATCGAGGACTATCTCGAAGTCAAATACCTCGCCCTCGGCGGCATCGGTGCCTGATACGGTGCCGTACGACTTCGACCTGTTCGTGATCGGCGGCGGCAGCGGCGGCGTGCGTTGCGCCCGCATCGCCGCCGGCCACGGCGCGCGCGTGGGCATCGCGGAGGCGAAAGCCTGGGGCGGCACCTGCGTGAATGTCGGCTGCGTGCCAAAGAAGCTGATGGTCATGGCGGCCGAATACGGGACCATGCCCGCCGAGGCGCGCGGCTTCGGCTGGGAGTTCGCGCCGGGCCGGCACGACTGGCAGGCGCTGATCGCCAACAAGAACACCGAGATCGCGCGGCTCAACGGCATCTATTCGCGCCTGCTGGAAGGTGCCGGCGTGCGGCTCTTCGAGGCGTCGGCGACCTTCCTCGACGCGCACCGGCTCGATGTCGGCGGGCGGATCGTGAGCGCCGAGCGCATCGTCATCGCGACCGGCGGCCGTCCCCGTCCGCCGGAGTTTCCGGGCCGGGAACACTGCATCGTTTCCGACGACGCCTTCTTCCTGCCCGAGCGGCCGCAGCGCGTGGTGCTGCTGGGCGGCGGCTATATCGGCATCGAGTTTGCCGCCATCTTTGCGGGCCTGGGCAGCGAGGTGCATGTGGTGATGCGCCAGCCGCTGCCGCTGCGCGGCTTCGACGACGACCTGCGCGAGGCGCTGGCGGAGGCGATGACGCAGCAGGGCGTGCGGCTGCACGCGCGCTGTGGCGGCGTGCGCCGCGTGACCGCCGATGGCGCCGTGAAATGCGTGACGCTGGAGGACGGCACCGAGATCGACGCCGACCTCGTATTCGCCGCCATCGGCCGCACGCCGAATACCGAGACGCTCGGCCTCGACCGCGCCGGGGTGGAGATGAACGGTTTCGGCGCCGTCTGCATCGACACCGAACAGCGCACGAGTGCGCCGCATATCTACGCGATCGGCGACGTGACCGATCAGCTCAACTTGACTCCCGTGGCGACCGCCGAGGGGCATGCGATGGCCGACCGGCTGTACGGTCCCGGTCCGCGCCAGTGGGCATTCGACAAAGTTGCGACCGCGGTCTTCTTCACCCCGCCGCTGGCGACCGTGGGCCTGACGGAGACCGAGGCCGCGATGCGCGGGCCTGCGGACATCTACGTCACGCGCTTCACCCCCATGCGCAACACGCTGAGCGGGCGGTCCGGGCGCACGCTGATGAAGCTGGTCGTCGATCAGCAGACGCAGGTGGTGCTCGGCGCGCACATGCTGGGCGAGGATGCACCGGAGATCATCCAGGGCCTGTCGATCGCGATCAACTGCGGCGCCACCAAGGCCGATTTCGACCGCACGCTCGGCATCCACCCGACCGCGGCGGAAGAGTTCGTGACGCTGCGGACCCGCACCCGCGTCGCCGAGGGCCCGCGCGAGCCGGAACGCGACGCGCAGTCGCTGCCCGCTGCCGAGATGGGGGCGGCGGAGATGGGGCTCGGCTGCTGAGGCCGGCGTTGCGCGCTCAGCGACCGGCCCGCTAAGGTCGCTGCACCGCAGCGAGCGGGGGCTGCCGCGTGAATGACGACGCCACGACGCCGCCGGCCGCGCCGGAACTCGCTGCC
>JAFKFJ010000260.1 GCA_017307335.1 Alphaproteobacteria bacterium | reverse complement strand
CGTAGACCAGGAAGAACACGCACAGCCCGACGCTGTCCTTGATCGTGTAGTACGGATGGAAGGGCAGCGTGTCCTGCGGGCTCTTCACGTCGATGCCGAGCGGGTTGTTGGAGCCCGTGATGTGCAGCGCCATCACGTGCAGGAACACCACGCCCACGATCACGAACGGCAGCAGGTAGTGCAGGCTGAAGAAGCGGTGCAGCGTCGGGTTGCCCACCGCGAAGCCGCCCCACAGCCAGGTGACGATGCCGTTGCCGACCAGCGGGATCGCCGAGAACAGGTTGGTGATGACGGTCGCACCCCAGAACGACATCTGGCCCCAGGGCAGCACGTAGCCCATGAAGGCGGTGGCCATCATCAGCAGCAGGATCACCACGCCGAGCATCCACAGCAGCTCGCGCGGGGTCTTGTAGGAGCCATAATAGAGGCCGCGGAAGATGTGCACGTAGACGACGAGGAAGAACATCGACGCGCCGTTGGCGTGCGCGTAGCGCAGCAGCCAGCCGTAGTTCACGTCGCGCATGATGCGCTCGACCGACGAGAACGCCATCGAGGCGTCCGGCGTGTAGTTCATGGCCAGGAAGACGCCGGTCGCGATCATGATCAGCAGCGTGACCGTCGCGAGCGCCCCGAAGTTCCAGAAATAGTTGAAATTCTTCGGGGTCGGAAAGGTCGCGTATTCCTTGCTCATCATGGTGAAGAGCGGCAGGCGCGTGTCGATCCAGTTTACTACCGGATTCTTGAATTCGCTCTTGGTGAGGCCGGCCATGTCAGATGCTCCGGGAGTGCGTCAGCCGATCTTGACCTTGGTGCCGGTCTCGAACGCGTAGGGCGGGATGAACAGGTTGAGCGGCGCCGGGCCGTGGCGCACCCGCCCGGCCGTGTCGTACTGGCTGCCGTGGCAGGGGCAGAAATACCCGCCCCACTCGCCGCGCGGGTCGGTCGGCTTGTTGCCGAGCGGGATGCAGCCGAGATGGGTGCAGATGCCGATGAGTACCAGCCACTGCGTGTGGCCCTGCTTGACGCGGTCGGAGTCGGGCGCCGGGTCGATCAGGGCGGAGAGCGGCGTGTCCTCCGCCTCCTTGATCTCCTTCGGCGTGCGGTGGCGCACGAACACCGGCTTGCCCCGCCACAGCACGGTGATGCCGGACCCGGCCGGAATCGGCGTCAGGTCCACCTCGACGGCGGCGAGGGCCAGCACGTCGCCCGAGGGGTTCATGCTGTCGATGAACGGCCAGGCGATCGCGCCGACGCCGATCACCGCGCCGGCCCCCAGCACCAGCTTCAGAAAATCCCGCTTGCCCCCGTCCGGCCCAGTCCCGTGGCCGGGGTGTTGCGCGCTGGCGGGCACGGCTGTGGACATCGTCGCGGCCATCCTTCTGCTCGGAGCCGCCCGGGGGCGGGCGGCGCGCATACCTGCCGCATAGCGGCAAACATGGCAAGGCGCGGACTGTGCTAGACTGCGCCTGCTCGACCGATCGGAGGCGCACTGTGACGATCGCTGACCTGTATGCCATTCCCTCGCCGGCCTCATGGGACGTACCCCAGGATTTCCAGACCTGCTTCAACTGGGAGTTCGCGCCCGAGCGGACCCGCCTGCTCGGCCTCTACGAGCGCGGCAAGACGATGCAGTGGAACGCCAACGACCGCATCGACTGGAGCCAGGAGCTCGACCCCGAGAACCCGCAGCAATTGCCGGAGGAGAGCCTGCCGGTCTCCGGCGCGCCCTTCTACCAGCGCATGTCGCCGGCGGAGAAGGCGCAGATCCGCCGCAACTACCAGTCCTGGTCGGTCTCGCAGTTCCTCCAGGGCGAGCAGGGCGCCCTGATCTGCGCCGCCAAGATCGTCCAACAGGTGCCGGACATGGACAGCAAGTTCTACGCCGCCACGCAGACCATGGACGAGGCCCGCCACGTCGAGGTCTACAAGCGCCTGCTGCAGAAGTTCGGCGTCGCCTACCCGATGACCAAGCCGCTCAAGGAACTGCTCGACCAGGTGCTGCGCGACACGCGCTGGGACATGACCTATCTCGGCATGCAGGTCGTCATCGAGGGGCTGGCGCTCGCCGCCTTCGCGCGCATCCGCGACTATGCCCAGAACCCGCTGGCCGCCGCGGTCAACGCCTATGTCATGGAGGACGAGGCGCGCCACGTGGCCTGCGGGCGCCTCGCGCTGCGCGACTACTACCCACAACTGACCCAGGCGGAGCGCGACGAGCGCGAGGAATTCCTGGTCGAGGCCTGCAAGCTCATGCGCGAGCGGTTCGACGCGATCGAGCTGTGGCAGCACCTCGACGTGCCGATCCAGGAGGCGGTGGAATACCTGCTGGTCAGCGGGGCGCAGCAGAAGTTCCGCTCGAACCTGTTCAGCCGCATCGTGCCGACCGTGAAGGATATCGGCCTGTGGGGCGAGCGGGTGCGGCGGGGCTATGAGCAGCTCGGCGTGCTCCACTTCGCCGAGGTGGACGTCCAGGCCCTGCAGGAGGACGACCAGCGCATCGCCCGCGAGATCGACGCGCGCCGCCGCCACGTGGACCAGACGATCGCAGCCGCGCAGTGACGATGCCGCCGCATGCCGCCCTGCGCGCGGCGGCGCGCGCATGGTTCGAGGATCTGCGCGACCGGCTCTGTGCCGCCTTCGAGGCGATCGAGGCAGAGCAGGACGGCCCCCTCGCCGACCGGCCGCCCGGCCGCTTCGAGCGGCGGACGTGGCAGCGCCCCACCGAGGACGGCCGCGACGGCGGCGGCGGCGAGATGCGCGTCATGCGGGGGCGCGTGTTCGAGAAGGTGGGCGTGAACGTCTCCACCGTCAGCGGCACGTTCAGCCCGGAGTTCCGCGCGCAGATCCCGGGGGCGGCGGAGGACCCGCGCTTCTGGGCCTCGGGCATCAGCCTGGTCGCGCACATGCAGAGCCCGCTGGTGCCGGCGGCGCACTTCAACACGCGCATGCTGATCACCACCGAAGGCTGGTTCGGCGGCGGCGGCGACCTGACGCCGATGCGCCTCGACACGCCGGCGGCGATCGAGGACGCGGCCGACTTCCACGCCGCCTGCCGCGCCGCCTGCGACCGGCACGACCCCGCCTATTATCCGCGCTTCAAGGAATGGTGCGACCGCTACTTCTTCCTGCCGCATCGCGACGAGGCGCGCGGCGCCGGCGGCATCTTCTTCGACCATTTCTTCTCCGGCGACGCGGCGGCGGATCTCGCGTTCACCCAGGATGTCGGCCGTGCCTTCCTCGACGCCTTTCCCCGCATCGTGCGCCGGCGCATGCGCGCGGCCTGGACCACGGCGGACCGCGAGCACCAGCTCGTCCGTCGTGGCCGCTACGTCGAGTTCAACCTGCTCTACGACCGCGGCACGCTGTTCGGGCTGAAGACGGGCGGCAATGTCGAGGCGATCCTGATGAGCATGCCGCCGGAAGTCCGCTGGCCGTAGGCGCCGGCCGCACCAGCCGTCAGACGATCCCTTCGAGCAGTCGCAGCATGTGCGAGAGGATGCCCGACGGCGCGGCGGTGCTGGCGAGGCGGCGCAGATCGGCCGCCGTGGCGGTGATCGCGGGCGGCGTGGTGGCGAGCGAGGGGACCAGCAGCCGCGCATCGCCGCTGCCGTCGAAAACATAGACCGCCGAGCCGTGCGTGACCTCATAGTGCCCGCCGACGCGGGTCACCGAGTAGGCGACGCGGTAGCGCCGCGCGAGTGCTGCAAGCTGGTCCGAGGTGCCGCGCAGCCCCACCACCTGCGGCCCGAACGCGGCAGTGTATTCGCGCAGCACCGGCAGCGTGTCGCGGTCCGGATCGACGGTCACGAACAGTACCCGCACGCCCGACGCCAGCGGCCCGAGTCGCTTCAGCACGGCGTCGATGTTGGTCAGCGTGAGCGGACAGACATCGGGGCAGAAGGTGTAGCCGAAGTACAGCAGCACCACGTCGCCGCGGTAGTCGGCGGCCGTGACCTGCCTGGCGTCCGCGGCCCGCGTCATGGTGAAGCGCAGCGCGGGGAGATTGCCCGACACGTCGATGTTCGGCGAACGGTCGCTCTGCGCCTGCGCCTGCGCCAGCGCGCACAGCGGCCGCAGCAGCCCGGCGCCGGCCGCGAGGCCGAGCACACCCCGCCGCGACAACGGCCCCGCGCCGCGCGTCATTGGCCGTTCGGCCCCTTCACCACGAACATGACCTCAAGCGCGGCGCCGTCGGCGAAGTGGAAAGTGACCGGAACATGGTTGCCGCGGCGCACCGCCGCGCCCGGCATCATGCACATCAGGTGATAGCCGCCGGGCGCGAAGCTCACCTTGCCGTGCGCCGGCACCGGCACGTTCTGCACCATCTCCATGCGCTCCTGCCCGCCGTCATGCGTGCTCCGATGCAGCATCAGCTCGGCGCATGCGGGCGATTCGGCGCTGACGAGCGTCTCGGCGTCATCGCCGTCGTTGTGCAGCACGAAGTAGCCCGCCGCCGGCCGCGACGGAATCAGCAGCCGCAGCCACGGGCCCTCGACATGCAGCGCCGCCGCCTGCGCCGCCGGCGCCTGCAGCACCGCGAGCGCGCCCGCGGCGGCGAGAATTGTCCGCAGCGTCGTGCGCCGCCTACCGCCCCGTCCAGCGACTGGCGAAAACCACGTTCCTGGCATCATCGGTCTCAACTTCCTCGGCTGCCGTCCGTTCCTCGTTCAGCCGGATATTGTTCAGGATCAGCATGAACGCAATCGAGCTCATCATCGCGCTGGGAATCCAGACGATGGCGCCGCCGAGATGCTGGTCCACCAGCGCGCCGAGCGACGGATAGAGACGGCCGCAAAGGTCATAGTACGAATAGAGCGTGCGGGTGCTGAACGTGAGCGCCGAGCCGGCGATGATCTGCGGAAACATCACCGCGACCGTCACGATCATCCGCACCGCGAAGGACGTGCGGGCCGCCGGTGCCGGCCTCGGGTCGAGGACGAGGAACCAGAACAGCAACCCGTCGACCACCATGCTCCAGTTCATCACGTCGTAGAGCCGGTGGTCGATCATGGCCCGGAAATGCACGGCCGGCACGAGCCAGAGGCAGATCAGCCCGGCGAACAGCACGCCCGCCAACGCGGGCTGCTGCACGATGCGCATGACCCGGTGCAGCGCGGGGGGATCGAACACGCGGCGCAGCGGCGCGGGCATGCCCCGGTAGAGCGTCTCCCCAGGCCACGACAGCGCGACCAGAAACGGACCCACATGGTGCATGACCATGTGCTGGAGCCGGTTGAGGAAGAACATGTGCTGCGCCATGTACTCGAAATGCGTGAGCAGCACGGCATAGATCGAGCCGACGCCGAGCACGAACGCGGCCTGGCGCCATACGTTCGGCGCCGCGCCGGGAGCGGCGCGCGCGACGCCGCGCGCGTACCACCCGAGCCCGAGAATGGCAGCCAGGAACTGCGTCCAGGAGAAATCCCACGGCGCCCACACGGGCATGTCGGCGGGCCGGGCGGCGCTCAGCCACGCAACCAGGGCGGCGGCAGCGAGGGCTGCCAGCAGGCCAGCCAACTCCACGCGCCCGATGTCGGGCCACGCTGCGCGCGTCCGCGCGCTCGTCGGCCGTGCTGTCATCGGAGGGTCACGCCTGATTGTCTCCGCCAAGGTTCCATGCGCCGCGATGCCGCGGCGATCAACCGCGGTGCCCTAACCACCGGTATAAAGATCGGTAAGGTGCCGCCATCGCGCAACCTCAATGCCCGCCCCCGGGGCGGCCCGAACCCTTCGCCGCGCTGAACAGCAGCGCGAACGGCGCCGCCGCGAACGCCAGTATTCCACACATCAGGAACACGTCCGAATAGGCAAGCACCGACGCCTGCACATGCAGGGTCCGGAGAATCTGCCCCATCGCCGCCGCGGTCGCGTCGTGCAGCGAATGCCCCATGCCGATCAGCGCCTGCACATTGCGGTGCAGCAGATCGAGATAGGGTTGGTCGAGCGGCGTCAGGTGCGTGGTCAGATAGGCCATGTGCACCTGGCTGCGCGTGGTAACCAGCGCCGCCGCGATCGCGATGCCGATGGAGCCGGCGAGGTTGCGGAACATGACCTGCAGCGCCACCGCATCCCCGCGCCGCGTCGGCGGCAGGGTGATGTAGGAAATCGTGCTGATCGGCACGAACAGGAACGCCAATCCCACGCCCTGGGCCATCCGGATCTCCGCCAGCGACGCGAAGTCGAGCGTCGGCGTCAGGCGGCATGACCAGAGCATCGCGACGCCGAGTGCCACGAAGCCCACGAAGACGAGGATGCGCGTCTGCACCACCGGCATCAGCCGCCCGACCAGCGGGATGAACAGCAGCACCACCATCGCACCGGGCGAAAGGATGTAGCCGGCGAGCGTGGAGGTATAGCCGAACACGGTCTGCGTCAGCAGTGGCAGCAGCACCGCCGGGGCGTAGAGCACCGCCATGGTCGCCGAGATCATCACGCAGCCGACGGCGAAGTTGCGGTCCTTCAGCACCCGCAGGTCCACCACCGGATGGCGGGTCCACAGCAGCCAGGCCGTGGCGCTCAGCAGGCCGATGACCGCCACCGCCGCGAACGCGCAGATGACCGGGGAGGCGAACCAGTCCGCATCCTCGCCCCGGTCGAGCATGACCTGCAGGCAGGCGACGCCGAGGGCGATCAGCCCGAGTCCGATCCCGTCCACCGGCCGCGGCGTCCGCATCGCCCAGGGCGGGTCGTCGACCAGCGCGGCCACGCCCAGGAAGCAGAGCACGCCGAAGGGGATGTTGATCAGAAAGATCCAGCGCCAGGACGCCTGATCGGTGATCACGCCGCCGAGCGTCGGTCCCAGCACCGGCGCGATCACGGTCGCGATCGCCACCACCGACATCGCGCGACCACGCTGCGACGCCGGGAACGTGTCGAGCAGAATCGCCTGCTGGTTCGGTTGCAGGCCGCCGCCGAAAAACCCCTGCATCAGCCGGAACACGATCAGCTCCGGCAGGTTGGTGGCGACGCCGCAGAGGAAGCTGAACAGTGTGAAGCAGGCGATGCAGGTCAGAAAATATCGCTTGCGGCCGAAGACGCTGCCGAGCCAAGCGGAAATCGGCAGCACGATGCCGTTCGCCACCAGATAGGACGTGAGCGTCCACGTGCTCTCGTCGTTCGACGCGCCCATCGAGCCGGCGATGTGCGGCAGCGAGACGTTGACGATGGTGGTGTCCAGGATCTCCATGAACGCGGCGAGCGTGACCACCAGCGCGATCGCCCACGGATTGGCGCGCGGCCGCCATGCCGCGTCGGTCATTTGAGCTCGACCGTGGGCTCCACCGAGAGCCCGAGCGGCAACGGCCGTTTCGGATCGAGTCCGCTGTCGATCACGATCTTCACCGGCACCCGCTGCACGATCTTCACGAAGTTCCCGGTCGCGTTCTCTGGCGGAAACGCGGTGAAGCGGCCGCCGCTGCCGAGCTGGATCGAGTCCACGTGTCCGCGCAGGTCGAAGCCGGGATAGGCATCCACCGCGATGCGCACGCGCTGCCCCGCCCGCATGCGGTTGAGCTGGGTTTCCTTGAAGTTCGCCGTCACCCAGACCTGCGGCGAGACCAGCGAGAGAATGGCGGTGCCGGCGGTCACATAGTTGCCCCGCTCCACGTTGCGCTTCGTTACCCAGCCCTCTTGCGGCGCGGTGACGGTGGTGTATCCGAGATTGAGTTCCGCGGTCGCGAGCTGCGCGCGCGCCTGCGCCACCTCGCCCTGCCACTGCTGAACCTGGGCCTCGGCCTGCGCGATGGTCTGCTGCACCGTGGCGGCCTCGCGCACCGATGCCTCGGCCTGGGCGAGCTGCGCCGTCGCCTGGCGCTGGGCCGCCGTCGCCTGGTCGATCTCCTGCTGCGTGGTCGCGACGCGCGGCAGGTTCTGCTGGCGACGCAGATCGGCCTGGGCGCGGAACAGCACCGCCGCCGCCGCCTCGCGCTGCGCCTCCGCCGCCGCCAGCCGGGCCGGCGCGGTCGCGCGCGCGAGGTCGAGCGCCGCCTGCGCGCCGGCGAGCTGCCCCTCCGCGGCGGCAAGCCGGCCGCGCGCCTGGTCCCGCGCCGCGATGAACGGGCGCGGGTCGATCCGGATCAGCACCGTGCCCGGCATGACGTGCTGGTTGTCCGAGACCGCGAGGTCCACCACCTCGCCGCTCACCTGCGGCGCCACCATGATCGCGCGCCCGTCGGTATAGGCATCGTCGGTCGTGGCAATGTTGCGGGTGGTCCACCAGTACCAGCCGCCGCCGATCGCGCCCGCCAGCACGACCGCAGCCACGATCAGCCAGGGCAGCCGGCTGCGCCGCCGTTCCGGGGCCCGCCCGGTCCCGCTCTCAATCCGACCTCCGGAACCGCGCTGCTCGTCATACGGCATCCGCCCTCTCCCGACGCGCGCGCGACCTGCGCGCCTCGCTTACTAGGTAAGGGACTGGGTCTTGACCAGCCGGGCATACAGGCGATCCTGGGCCATCAGGGCGGTATGGCGGCCCTGCTCCACCGCCCGGCCCTCGGCCAGCACCACGACCAGATCAGCATCGCGCACGGTGGAGAGCCGGTGAGCCACCACGATCGTCGTCCGGCCGCGCCGCAGCCGGCCGAGCGCCTGTTGCACCGCCGCATCACTCTCGGCGTCCAGCGCGCTGGTCGCCTCATCCAGCAGCAGGATGCGCGGGTCGCGCAGCAGCGCCCGGGCGATCGCGACCCGCTGGCGCTGGCCGCCTGAGAGCCGCTGGCCCCCCGGCCCGACGATCGTCTCGAACTGCCGGGGGAGTGCGGCAATGAAACCGCGCGCCGCCGCGGCCTCCGCCGCCGCCTCGATGTTGGTCCGGCTCGCGCCGGGGCGGCCGAGCGCGATGTTGGCGGCGACCGTGTCGTCGAACAGCAGTTCGTCTTGCCGGACGTAGGCGATCGCGTCGCGCAGGCTCGCCAGCGTCACCGCGCGCACATCCGCCCCGTCGATCCGCACCGCCCCCGCCGTCACGTCGTGCAGGCGGGGGATCAGGGTGAGCGCGGTCGACTTGCCGGCGCCCGACGGTCCCACGATCGCGACCATCTGCCCCGGCTCGGCGGTGAAGGACAGCGCCTCCAGCGCCGGGCGCCCGTCCGGGTAGCGGAAGCGCACGCCGTCGAACACGATCTGCCCGCGGCCGGCGGGCAGCGGCGCCGCATCGGGGCGCTCGCGGATCGCCGGCGGCTCGTCGATCACGCCGAAGATGCGGACGAGCCCGGCAAGCCCTTCCTGGATCGCGGCATTGAGGCTGCCGAGCGCGCGCAGCGGCTGCGCGGCGAGCAGCAGGGCGGTGACGAAGCCGGTGAAGCTGCCGAGCGTGCTCACGCCATGCGCCGCCCGCCATCCGGCGAAGCCCAGCACCGCCGCGACGGCCACCCCCCCCAGCACCTCCAGCAGCGGGTCGATGCGGCTGCGGCTGCGCGCGATGCGCATCAGCTCGCGGTAGAGGTTGGCGAACGCGGTCTCCGCCCGGCCGGTCTCCACGCCCTCCAGCCGATAGGCCCGCACCGTGCGCGCCTGCGCGAAGCTCTCGGTGAGGATGGTCGCAGTCTCGCCCATCCGCACCTGCACTTCGCCGGACACGCGCCGCAGCCGCCGGCCGATCCGCTGCACCGGCGCGACCGCGATCGGGTAGAGCGCCGCCGCGACCAGGAACAGCACCCAGTCGAGGTAGAGCATGGAGGCGACGAGGCCGACGATCTTCACCCCGTCGCCGACGCCGTTCACCGCGCGCGTCAGCCCGTCGCGCACGGTCGCGGTGTCGACCGTGAACCGTGCCGCCAGCGCCGCCGGCGCCTCGCGCTCGACCCGGCTCAGGTCGGCGCGCACCAGATGGGCGAACATCCGCCCCTGCAGGCCGCGCACCACCAGCAGCACGGCCTTCTGGATCAGTACGGTCTGGCCGTATTGCGTGAGCGCCTTGATCGTGGTGACGATCACCACCAGGGCGGGGACCTGGTAGAGGATCCGGCTGTCGCGCCGCTCGAACATCTCGATGGCGCGGTCGATCACGACGGGATAGACCGCCTGCGCGGCCGCGGTCGCGGCCGTGAGCAGCAGGATCGCGATCAGCCGGCCGCGCTGCGGGCGGACATGCTCGCGCCAGAGGCGGAGGAGCATGGTGCTGGCGGCGGACGGCACAACGTCTTGCATAGCGGGCGCCTCTAGCAGCGAGGCGGCAGCGGTGCCAGCCGGCCGCGTCGCCGCCTATGTCGATCTCGACCTCGTGGGCGACGCGCTGATCAAGCTGCCCTTCGTGCGGGCGCTGCGCGACGCCTATCCCCGCGCCGAGCTGATCTGGATCGCCGGGCGCGGGCCCACCGCCTACGCCGATGCGCTCGCGCCCCTGACGACCGGCCTGCTCGACCGGGTGATCGAGCGGAGCGGCGTCGGGCGGGGCCTGCACGCGGCGCTCGGCGGGCGGCTCGACCTGCTGATCGACACCCAAAGCCGGGTGGCGACGACCTTGGCGCTGCGGCTGCTGCGCCCGCGCCGGTTCATCTCGGCGGCCGCGGATTTCTGGCTCTCGGAGGTGCGGCCGCGCCCGGGCTACCGCAAGCCGCGGCGGCTGGTGCGCCGGCTGCTGGACCTGGCGGAGCTGTCGTCGGGCCGGCCGGCGCGGCCGGCGGGCGCGCCGGTGCTGCCGGCGGCGGCCGCCGAACGCGCCGCCCGGCTGCTGCCGCCCGGTCCCTGCTACGTCGCCCAGGCGGTGGGGGCCGGCGGACGGCACAAGGCCTGGCCCGCCGAGCGCCACATCGCGCTGGCCCATGCCCTGCTGGCCGCGGGACGCCAGCCGGTGATGATCCTCGGCCCCGCGGAGCAGGAGGCCCTGGGCCCGCTCCAGGCCGCCGTGCCCACGGCCCGGTTCCCGCTGCAGGAGGCGGGCGAGGTCACGCCTGCCCTGACCATCGCCCTCGGGGCCCGCTGCGCGGCGGCGGTCGCGGCCGATTGCGGCGCCGGGCACATGCTCGCGGCCTCCGGCGCGCCGATGGTCTCGCTGTTCGGCCCGACCGATCCGGAAAAATTCGCCCCCTGGGCCGAGCGGTTGACGATCCTGCGCGCGCAGGCGCATGGCGGGGCGGAGATGCACCACATCCCACCGGCGCCAGTGCTCGCGGCCGTGGAGGCGTTGCTCGCCGAGAGCCGCGCCTGACCCGTTGACGAGGACGAACGCTGCCATGACCGAATTGCCGCGCCGCCTGCTGCTGACCGGCCTCGCCTCGGCACCCCTGCTCGCCGGCCGCGCGCGCGCCGCGGAGGGGGCGGCGGAGGCCGCGCCGGTGCGGGTCGGCGTGCTGGTGGACCAGTCCGGTCCCTTCGCCGACACCGCCGGCACCGGCTCGGTGGAGGCGGCGCGGATGGCGGTGGAGGATTTCGGCCCGCGCGTGCTCGGCCGGCCGATCGAGGTGCTGTCCGCCGACCATCAGAACAAGACCGATGTCGGCGTCAGCATCGCGCGTGAATGGCTCGGGCCGCGCGGCGTGGACATGATCCTCGACATGGGCAACTCGTCGATCGCGCTCGCCGTGCAGGGGCTGGTGCGCGACGCCAATCGCGTCGCCATCCCGGTCTCGGCCGTCAGCTCCGATCTCGCCGGCCGCGCGTGCTCGCCCAACGGCATCCAGTGGGCGCAGAACAACTGGTCCAACGCGGCCGCCCTGATGCGCGTGCTGCGCACGCAGGGCAAGACCACGTTCTTCCTCGTCACGGTGGACTACAATTTCGGCCTCTCGCTGGAAGCGGACGCGGCGAACGCCATCACCGGCAACGGCGGGAAGGTCCTCGGCCGGGTGCGGCATCCGCTGAACACCAGCGATTTTTCCTCGTATCTTCTGCAGGCGCAGGCTTCGGGCGCCGAGGTGGTGGTGTTCGCCTCCGCCGGCACCGACGTGATCAACGGCGTCGAGCAGGCGCACGAGTTCGGGCTCACGCCGAAGCAGACGCTCGCCGCACCCGGCTTCTATCTCAGCGACGTGCACGCGGTGGGGCTGCCGCGCACGCAGGGGCTGACGTTCATGCAGTCCTGGTATTGGGATCTGAACGACACCACGCGCGCCTGGGCGCGGCGCTTCATGGCGCGGCGCGGCCGCATGCCGAACGACGTGCACGCCGCCGACTACTCGGCAACCCTGCACTTCCTGCGCGCGGTGGCGCAGGCCGGCACGCTCGACGGACGCGCGGTGATCGCGGCGATGAAGGCGGCGCCGGTGCGCGACGTGTTCACCCAGGACGGGCACATCCGCGCGAACAATAAGCTGGTGTTCACGCGGTACCTGACGCAGGTGAAGACGCCGGCGGAGTCGCATGCCCCGTGGGACTACCTGAAGATCCTGGCCGCGGTGCCGCCGGACCAGGCGTTCCGTCCGCTCGGCGAAACCGGCTGCCCGCTCGTCCGGGCCTGAGGCGCGCGACACGCCGCCGCCTTCGTGATATCGTCCCGCGATGGTCGCGCTCGCAAAAGCCCCGGCCCGGATGACGGTGGCGGAGTTCATGGCCTGGTCGGCACAGACGGATGGCCGCTGGCAACTCGTCGATGGCGAGCCGGAAGCGATGGCACCCGCGAGCCGGACTCACGGGACGCTGCAAGGCGAGCTGACGCGCCTGATCGGCAATCACTTTCGGGAACGGCCCTGCCCCTGCGTGGTCGTCGTGGAACCTGGGGTCGTGCCGTACGTCTCGTCCGGACAGAACCTCCGCATCCCCGATCTTGCCGTGACGTGCTCGGACTACGGGACGGAAGAAGCGATGCTGGCCGACCCGGTCCTGATCGTGGAAATCCTTTTGCCGACCAACCACGCGCAGACCTGGGCCAATGTCTGGGCCTTCACGACGATTCCCAGCGTGCGCGAGATCCTGATCCTGCATTCGGTCACGATCGGCGCCGACCTGCTGCGCCGCCAGCCCGACGGCAACTGGCCGGAGCGGCCGATGCACGTCGAGACCGGCAGCCTGACGCTGGAGAGCATCGGGATGCAGGTCCCGCTGTCCGATCTCTACGTGAACACCCGGCTCGCGCGCGCACCGCGCTGACTCACGCCCCCCGTCGGCGGCGGGCGAGTTCCGCATGCACGTCGCCGGTGCAGCCGCCGGCGAGCCACCACGCGCGCAGGTCGGCCAGCAATCGGCCAAGCTCCGGCCCGGGCGCCACGCCGGCGCGGCGCAGGTCGCGGCCCAGCAGCGGGAACTCGGGCACCGGCATGGCGGCAATCCGGTCAAGCAGCCCGCGATCGCCGCCGGCGAGCCACACCCGGTCCAGCACCACCGGCTTCGGCCACTCCGCAAGGGTCCGGCGCAGCGTCGCGTCATCCGCCTCGGGTGGCGGGGCCGGGGCCACGCGCAGCGCAAGCAGCCGTTCGCGCTCGGCGTGGGCCAGCTTGAGCCGTGCCGCGAACGCCGTCACGTCACCGGTGAGCAGCGCGCCGAGGCGCAGCAGCGCGTCTGCCGGCGCCCCGCGCGCCACCAGCGCCGCGAGCCGGTCGGGTGCCGCACCCTCCGGGATCACCGCCGCGAGCACGCCGAGCCGTGCCATCAGGTCGACCGCCGGGCACGGATCGGCGGCGGCGAGGATGCGCTTGAGCTCGCTCCACACCCGCTCGGCGGAGAGCCGCGCGAGGCCCGGCACCGCGGCCGCGATGGCGGCCAGCGCCGCTGCGTCCGCCGCGCCCCGCCCATAGCGCGCCCAGAAGCGGAAGAAGCGCAGGATGCGCAGGAAATCCTCGGCGATGCGCGTCGCCGGATCGCCCACGAAACGCACCCGCCCCGCGCGCAGGTCGTCGACGCCGCCGAAATAGTCGAACACGCCGCCGTCGCGGGTCATGAACATGGCGTTGATCGTGAAATCCCGCCGCGCCGCGTCCTCGCGCCAGTCCTCGGTATAGGCGACCACCGCCCGCCGTCCGTCGGTCGCGACGTCGCGGCGCAGCGTCGTCACCTCGAACCCGCGATGCCCTGAAATCGCGGTGACCGTGCCGTGCGCGATGCCGGTGGGCGACGCCTTCAGCCCGGCGGCGCGCAGCGCCGCCACCACCGCCTCCGGCCGGCGCGGCGTCGCCAGATCGACATCGGCGACCGCGACGCGGGCGATGGCGTCGCGCACACTGCCGCCCACCAGCCGTGCCTCCGGCAGCGCCGCCAGCACCGCGGCAAGCGCCGGCTCGGCCAGGAACGGCGGCGGCTTGATGACGAGCGCGGGCGCCTCGCTCACGGCGAGCGCGACGGCGCGCTGTGCCCGGGCACGATCTGGCCGCCCTCGATCTGCGCCGGCACATAGAGCTCGCCGCGCTCCAGCCGCCGCGTGAGGCCGAGCCACAGGGTCGCGGCCGCCAGGATCGCAACCGCCGCGGCGGTGCCCCATAGCAGCGAGGGCTGCGCGCGGATCGCCGCCAGCCGCCACGCCCCGTAAAGTGCGAACGGCGATAGGAACAGCGCCAGCTCCAGCCAGCGCATCAGCCGCCCCCGCGCAGCCGCGCGGCGAGGTTGACCAGGATGCCGGCGGTCGCACCCCAGATGTAGTGCTCGGGATGGGGCCAGACCCAGAACTCGCGCGCCCGCCCGCGCATCTCGGCCCGCCGGCGCTGCGGCGCGGCGGGGTCGAGCAGCACCGTCAGCGGCAGCCCGAACACCGCCGCCACCTCCGACTCAGAGGGGCGGAGCGCCCCGGCGATCTCGGTCGGCAGCAGCCCGACGACGGGGGTGATGCGGTAGCCGGTGCCGGTCACATAGTCGGGAAGACGCCCGAGCAGCTCGACCTCCGCCGAATCGAGCCCGATTTCCTCCGCCGCCTCGCGCAGGGCCGCCGCCTCGGGGCTCGGGTCGGTCACGTCGATCCGCCCGCCTGGGAAGCTCACCTGGCCGGCGTGGGCGGTGAGATGCGGGGTGCGCTTGGTGAGCAGCACGAACGGCCGCGGGCCCAGGACGAAGGGCACCAGCACCGCCGCCGGCGTCAGCGGTTGCGTCGCAAGCTCGGCCAGATCATCGCGGATGACCTGCGGCGCGCTCGCCACGGCAAGGCGGGCGCGCAGTTCGGCGGCGTCCATGTCGGCTCCGGCGGTTCAGTCTTCGCAGCGTGGCATTTCGCCCAGTGGGAAGAACAGACCGCTGCTCCACACACCCAGCATGCGCCGGCAGTGCCGCATGCCCGGCTCGGCGAGCGCCACCAGTTCGTAGTAGACGGCACGGCAGATCCGCGCCTCCACCGGCGCCTCGGCGGTGCCGCGCACGCGGATGTACGGCGTGGGCTCGCAGGTCAGGATGTCGTGGGCGATCCGGATCGGGTTGTCGGGACCCGCGGTGACGAGCTGGTCGACGTTGGTCCGGAAGGTCAGCCGCTGCTCGCGCCCGCAGCCGCACCAGTCCATCTCCACCGCGACGAACGGCGCGTCCTCGACCTCGATCCGCCCCCGCTCGGCGGGGGTCTCGAGCCAGAACGTCCCGTCCGGCTCGCGCTTGAGGACAGATGCGAAGAGGCAGACCAATTCCTTGCGCCCGATCGGGCTGCCCCGGTAGAGCCACGTGCCGTCGCGACGTATCAGGAAGGGCAGGTTGCCACACTCGACCGGCTTGCGGGCCGGACGCTTGGAAAGAACTGCGCCGGCATGCGACGCATGCGCCGCAATTTCGTTCTCCCGCAGGTGCGTGGCGTCGTTCACGTTATTGTCTCCGACCAGCGCGGCTGCCTTCGGACCACGCGGAGCGATATAGGGAGTGCCCCCTGCCGGGTGAAAGTGCCTCGCTGAACTTCATGTCGAGGCTTTGCGAATTCGCCGCAGCCCCAACATCGGCATGATGCTTGCTGCGCCCCCTGCCCTGCCGACCGCTGTGCCCAACGCTGTGCCCAATGCTAAGCCATGATGGAAAACCGCATGTCCGCATCCCCCGCCCTGTTCCCGCCGTCCGGTCCCGCCGGCGAGCAGATCCTCGCCGAGGTCGAGGCGCTGGGCGCCCGCATCGCCGCGGTACGCAGCCAGATCGGCCGCGTCATCCTTGGCCAGACGGAGGTGGTCGACGAGACGCTGATCACGCTGCTGTCCGGCGGCCATGTGCTGCTGGTGGGGGTTCCCGGCCTCGGCAAGAGCAAGCTCGTCGAGACGCTCGCCGCCGTGCTCGGCATGGGCTCCAAGCGCGTGCAGTTCACGCCCGACCTCATGCCCGCCGATATTCTCGGTAGCGAGGTACTCGACGAAGATGCAGGCGGGCGGCGCAGCTTCCGCTTCGTGCCAGGACCGGTGTTCTGCCAGCTCCTGATGGCGGACGAGATCAACCGCGCCAGTCCGCGCACGCAGTCGGCCCTGCTGCAGGCGATGCAGGAACAGCGCGTGGCGGTGGGCGGCGTGGA
>JAFKFJ010000017.1 GCA_017307335.1 Alphaproteobacteria bacterium | reverse complement strand
TCGGCGCCGACGCGGAGGGCGACGCCTATCGCGCCGCGCGTTTCCACGGCGATGCAGTCCGGACGCAGGCCGCCGACACTCGCGATGAATTCCGCCTCTGCCTGACTGAAGCAGATGAGATCGGCGCGGGTTGCGAGCGCCTGCGCGCGTGCGCGCGTCAAGGCCCGCGCGTCGTGCTTGACCGCCCAGGCGATGCGCGGCGGCGGGAGCGCCAGTACCCGCTCGGTGATCTCCGCCGGTCCGACAGTGACGCAGACCCACGCAGCGGCGCGCAGCAGCGCATCCTGATGCGGCGTGATCGCCAGCGGCTCCGGCAGGCTCGCATGATAGAGGCAGAGGCAGCCGCCGTCGGGCGTGTAACCGAGCAGCGCCATCGGCGTGCGCCCGCCGGCGACGCGCGCGATCCCGTCGCTGCGGATGCCGCGCGCGTCGAGCGCGGCGCGATAGGCGTCGCCCTCCGCGTCGGCGCCGACCCAGCTCAACGGCACCGCATCTGGCACGCCGCCGGCAACGAGCGCAGCCGCCACATAGGCCGGGCTGCCACCCACGCGCGGCCATGCCTGCGCCGGCCGGCACAGGATGCGCGTCGTGGCGCCCGGCACGGGAACGCCGTCGAGTTGCATCACGTGGTCGAAGCTCGCATAGCCGGTGACCACCACGCGCGTCATGCGAACATGCCTTCTGCCTCGGCCAGGGATACGACGCGCCCCATGTAGCGCGCGATGTCTTCCAGCGCGGCGGCGGCGAGATGCGGGCGGTTGGAATTGGTCGCCTCCCGCACAACCACCGGCGCGAACCCATGCGCGAAGGCGTCCTGCACGGTTGCGCGGATGCAGACATTGGTCTTCACGCCCGCGATCACGACCCGCGCGATGCGCTGTTCGTGCAGGAACAATGCGAGATCGGTCGCGAAGAACGCGCTGAAGCGGCGCTTGTGGACGACGGTCTCGCGCGGGCCGGCCGGATGGAAATCGGCGAAGAACGCGCTGTCGCGTGCGCCGGCAAGATGGTGGCGCGGCAGCTTTCGCCATTCGAAATCGTCGAACCCCTCGCGGTGCCGCTCGGCCGCATGCACCACGATCGCATCGGCGGCGCGCGCCGCGCCGAGCAGCCGGTGCATCGGCGCGAGCACCGATGCCGCTTCCGGGTAATAGTTCGGCATTCCGGGCTCGAAGAAGCTGTTGATGACGTCGACGAGGAGGAGCGCGGTCGCGGTCATGGCCGCACCCCGTGCAGGCGCCGACGCTCGGCCAGCGCCATGCCGGCGAGGACGAGGATGACGACGAGGTAGGGCAGGGTCTGCACCAGGTCGGCGGAGACGCCGCGGCCTTGCAGGCGGATCTGCAGCGCATCGAATACGCCGAACAGCAGCGCGCCGAGGGCGGTCGGCAGCGGCCGGCTGCGGCCGAAATAGAAGGCGGCGAGGGCGAGGAAGCCGCGCCCGCCGGTGATCCCCTCGCTGAACACACCGACCACGCCGATGGAGAGATGGGCACCCCCGAGCCCGGCGAGCACGCCCGCCGCGAGGCCGGCGGCATCGCGGAGCGCGCGGGGGCGCAACCCGATCGCGCGCGCGGCCGCGGGCGCGGCACCGGCGGCGCGCAGGCGGAGGCCCATGCGGGTCCGCGCAAGCAGGAACGCCGTCGCCGGCACCAGCGCCCAGGCGAGCCAGGTCAGCGGATCATGACCGGAGACGAGCGCGCCGATGATCGGCACGTCGCGCAGCCACGGCACGACGAGGCGCGGAAGCATCACGACGTCCGGGCGCGTGAGCGTGCCGCTGACGCCGAAGCCCGCCTTCAGGGCGAACCGTACGAGTCCCGCAAAGGCGATGTTGAAGCCGAGACCGACGATGATCTCGTTGGCGCCGAGCCGCGTGATGAGCATCGACATGGCCAGCCCCATCGCGCCGCCCACAAGGATCGCGGCCAGCAGGCCGGCAAGCCAGCTTGCCGTCGCCGCCGAGACCAGGAACGCTGCGAGCGCGCCGACCAGCATCATCGCGTCCAGCCCGATATTGACGACGCCGCTGACGCGGTGAAGCAGGCCGCCAATCGCCGCGAGCAGCACCGGCGTCGTCATCAGCAGCGCCGCGGCGATCACATCGTCGGCCATCGCCGCCCCGTCATGCGTACGACGCAGAAGATCATCACGGTACCTTGCAGGATCTCGACGATCTCGATCGGGATGTCGGCGAAGAGCTGGATCGTGGCGCCGGCGGTCGCCAGCGCGCCGAACAGCACCGCGGCGGCCAGCACGCCGGCGGCGGTGTTTCGGCCGAGCAGCGCCACCGCAATGCCGGTGAAGCCGAAGCCCGGTGAGAACCCCGCGACGAAGCGATGCGTGACGCCGAGGGCCTGCACCGCCCCCGCGAGCGCCCCGACCGCGCCCGACGCCAGCATCATCTTCACCACGAGCCCGCCAACATCGATGCCCACCGCCGCACTGAACCGTGGGTTGAGGCCGGCCAGCCGCGTTTCCATCCCGAGCGCGGCATGCCGGCTCCAGAAAGCATAGCCTGCCAGCAGCGCGAGCGCGATCAGGAACCCCGCGCTCAGCGTCGTGAAGGGAAGCAGCGGCGGCAGGCGGGCGGCCGGGGCGATCATCGGTGTCGCGGAGTTCGCCGAACCGCGTGCCAGCAGCGGGCCGTTGACCAGGAACCCGGTCAACCCAATTGCCACGAAATTCAGCATCAGCGTCGTGACGACTTCATCGACGCCGAGTCGCGCGCGCAACAGGGCGGGTGCGAGCGTCCAAAGCGCCCCCGCTGCCGCCGCCGCCGCGAGCGCGGCCAGTGGCAAGGCCGGCGCGCCGAGGCCGGGCAGGCCGAATCCGACCCAGGCCGCGGCGAGGGCGCCGACATAGACGCAGCCCTCGACGCCGACGTTGAAAACGCCGCTGCGAAAGGCGAGCGCCGTCGCAAGGCCGGTGAGCATGAGCGGCGTGGCGGCGGCGAGGGTGGCCGCGATGCGCCGCGTGCCACCGAACGCCTCGATCAGGACCAGCCGATAGACGCCGAGCGGCTCATGCCCCGCCGCCGCGAGCACGA
>JAFKFJ010000016.1 GCA_017307335.1 Alphaproteobacteria bacterium | reverse complement strand
CGAAAGAGTATCGCCTCGACGGCATGCCGGCCGAGATCGCGGAACTGTGGCAGCGCGGCGTCGGGTGGCTTCGCGAGCAGGGCGCGGAGATCGCCGACGTCTCCCTGCCGCACACGAAATACGCCCTCGCGACCTACTATATCGTGGCGCCCGCGGAGGCATCCTCGAACCTGGCCCGCTACGATGGCGTGCGCTTCGGGCTGCGCGTGGCCGGCGAGGATCTGACCGACCTGTATGAGCGCACACGGGCAGCCGGGTTCGGCGCCGAAGTGCGGCGGCGGATCATGATCGGCACCTATGTGCTGTCCGCGGGCTACTACGACGCCTATTACCTGCGGGCGCAGAAGGTGCGGGCGCTGATCCGGCGCGACTTCACGGAGGCGTTCCGAAGCTGTGATGCGCTGCTGACCCCCACGGCGCCGTCGGCGGCGTTCGGCCAGGGCGAGAAGATGGATGATCCGGTGACGATGTATCTGAACGACGTGTTCACCGTTCCCGCGAATATGGCGGGCGTTCCGGGCCTGTCGGTGCCGACGGGCCTCGATGCGCAGGGCCTGCCGCTGGGCTTGCAGGTGCTGGGCCGGCCGTTCGACGAGGAAACGGTGTTCGCCGTCGGCGCCGCGATAGAGCGTGCCGCGGGATTCGACGCCGTGCCGGCGATCCGCGCCGGTGCGTGAGCAACCGATGCCATTCAGCGCGAATCCGCGTCGGGCGTGGATCGGAGCGAGGCCATGAGCTACACCATCGAAGGCAGCACGGGTCCGTGGGAAGTGGTGATCGGGCTGGAGGTGCACGCCCAGATCATCAGCAAGGCGAAGCTGTTCAGCGGCGCTGCCACGGCTTTCGGCGCAGAGCCGAACACGCAGGTGAGCTTCGTCGACGGCGCATTTCCCGGCATGCTGCCGGTGATCAATCGGGAATGCGTGGCGCAGGCGGTGCGCACCGGCCTCGGGCTCAATGCACACATCAATCTGGTCAGCCGCTTCGATCGGAAGAACTACTTTTATGCCGATCTGCCGGCCGGGTATCAGATCAGCCAGTACCAGCACCCGCTCGTCGGCGCCGGCACGATCGAGATCGAGCTGCCGGACGGCAGCACCAAGGCCATCGGCGTCACCCGGCTGCATGTGGAGCAGGATGCCGGCAAGAGCCTGCACGATCAGCATCCGACCAAGAGCTACATCGACCTCAATCGCGCCGGCGTCGCCCTGATGGAGATCGTGAGCGAGCCGGATCTGCGCAGCCCCGAGGAGGCCGGCGCCTATCTGCGCAAGCTGCGCACGGTGATGCGCTATCTCGGCACGTGCGACGGCAACATGGACGAGGGATCGTTGCGCGCCGACGTGAACGTGTCCGTTCGCAAGCACGGTGAGGCGTTCCGCACGCGCTGCGAGGTGAAGAACGTCAACTCGATCCGCTTCGTCATGCAGGCGATCGAGGCGGAGGCGAAGCGACAGGTCGCGGTTTGGGATGACGGTGGCACGGTCGAACAGGAAACGCGGCTGTTCGATTCGGCGCGCGGCCTGACGCGGTCGATGCGGAGCAAGGAGCACGCGCACGACTACCGCTATTTCCCCGATCCGGACCTCCTGCCGCTCGTGCTCGACGAAGCCTGGGTCGACGCGCTGCGCAGCGCGCTGCCGGAGCTTCCCGACGCCAAGCGCGCGCGCTTCATGCGCGACTATGGGCTGCCCGCTTACGACTCCGCGGTCCTGGTCGCCGAGCAGGCGACGGCCGACTTCTTCGAGGCGGTGGCGCAGGGACGCGAGGCGAAGCAGGCGGCAAACTGGATCATGGGCGACCTGTTCGCGGCGCTCAACCGCACCGGGCGCAGCATCGAGACCAGCCCGGTCTCGGCCGCATCGCTCGGCACGCTGCTCGACTTGATCGCGGACAATACCATCAGCGGGCGGATCGCGAAGGAAGTCTTCGAGGCGATGGTGGAGACGGGCGACGCGCCGATGGCGATCGTCGAGGCGCGCGGGCTGCGCCAGGTGACCGACACCGGCGCGATCGACTCCGCGGTCGCCGCCGTGCTGGCCGCCAACGCCGACAAGGTTGCCGACTACAGGGGCGGCAAGGAGAAGCTGTTCGGCTTCTTCGTGGGCCAGGTGATGAAGGCCATGGCCGGCAAGGGAAACCCCGCCCTGGTCAACGAGGCGTTGAAACGGGCGCTGGCGTAGGCGCCGCGCCTCGGCCTTCTTCCTCCTCATATACCTCTTCGCTCTCCCTCTCCCTCTCCCGCTCGCGGGAGAGGGTCGGGGTGAGGGTCGCGTCCGCCGGCCCCGCCTCGCCGAACACGCGCAGAAAGATCGCATTCAGTGCCGCAAGATGCTGGCGCGGGTCCATGGCGGCATCGAGCGTTTCAGGAAGCACACGCGCGGCAACTTCGGGATCGGCCAGCAGGTTGTCGCGGAACGAACGCCCCTCCGGCGTACCGAGCCGTGTCCAGGTCGCCATCGCGGCGCGCTGCACGATGGCATACGCCTCCTCACGCGAAAGCCCCGCGCAAGTGAGCGTCAGCAGCACTTCGCCGGAGTGCACCACGCCGCCCAGCGCCTCAATGTTCGCCGCCATGCGGTCGGGGTAGACGACGAGATCGCGCACCAGCGACCCGAGCCGCGCCAGCGCGAAATCGAGCGTCACGGTGGCATCCGGCGCGATCATCCGCTCCACGCTCGAATGGCTGATGTCGCGCTCGTGCCACAGCGCCACGTTCTCCAGCGCCGGTGCCGCCGCGGCGCGGACGAGGCGCGCGAGGCCGGTCAGGTTCTCGCTCAGCACCGGATTGCGCTTGTGCGGCATCGCCGAGGAGCCTTTCTGCCCGGCGTGGAAGAATTCCTCCGCCTCCCGCACCTCGCTGCGCTGCAGATGGCGCACCTCGGTCGCCAGCCGCTCGACGCCGCTGGCCACCACCGCGAGCGCGCAGAAAAAGGCGGCGTGCCGGTCGCGCGGGATGACCTGCGTGGAAACCGGCTCGATCGCGAGGCCGAGCTTGGCCGCGACATGCGCCTCCACGCGGGGGTCGAGATGCGCGTAGGTTCCGACCGCCCCGCTGATC
>JAFKFJ010000259.1 GCA_017307335.1 Alphaproteobacteria bacterium | reverse complement strand
GACGCGGTGGCCGCCGTGACCAAGGCGATGCGCGAGCTGGGGACGCCGGTTTCGCTGCTGGGCACGTTCCAGGGCACTGCGCAGGCGTTCCAGTCCTCGCTGTCGAGCCAGCCCTATCTGCTCGCGGCGGCGGTCATCACCGTCTACATCATCCTGGGCATCCTGTATGAGAGCTACATCCTGCCGTTGACCATCCTGTCGACGATTCCCTCGGCCGGCGTGGGCGCGCTGCTGATGCTGATGCTGTTCCATTACGACCTGTCGGTGATCGCCATCATCGGCATCCTGCTGCTGATCGGCATCGTGAAGAAGAACGGCATCATGATGGTGGACTTCGCCATCACCGCCGAGCGGCGGGACGGGCAGGCGCCGCTGGATGCGATCCGGCAGGCCTGCCTGCTGCGTTTCCGGCCGATCATGATGACGACGATGGCGGCGATGTTCAGCGGGTTGCCGCTGATGATCGGCACCGGCGCCGGCTCCGAACTGCGGCGGCCGCTGGGCTTCGCCATGGTGGGTGGGCTGCTGGTGAGCCAGTTGCTGACGCTCTACACGACGCCGGTGATCTATCTGTATCTCGACCGGCTGCAACGCTGGCTGTCGCCGACCCGGGGGCGGACCATGCCGTCGCTGGCCGACAAGATGGGGGCGGCCGCGGCGGATTGAGCGGCGGGCGTGACGGCGCGGGTGCACCGGGCGCCGGACGGGGAGCTGTTCCTGGCCGGCGGCAACAACGAGGTGCTGCGGCTGTATTCAACCGACGGGTTCGCGGCGCTGGTGTCGCCGACCGACTGGCAAAGGCGGCTGGCGGCGCGCGATGCGTTCTTCGGCGCGCTCGGGGTGCCGTGGCGGATGCTGCTGGCACCGGAGAAGCTGAGCGTGCGCGGCGATGGCGTGGTGGCGGCGCTGCTGGGCGGCGGGGCGGTGCCGCCGGCGGCACGGCTGGCGGCGGCGATCGGGGGTGAGGCGCTGACCGATCCGTGCGGCTATCTGCGGGCGCAGGAGGCGGCGGGCCATGCGATGTTCATGCGCACCGACAGCCACTGGTCGCCGCTGGGCGCGTTCTGCGGCTTTCAGTGGGCGATGGCGGCGCTGGGGCTGCAACTGGATTTCGCGCCCTACCTGGAATTGCAGGACCACCAGGTGGAATATCGCGGCGATCTATGGGAGGAGCGGTTCGCCGACCTGCCGCCCGACCGGTTCCATCGGCGCGCGGTGCCGGACTGGATCAGCCGGGTCTACGCCAACCCGATCGTGCGGCTGAAGGAGCGCCAGCGGCGGGAGGACGACGTTGGGCTGCATGTCGGGTGCCACGTCGCCTATCGCAACGCCCGGGCGGAGCGGCCAGAGCGGCTGGTGCTGTGCGGCTCGTCGTTCTCGGACCACCGGGCCGAATGCTCGCTGCTCACCTTCGTCGCGGCGATGTTTTTCCGCGAGGTGCATTTCATCTGGTCGAGCGACCTGGATCTCGATCTGATCCGGCGCATCGCCCCGGACCTAGCGCTGGTGGAGATGCCCGAGCGCTTCCTGACCCACTGCCCGGCCGACCGGTTCGATCTGGCGGCACATGAGCAGGCGGTGGCGGGCGGCCGGTGAGGGCCGCCCGCGCCGGGGCTCAGCCTTCCTCGGCGTCGTCCTCGTCGGGCTGGTTGTAGTACCAGTCCAGCACCTCGTCGTGGAAATCCGGGTCCTTCAGCAGGCGCATCGCCAGCGCCAGCACGATCTCCGGTGCGGCCGGCAGCTCCTCCGCGTCCTCGGGCATCTCGGACCCCGAGACGACGCGGACGGACATCGAGCCGTCCTCCTCGCCGATGATCAGCGCGACTTCCGTCGCATCCAACTCCACTTTCATGCTCGCCTCGGCCGACATGGCGCGTACCCCTTCTCTGCGTGGCGCCTGCTTAGCAGGCTCCATCGCCGGTTGACAGAAGGGAGGTGGGGCCAAAATGGCCTTGCGTGTCTCAAATCCGCCCGTTTTGTGCGACACTGGAGCCCATGCCGCATGTGACTGCGCCGCCCCAACCCCGTGCCACCTTCGCCAGGCGGCCGCAAGCCTGCGCCGATTGCGGGCTGTTCCTGCATATCCCGCCGCTGCCGCGCAGCGCCGTGGCGCGCTGCCCGCGCTGCAACGCGGTGCTGCGCCGCCGGCGGACCGACCCGCACGGGCGGGCGCTGGCGATGGCGGTGACCGGGCTGGTGCTGTTCGCGCTGGCCACGCAATCGCCGTTCATGGACCTGGAGCTGGGCGGGCGGGAGCAGGCGACCACGCTGCTGACCGGGCCGGAGGTGCTGACCGATAGCAGCCTGTGGCTGCTGGGCGTGGTGGTGCTGGTGACCACGCTGGCCGCCCCGCTGACCAAGCTGGCCGCCACCACCTGGGTGCTGGTGGCGCTGCGCCTGCCCCGGCCGCCGCGCCATCTGCCGATGGTGTTCCGCCTGGTGGAGCGGCTGGCGCCATGGTCGATGGTCGAGGTGTTCCTGCTCGGCGTGTTCGTGGCCTACACCAAGCTGATCGACATCGCGCATGTGCATGTGGGGCTGGCGGTCTATGCGCTGGGCGGGCTGATGCTGGCGATGGCGGCCGCCGACGCGGCGCTGGACGACGAGGCGGTGTGGAACGCGCTGGAGCGCAAGGGCGTCACCGCCGCCCCGATGCCGGCGCGCGAGGGCCGTGGCCCGCGCATCGCCTGCACCTGCTGCGGGCTGGTCAGCCGGGGCGTGGCCACCTGCCCGCGCTGCGGAGCGGCGCTGCGGGCACGCCAGCCGGACAGCCTGGCGCGCAGTTGGGCGCTGCTGGCCGCCGCCGCGGTGCTGTATGTGCCGGCCAACCTGCTGCCGGTGATGACCGTGGTGAGCTTCGGTCAGGGCGCGCCGAGCACGATCCTGAGCGGTGTCATCGAGTTGGCGCAGGAGGGGATGTGGCCGCTCGCCGCGCTCGTCTTCTTCGCCAGCATCACCGTCCCCGTGCTGAAGGTGCTGAGCCTCGTGTGGCTGCTGGTCAGCACCCGCCGGCGCTCCGCGGCGCGGCTGCGCGAGCGCACGACGCTCTACCGGGTCGTGGACGCGATCGGCCGCTGGTCGATGATCGACGTGTTCATGATCTCCATCCTCACCGCGCTGCTGCGCCTGGGGTTCCTGGTCTCGGTGAACCCCGGGCCCGGGGCGATCGCGTTCTGCGCCGTCGTCATCCTCACCATGCTCGCCGCCCAGACCTTCGATCCGCGCCTGATGTGGGATGCGGCCGGGCAGAACCGCCGATGAGCAGCACCGGCGTGCCTTCGCCCCCACCTATGCCGCCCCCGCCTTCGCCGCCCCCGCCGCCCGCGCATCCGGAGGCGCATGTCCAGACGCGCCGCTCGTTCCAGATCATCTGGCTGATCCCGATCGTGGCCGCCGCGATCGCGGTCTTCCTCGGCTGGCGCGCGATCAGCCAGGAAGGACCCACGATCAAGATCAGCTTCACCACCGCCGACGGGATCACGGCGGGCCAGACCAAGATCAAGCACAAATCGGTCGATCTCGGGACGGTGCACAGCATCACGCTGTCGAAGGACATGAGCCACGTGATCGTCTCGGCCGAGATGCGGCGCGAGGCGGAGCGGTTTCTCACCACCAACACCCGCTTCTGGGTCGTGCGGCCGCGCTTCAGCGTGGGCGGCATCTCGGGGCTGGACACGCTGCTGTCCGGGGCGTTCATCGAGATGGATCCGGGCGCGCCCGGGGGGAACCCGGCCACGCGCTTCACCGGCCTGGACACGCCGCCCGCCGTGCGCTGGGGAGAGCCCGGGCACTCGTTCACCCTGATCGCGAACCGGCTCGGATCCCTCTCGCCCGGCTCGCCGGTATTCTATCGCGACATCGCCGTCGGCGAGGTGCTGAACTACGAAGTCCACCCGTCGGCGCGGCCGGAGCAGGGGCGGATCCTGCTCCATGTCTTCATCCACGCGCCTTATGACTCGTTCGTTCGCACCAATACGCATTTCTGGAACGTCTCCGGCGTCTCGGTGCAGTTCGGGGCGGAGGGCGTGCGGCTGGAGATGGAGAGCCTGCAGGCGCTGCTCTCCGGCGGAATCGCCTTCGGTACCGCGCCGGGATCCACGCCCGGTGCCGTCGTGACCTCTGAGGCTACCGCCTTCGTCCTCTACAACAACGAGGCGGCAGCCAACATCGCCGGCTACAAGGACAGCATTCCGTTCCTGGTCTACTTCAAGGGCTCGGTCCGCGGCCTCGCGGTGGGTGCCCCGGTGGAGCTGTTCGGCATCCAGATCGGCTCGGTCACCGACATCAAGCTCGAGTTCGACCCCTCCGGGGCGAACACGCGGGTGGCCGTGCGCCTCGCGGTGCAGCCTGAGCGCGTCCTGGGGCCCAAGTACGAGGCCACCGCCAAGCCGATCGACATTGCGCGCAAGCTGGTGGCGCAGGGGCTGCGCGTGCAGCTTCGCTCGGCCAACTACATCACCGGGCAGTTGTTCCTGGCCATGGACTTCTTTCCCAATGCCCCGCCCGGTGAGGCGGAGGAGCATGACGGCGCGATCCTGCTGCCCAGCCTTCCCGGCGGGCTCGAGGGGCTGACCAGCAGCCTCGGCCAGATCCTGCAGAAGATCCAGGCGCTGCCGCTGGAGGAGATCGCCCAGCACCTCGACACCGCGCTCGCCGGCGTGGCCGACCTGACCAGCGGGGCCCAGACCAAGGAGAGCCTGCGCGCGCTCTCGGCAACACTGGTCTCGCTGCAGGAGCTGATCCGCCAGACCAATGCCGGCGCGGGCCCGGCGCTGGCGCGGCTGCCGCAGATCGCGCAGGGGTTGCAGACGGCGATGGACCGCGCCAACCGGCTGCTCGCCTCGGCCGATACCGGCTACGGCAACAGCTCGCAGTTCCGCCGCGACCTGGAGCGCATGATGGACAATTTCAGCGACGCCGCCCGCTCGATCCGCCTGCTCGCCGACTTCCTCGATCAGCACCCGGAGGCGCTGCTGCGCGGCCGGACCGGGCAGGCGGGCGCGCCGTGATGCGCCGGCGCGCGCTGCTGGCGACGCTCGGGCTGCTCGCCGGCTGCAGCACCTCGCCGACGCCGACACTGTTCACGCTCGCCGCGAAGCCCGGCCCGACGAACCGGATCGCGGCGCGCAGCGTGGGCGTGCGACGGGTGGCGCTGGCCGGCTACCTCGACCGGCCGGAGATCGTGCGTTCGGATACCGACTATCGCATCCGCCTGACCACGAACGAGCGCTGGGGCGAACCGCTCGGCAGCATGTTCGATCGGGTGCTGACCGAGGAACTCGTCCAGCGCCTGCCCGGCACCGCGGTGTTTTCCGAGTCCGGCGCGATCACCAGTTCGCCCGACCTCGTGCTGGAGATCGACGTGCAGCGCTTCGATCTGGACAGCAGCGGGGTCGTGATGCTGCTGGCGCAGGTGGCGGTGCGCAACGGCGACAGCCATGAGCATACGAATGCCCGGACCCTGCGCTTCACGACGAAGCCTGCCTCCGCCGCGACCAGCGACTATGTCGCGGCGATGAGCGATGCGCTGGGGCAGTTCGCCGATGCGGTGAGCGAAATGCTGGCGCAGGCCGCCGGCGGGGCGCGCCGACCACGGTCGCGTTCCTGACCCCGGCCCCGCGTCAGCCGGCGGGCAGGAGGGCAGCAGTCTCGCGGATCTTGCGGGCCATGGCGGCGACGCCGTTGCCGCGGTTGGTCGAGAGGGCATTCATTAAGTCAAGTTCCTTTAAGAATTCCGGTCCGGTCGCCGCGATTTCGCTCGGCGTGCGGCCGGAATAGACGCGCAGCAGAATGGCCACCAGCCCGGCAACGATGGCGGCGTCGGAGGCGCCGGCGAAGAAGGCGCGCCCATCGCGGTGCGCGACCGCGAGCCAGACCCGGCTCTGGCACCCCGGCACCCGGTGCGCGTCATCGGCCCAGGCCTTGGGATAGGGGGGGAGCTTGCGGCCGAGGTCGATGATGTACTGGTAGCGGTCGGTCCAGTCGTCGAACAGCGCCAGCTCCTCGCCGATGGCGGCGATGGCGGCAGCGGCGGCGGGCTCCCCGGGGGTGACGAAAGGGTCGGACACGGGCGAGATGTGCGGGGCGCCATGCGGGGCGTCAAGCGGGCGCGAAGCGAGCGACGGATGGCGACGGAACCGACTGGATGACGACCGACGAACCCCGCGCCGAGGCGCGCGCGATGCCGATCCTGCTCGGCGCCGCGAGCCTCGCGATCCTCTACACCGGCTGCTATCTCGGCCACCCCGCGCTGCCGGGCAACCGGCCCGGCTACCCGCTCGGCTGGTGGAGTTGGTTCGACCAGGGCAACTACCTGCGGTCCGCGCAGCACCTGCGTGCGCTCGATCTGGCGCCGGCGTTTCACTGGTATCCGGTCGGCTACGCGCTGCTGGCCGCGCCCTTCACCCGCCTGCTGCCGATGCACGCGTTCTACTTCGTGGACCTGGCGGCGCTGCTGGCGGCTTATCTGGGATTCCTGAGCTTCGCGCGGCGGCTTTCCGTTCGGGCGCTATGGGCCGTCCCGATCTTCGTGCTGAGCAGCGTGGCCGACCGCGACCTGCTCGCGACCTGGGCCGAGCCCTGGAACACCACTGCATCGGCGGGCGCGATCTGGCTCTTCCTCGCGCTGATGGCGGCGGAAATGACCGCGGGCGAATTGGCGCCCGAGCGGCTGCTAAGGCTCGCGGCGATCGGGGCGCTCGGGGCGGCAATCGGGGCGATCCGGCCGAGCGACACGTTCATCCCCGCGCTCTGGGTCGGCGGCGGGGCGCTGCACGCGCTGGTCGCCCGGCGCCCGCGCTGGGGGGAGTTGGGAGCCGTCGCCATCGGCGCCGCAGCCGTGGCGGTACCGTTCGGCGCGCTCTATCTGGCGATCTACGGCCCGCATCCGTCGGACTACGTGCTTCGCTCGCGTGCGATCGGCTTCGTGTTCGGCCAGTTGCCGTGGAAGACCGTGGTGTTGCTGCTGCAGCCGCGGCCGTGGTTCCCTGACGGCGCCGGGCTGGCGGCGCGGTTCCCGTGGCTCGTGCTCGCCTTCGCCGGCATCCTTCCCGCGGCCTGGATGGCGCGCGGCGGCGCGCGGCTCGCCGTTGTCCTGCTGGCCGCGAGCCTGGTGCTCTACTGGGCCCTGTTCTTCTCCTACGTGGACCTGCTGCCGAGCGGGCTGTGGCGCTACCACAACGTGCACTACTTCAAGTGGACCTGGCCCGGCCTCGGTCTGTTCGCCTTCCTGTGGCTGCGCGCCGTGGCGGGACAGGCGCGGCGGCTGGCGGTCGCGAGCTTGGCCGCCGTGTTCCTGCTGATGTGCATCCGGCTGACGCCGGTCGAGGTCGCCGACGCGGTGTCGGCGCGGATGGTGCAGTTCGCGGCGGGATCGCCGAGCTGGGACGCCGTGTATTTCGGCGACTACCAGCTCGCCGATGCGGCCGGGATGCTGCGCAACGTCGAGGCCGTGCGCGGCATGCCCGATGCGACGGGCGTGCGCGAGATTGCGCTGCGGCGCCCGTTCGAGGGCGCGGTGCGCTTCGTGGACAGCAACGACGCACGCGCCGTCGCGCCGGGAGCGCCGCTGCATCGGTGGGCGGCGCGGATGAGCCTCGGCTATCCGTGCTGGCTGCCGCCCCGCCCGTGCCGCAGGCTCGCGCCGCGGGACTGAGCGCCGGATGGGACGGTCAGCGCCGCGGCCGCGCGTGTTCGCGCAGCCAGGCAGCGAGACCGTCGGTCCCGACGCCTCCCGCCGCGACTTCCAGCATCATCGCGGCGGCTTCGGCCTGATCCGCCTCGACGCGCCAGCCGTTCACCGCGGCGAAGGTCAGCGTCGCGATGAAGGCGATCCGCTTGTTGCCGTCGTTGAACGCATGGTTCTTCGCGAGCGCCACGCCGTAGCTCGCCGCGAGCGCAAGGACGTCGGCCACGCCCTCGTACGCGCGGAGATTGCGCGGCCGCGCCAGCACACTCTCAAGCAGTCCCTCGTCGCGCAGCCCGGGCAGGCCGCCGTGTTCGCCGATGCTCTCGGCGTGCAATAGCTCGATGCTCTGGCGCTCAAGCCATTCGATGTCGCTCACTGCGCCAGCACGTTGAGCGTGTCGCGATAGCGCCGCATCACGTCGCGCCCGGTGCTGAGCTGTCCGGCAACCTTCGGGTCGAGGGGGGTGAGGACCACGCCGTCCTTGGTCTCGATCACGTGCAGCAGATCGCCCTCGCCGACGCGCAGCCGCGCGAGCACCTCGCGGGGCAGCACCACCCCCACCGAATTGCCGATCGCGCGCAGTTTGAGGGTCGCCATGGCCTGCACTCCCTTGTGAGCACGAATGTTATAACGCGGCGCGACGGCGGCTGCCAGCCGGCATTTGCCATGCGGGCGGCGGCCCTCACCCCGACCCTCTCCCGCGAGCGGGAGAGGGGGCAGGTTCAGAGGATCTAGCGGCGGTGGCGGCCCTCCTGCGCGAGGTGGCAGCGGCCCTCACCCCGGCCCTCTCCCGCGAGCGGGAGAGGGGGCAGGTTCAGAGGATCTAGCGGCGGAGGCCGCCCTTCTGCGCGAGGTGTCAGCGGTCCTCAGTTCGACCCTCTCCCGCGAGCGGGAGAGGGATCTGCAGGCACGGGTCAGAGGATGAAGCGGCTGAGGTCGCCCTTCTGCGCCAGCGGCGCGACCTTCTCCTGCACGTAAGCGGCATCGACGACGATCTCCTGTCCGGCACGGTCGCTCGCGCTGAACGAGATTTCCTCCAGCAGCCGCTCCAGCACCGTATGCAGCCGGCGGGCGCCGATGTTCTCCACCCGCTCGTTGATGTCGGCGGCGAGATCGGCGAGCGCGTCCACCGCCGCGTCGTCGAACCGCAGCTTCACCCCCTCGGTGCCGATCAGCGCCTCGTACTGCTTGACCAGGCTGTGCTCCGGCTCGGTCAGGATGCGGCGCAGGTCGGCGCGCGAGAGCGAGGCGAGTTCCACGCGGATCGGCAGCCGGCCCTGCAATTCCGGCAGCAGGTCGGCGGGCTTGGCGAGATGGAACGCGCCGGAGGCGATGAACAGCACGTGGTCGGTCTTCACCGGCCCGTATTTCGTGTTCACCGTCGTGCCCTCGATCAGCGGCAGCAGGTCGCGCTGCACGCCCTCGCGCGACACGTCGCCGCCGCGAAATCCGCCCTCCATCGTGCGCACCGCGATCTTGTCGATCTCGTCGATGAAGACGATGCCGTGATTCTCGGCGTGCGCGACGGCATCCTTGGTCAGCCGCTCGTTGTCGAGCAGCTTGTCCGCCTCCTCCTGCTCCAGCACGCGGCGCGCGTCGGCGACCGTCATCTTGCGTGTGACCTTCGGCCGGCCGAGCATGTTCTTCATCATCTCGCCGAGATTGATCATCTGCCCGGGCGGCATGCCGGGCATGTCGAGCTGGCCGATCGGGCTCGGCCCGGCATCGGTCACGCTGACCTCGATCTCCTGCCCCTCCAGCTCGCCCGAGCGCAGCATGCGGCGGAATTTCGAGCGCGTGTCGGCCGCCGCCTTCTCGCCCACCAGCGCGGTGATCAGCCGCTCCTCGGCGTTGGTCTCCGCCTTCGCCTGCACTTCCTTGCGGCTCGCGTCGCGGAGCATGTTCAGGCTGGCATCGACGAGGTCGCGCGCGATGCTTTCCACGTCGCGGCCGACATACCCGACCTCGGTGAACTTCGTCGCCTCCACCTTCAGGAACGGTGCCTGCGCGAGCTTCGCCAGGCGGCGCGCGATCTCGGTCTTGCCGACGCCGGTGGGGCCGATCATGAGGATGTTCTTCGGCACCACCTCCTCGCGCATCGCCTCGGGAAGCTGCTGGCGGCGCCAACGGTTGCGCAGCGCGATCGCGACGGCGCGCTTGGCGTCGTGCTGGCCGACGATGAAGCGGTCAAGCTCGCTCACGATCTCGCGCGGCGAATAGGTCAAGACTTCCATGCGGCATCCTTACGCGATCGTCTCGACGATCACGTTCTTGTTGGTATAGACGCAGATATCGGCAGCGATGTTGAGCGCACGGCGCGCGATATCCTCGGCGGTGAGGTCGGGCACGGTGATCAGGGCGCGCGCAGCGGCGAGGGCATAGTTGCCGCCCGAGCCGATGCCGATCAGCCCGTCATCCGGCTCCAGCACATCGCCGGTGCCAGTGAGCGTGAAGCTGCGCTCGCGGTCGGCGACCGCCATCATCGCCTCCAGCCGTCGCAGATAGCGGTCCGTCCGCCAGTCCTTGGCAAGCTCCACGCAGGCACGCTCGAGCTGGTTGGGGAAACGCTCGAGCTTGCTCTCCAGCCGCTCGAGCAGGGTGAAGGCGTCGGCGGTGGCGCCCGCGAAGCCGGCGAGCACGGCGCCGCCGGCACCGATGCGGCGCACCTTGCGCGCGTTCGCCTTGATCACCGTCTGGCCGAGGCTCACCTGCCCGTCGCCGGCCATGGCAACGCTGCCGCCGCGGCGGACACAGAGGATGGTCGTACCGTGCCAGCCGGTCGGGTCGCCGCTGGGGCTGCCCATGAAACCGTATGTCTGAGAATACTGCATGACGCCCTAAAATGGCGCGTGGCGGCCGCGAAGCAAGGCGCATGCGCCCCGGGCACGGCCGGCGCGCGGCGGGTTTGCCGCAGGACGCGGTTTTCGCTAGTCCTGCCGCCATGACGCGCACCGCGAGCCTCAGCCGCACGACCAGTGAGACCGACATCCGGCTCACCCTCGCGCTCGACGGCAGCGGGCAGGCGGACATCGCGACCGGCGTGGGCTTCCTGGACCACATGCTGACGGCGCTGGCGCGGCACGCGCTGTTCGACCTGACCATCGCCGCCAAGGGCGACCTGCACATCGACGATCATCACACGGTCGAGGATGTCGGCATCGTGCTGGGCCGCGCGATCGCGACGGCCGTGGGGGAGAAGCGCGGCATCATGCGCTTCGGCCACGCGATCGTGCCGATGGACGAGGCGCTGGCCGAGGTGGCGGTGGATTTCTCCGGCCGTCCGTTCCTCGCCTGGTCGGTCCCGTTCGGCCGGCCCAAAGTGGGCACGTTCGACACCGAACTGTTCGAGGAGTTCTTCCGCGCGCTGGCGATCAATGCCGCGGTCACGCTGCACGTGACGCTACGGGCCGGGACGAATGCCCATCACGCCGCCGAGGCGTGCTTCAAGGCGACGGCGCGGGCGCTGCGCATGGCGCTGGAGCGCGACCCGCGCGTGGGCGACGCGGTGCCCTCGACCAAGGGCGCGCTGTGAGGATCTACACCGCCCACACCCACCCGGCGCGCGCGCCGGTGCTGGTGCGCGAGGGGTTCTCCTGGGGGGCGGCCGTCTTCGGCCCGCTGTGGCTGTTCTTCCATCGCGCCTGGCTCGCAGCCGTGCTGGTGCTGTGTGCCGAGGTGCTGCTGGGCCTGATCCCGCTGCCGCCGCTGCGCTTCGGGCTCGAACTGGCGCTGGCGTGGCTGCTCGGCCTATTCGGGCAGGACCTGCGGCGCTGGTCGCTCGCACGGCAGGGCTTTCTTCTCGCCCATGTCGTTGCGGGCGCCGATGCCGATGCGGCGCTGGCGCGGCTGCTGGACCGGCGCCCCGATCTGGCTCCGTTGGCGCTGCGATGACGGTCGCGGTGATCGACTACGGCAGCGGCAATCTCGCCTCCGCCGCCCGCGCGCTGAGCGTCGCCGCAGAGCGCGAGGGCCTGGGGACGCGCGTCGCCGTCACTGCCGACCCGCGCGCGGTGGCGCGCGCCGAGCGCATCGTGCTGCCGGGCCAGGGCGCGTTTGCCGACTGCGCACGGGGGCTCGGCGCGATCCCCGGGCTGCGCGCCGCGGTCCTCGATTCGGTGGCTGGCGGCACGCCGTTCTTCGGCATCTGCGTCGGCATGCAGCTCATGGCGACGCGCGGCCTGGAGCATGAGATCACGCCGGGCTTCGGCTGGATCGCCGGCGAGATCGCGGCAATGGCGGTGCCCGAGGCGCTGCGCCTGCCGCAGATGGGGTGGAACGAGCTGCAGTTCACGCCTGGCGCGCACCCGCTGCTTGCGGGTTTGGCGCCGGGCGATCACGCCTATTTCGTGCACAGCTATGCACTGACCGGCGGCGCGGCGCCGCAGGTGCTCGCCACCACCGACTATGGCGGGCCGGTGGTGGCGATGGTCGCCGCGGGCAACCGGGCCGGCACGCAGTTTCACGTCGAGAAGAGCCAGGAGGTTGGTTTGCGCATCCTCGGCAATTTCCTGCGCTGGACGCCCTGACATGCCGCACCTCCCGGCCGAAGCGCCGCCGCTCGGCGGCGCCGGCACCGCGCACAGCCTGTCGGTGGAGCGCCAGACCGAGTTCTCGGAGGACGAGTTGGCGGCGCTGTGCGAAGCGACCAATGCCGCGATCCTCGACGGTGGCGGCTTCGGCTGGGTGACCGCGCAGCCGCGCGCGGCGCTGGAGAGCTATTTCCGCGGCGTGGTGCTGGTGCCCGAACGGCAGCTTTTCGTAGGCCGGCTGGACGGCAGCATCGTGGGCTCGGTGCAGCTCGTGCGGCCCTCGCGCAACAATGAGGCGCAGGCGTTTGCGGCGACGCTTCAGCATTCCTTCATTGCCCCGTATGCACGCGGTCACGGGCTCGCCCGCATGATGACGACGCGGGTCGAGGAAACGGCGCGCGCGCTGGGCTATCACGTGCTCAATCTCGACGTGCGGGAATCACAGGAGGCGGCGATCGCCCTCTACGAGTCCATGGGCTACATCCGCTGGGGCGTGAATCCGGTCTATGCGCGCGTCGGTGGACGGACGATCGCCGGCATCCACTATTTCAAGGTGCTGCAGCCGGGCGGGCGCATTGCCTGACCGCCGGCTGACGCTCTACCCGGCGATCGACCTCAAGGACGGGGCCTGCGTCCGGCTGCGGCGCGGCGTGATGACGGATGCGACGGTCTATTCCGACGACCCGGGGGCGCAGGCGCGGGTGTGGGAGGCGGCGGGGTGCCGCTGGCTGCACGTCGTCGATCTCGACGGCGCCTTTGCCGGGCACGCCGTGAACGCCGAGGCGGTGGGCGCGATCCTGGCCGCGGTGCGCATCCCGGTGCAGCTCGGCGGCGGCATCCGCGACCACGCGGGGATTGAACGCTGGCTGGCGACCGGGATCAGCCGCGTGATCCTCGGCAGCGTGGCGGCGAAGAGTCCGGCGCTGGTGCGCGAGGCATGCCGCGCGCATCCCGGCCGCATCGCGGTCGGCATCGACGCGCGCGAGGGGTGGGTGGCGACCGAGGGCTGGGCGGAGACGTCGAGCATGCGGGCGCTCGACCTCGCGCTGCGCTTCGAGGACGCGGGCACGGCGGCGATCATCTACACCGATATCGGCCGCGACGGCATGCTGAGCGGGCTCAACCTTGAACAGACGCTCGACCTCGCATTTCAGATTTCGACGCCGGTGATCGCCTCGGGCGGCGTGGCCGGGCTCGCGGATCTCGCCGCGCTCAAGCGCGCCGCCGCCCAGGCGGGCGAAGGCACGCTGATCGAGGGTGTGATCGTCGGCCGGGCGCTGTATGACGGGCGCATCGATCTTGCCGCCGCCTTAGAGTTGCTGGGCGGCTGATCTGCGGCGAGGACGCTTGCGCCGACGCGGGCGGGTTCGTCATTGATGCGGCACGAGAGGGCCCGCCGTGCTGAAGCTGCGCGTCATTCCCTGCCTGGACGTGAAGGACGGTCGCGTCGTCAAGGGCGTGAACTTCGTGGCGCTGCGCGATGCCGGCGACCCGGTGGAGCAGGCTGCGGTCTATGACGCGGCCGGCGCGGACGAGCTCACGTTCCTTGACATCACCGCGAGCCACGAGAACCGCGACACCATCCTGGACGTGGTGGCGCGCACCGCGGCGCGCGTGTTCCTGCCACTGACCGTGGGTGGCGGCATCCGCGCGGTGGGCGACATGCGCCGCCTGCTGCTCGCGGGCGCGGACAAGTGCAGCATCAACTCCGCCGCCGTGGCGCGGCCGGAGCTGGTGGCGGAGGCGGCGGAGAAGTTCGGCAGCCAGTGCGTGGTGGTCGCGATTGACGCGAAGGCCGTCGGGCCGGACCGGTGGGAGGTGTTCACCCATGGCGGGCGGCGCGGCACCGGGATCGACGCGGTCGCATGGTGCCGGCGCGTGGCCGCGCTGGGCGCGGGCGAGATCCTGCTGACCAGCATGGACCGCGACGGCACCGGCGCCGGCTTCGACCTGGGCCTGCTGCGTGCCGTCTGCGACGCGGTGCGGCTGCCGGTGGTGGCATCGGGCGGGGTGGGCACGCTGCGCCATTTCGTCGAGGGGGCGCGGGCCGGGGCGACCGGGCTGCTCGCCGCCAGCGTGTTCCATTTTGGTACCTTCGGCATCGCCGAGGTGAAGGCCGCGCTGGGCGCCGCCGGCCTGCCGGTGCGCCTGCCCCGGCCGCTGGCGGCCTGAGGCGCGGATGGCGAAGAAGGTCGGACCGAAGAAAAAGCCGGTGCTGAAGAAGGCGCCGAAGAAGCAGGCGGCGCTGCGCCCGATGCCGCTGCCGCTTCCCTCGCCGATGCCCCAAGCGCCCGGCCCGGCGGTGCTCGACCGGCTCTGGGGCGTGGTGAGCAGCCGACGGAGCGCCGATCCGAATGTCAGCCACTCCGCCCGCCTGCTCGCCCGCGGCACCGACAAGGTCGCACAGAAATTCGGCGAGGAGGCGGTGGAATGCCTGATCGAGGCGGTGGCCGGCAACCGGGCCGCGCTGATCACCGAAAGCGCCGATGTGCTCTATCATCTGATCGTGATGTGGGTAAACGCGGGGGTGCGCGCCGAGGAAGTCTGGGCGGAGCTGGAGCGGCGCGAGGGCGTGAGCGGGATTGCGGAGAGGGCGGCGCGCGCGGCAAGCCGGCTGCCGATGCGCTTCGGCGTCAGGACGCGGAAAATTCCTTGAGCGGGGTGCGGCGCAGGATGTGCAGCATGAGCAGCATGGCGGGCAGCGAGGCCGCCATCGCCACCGCATAGAACACCGGCCAACCCAGGGCGGCGGCGATGAACCCCGAGAGTCCGCCGACCGTCCGCAGCGCCAGCGGCGCGATGGACGAGAGCAGCGCGAACTGTGTGGCCGCATGCGCCGGTGAGCAGAGGCCGGAGAGATAGGCGAGGAAGGCCGCATCCGCCACGCCCTCGGCGAAGGCTTCCAGCACCACCGTGCCGTAGAGCACCGCATGGTTGCCGGCCGAGAGCGCCAGCACGACGTAGCCCGCCATCGCCGCCATCTGGAAGAACCCGGTCAGGATCAGCGAGCGCGGCAGGCCGAGCCGGGCGACCGCGGCGGCGCCGGTCGCATATCCGGCGATGGTGGCGACCAGCGAGAACGGTCCGATCGCGGCGGCGACCGCGGCGCGGTTGAAGCCGAGATCGTGGAAGAAGGGCGCCAGCATCACGCCCGCCATCGCCTCGCCGAGCTTGAACGTGGCGACGTAGCCGAGCACCGCCGCCGCCTGGGGCCGGCGGAGGAAGTCGCGCAGCGGCTCCACCACGGCGCGAGCGAGGCGGCCGCGCACACCCTCCGACGCCACGTCCGCCGGGCGGGGCGGGGCCGGCGGTTCCGGGGCCGGCGGTTCCGGGGCCAGCAGGGTCACCAGCGGTCCAAGCGCCAGGGCCGCGGCCACCAGCGCAAGCGCGCCCTGCCAGCCCAGCGTGCCGGCGAGCGCGATCACCCCGGCGCCGGACAGCAGCATGGCCAGCCGGTAGCCCCAGACATAGGCGGCGTTCGCGACCCCCTGCAGGCGCACCGGAAAGGTCTCGATGCGCCAGGCGTCGATCGCGATGTCCTGGCTCGCCGAGAGGAAGGCCACCAGAGCGGCGGCGGCGATCGTGTGCAGGGGTGCGGTCGCGGGGTCCGACAGCGCCATCGCGAGGGCTGCGAGGGCGAGCGGCGGCTGCGCCGCGAGCAGCCACCCCCGCCGGCGGCCGAAGCGCGCCAGGCCCAGGGGGGCACGGGCCTGATCCATCACCGGCGCCCAGAGGAACTTCAGCGTGTACGAAAGGCCGATATTGGCGGTGAGCCCGGTGAGGCCGAGCGAAAGATGCGCCTCCGTCAGCCACTGGCGCAGGGTGAAGCCGGACAGCGCCAGCGGCAGGCCCGAGAGCATGCCGAAGACGAACATGAGGTAGAGGCGCCGATCGGCGAACAGCAACGCGGGCGGCGTGGCGGACAGGGCGATCGGGTTTGGCAAGACCGGCTCGCGTGCGTTCGACGCCACCGCCTTATCATGGCCGGCCGCGCCGCAAACAGGCCTCGCGTCGCCCCTGCCGCGCGAACGGCGGCAGGGGCGCGCGGGATCGGCGGCTCAGGTCCAGTGGATCGTATTGGTGTCGAAGTTACTGACCCCCTGCAGCAGCACGCCGTGCTGGCTGTCGCCGAAGCTGAGCAGAGTGTTGCCGCCGGACACGCTGGTC
>JAFKFJ010000152.1 GCA_017307335.1 Alphaproteobacteria bacterium | reverse complement strand
GCTGAGCGCAGCCGCGATCGCCTCGGCCCGGCGCTCGGCGTGCTGCAGCTCCTGCCGCTCCTGCGCGAGCCGTTCCTCCTCGCCCGTGACGGGGGCGAGGGCGGCCAGTTCCTCGGTCGCGTGGCGCAGCCAGTCCTGGTCCCGCCGCGCCGCCGCGATTGCTTCCTGGGCGGCGGTGAGCGCGGCGGCGGCGTCGCGCCAGGCGCGATGGCACGCCGCCACCTCCGCCCGCAGCGGCGGCGGCACGCCAAAGGCGTCGAGCAGTCCGGCGTGGCCGGCGGGATCGGCGAGCCCCATCTGGTCGTGCTGTCCCTGCACCTCGACCAGCAACGCGCCGAGCCGGCGCAAAAGGGCCACTCCGATGGGCGCGTCATTGGCAAAGGCGCGCGAGCGGCCGTCGCGGCCCACCACGCGGCGCAGCACGATCTCATCCCCGGCCGCGATCCCGTGCTCGGCCAGCAGCGTGAGGGCGGGGTGCTCGGCGGGCGGCGCGAAGACCGCGGCGACCGAGGCCTGCTCGCTGCCCGGGCGCAGCAGCCCCGCATCGGCGCGGGTGCCGAGGGCCAGCCCAAGGCTGTCGAGCAGGATCGACTTCCCGGCCCCGGTCTCGCCCGTCAGCACGGTCAGGCCGGCGCCGAAGCCGAGATCCAGCCGCTCGATCAGCACCACGTCACGGATCGCGAGCCCGGTCAGCATCGCGCGGCGGAAGGCGGCCGGCCGTCAGAAGATCCAGCCGAAGGTGCGGCTGAAGAAGCCCCGGTCGTCGGGCGGTGGCGGCACCTTCGCACCCTTCAGCTCCCCGTCGGCGACGAGCTGGTTGTAGCTGTCGGCATACCAGCGGCTGCCCGGGTAGTTGTAGCCGAGCACCGCCGCGGTGCGCCGGGCCTCGTCCGGCAGGCCCAGGAGCAGGTAGATCTCGGTCAGCCGCTCCAGCGCCTCGGGGGTGTGGTTGGTGGTCTGATAGATGTCGACGACCCGCTGGAACCGCCCGAGCGCCGCGACGTACAGGTGCTGGCGCTCATACCAGCGGCCGATCTCCATCTCCTTGCCGGCGAGGTGGTCGCGGCAGAGGTCGATCTTCAGCTTGGCATCGCGGGCATAGGCGCTGCCGGGGAAACGGTTCACCACCTCCTGCAACGCCGCCATCGCCTCCTCGGTGCCCTTCTGGTCGCGCTGGATGTCGGAAATCTGCTGATAGAAGCAGAGCGCGCGCAGGTAGTAGGCATAGCCGATGTCGCGGTGCGATGGATGGAGCTGGATGAAGCGGTCCAGCGTGCCGATCGCATCGGTGAACTTGTTGTCGAGGTACTGCGCGTACGCCTGCATGATCTGGGCGTTCGTGGCCCAGGTCGAATAGGGGTAGTACTGCTCGACGTTGTCGAACTCGTCGGAGGCGACGCTGTAGTGGTGGGCGTTCAGCGCGTCGACGCCGCGGTTGTAGAGCTCCTCCACCGGAACCGAAGCCGGGTCTTCGGTCTTGGGGGGTTCGCTGAAAAGCGAGCAGCCGCTGACCAGCAGGGGCAGGGCGGCGAGCACGGCGAGGCGGAGCTTCAGCAATCTGGACCACCGGCGTTGCGGGCGCGCCGTTATAGCATCGCGCGCGCGGCGGAGAACCCGCTCAGGCAGCCAGCGCCGGCTCGACCGAGGGGATATGCAGGCGCCAGTTCGCGGCATCCGCGAACAGCGCCCGCAGCAGCTGGTTGGTCAATGCGTGCCCGCCGCGGTGGGCGACGAAGCGCGCGCGCAACGGCGCGCCGGCCAACGCCAGGTCACCCACCGCGTCGAGCAGCTTGTGGCGCACGAACTCGTCGGCCATGCGCAGCCCGCCGGGATTGAGCACCCGCGCGCCGTCGACCACGACCGCATTGTCGAGGCTGCCGCCCCGCGCCAGTCCCTCGGCCCGCATCGCCTCGATCTCGCTCGCGAGCGTAAAGGTGCGGGCACGCGCCAGCTCGCCGCGGAAGGCGTCCGGCGTCAGGTGCAGGGTCAGCGCCTGCCGGCCGATAGCGGCGGCGTCAAAGGCGATGGAGAACCCCATGTCCAGGCCGAACGGATACGGGCGCAGCTCGGCAAACGCCGCGCCATGGCTTACCCGTACGGTGCGGCGGACCTCGATCGTTGCGGCCGGGGCGTCCTGTGCGACGACGCCCGCGCAATCGACGAGGAAAAGGAAGCTCGCGGCCGAGCCGTCGTGAATCGGCGCTTCAGGCCCGTCCACCTCGACCACGGCATTGGTCACGCCCGCGCCGGCGAGGGCGGCCAGCACATGCTCCACGGTGCCCACGCGGACCGCGGGTTCGTCGGGCAGGCCGAGCACGGTGCAGAGCCGGGTGTCCACCACGCGATCGAAGCGCGCAGGGATCTCCCGGCCGAGATCGGTACGACGGAAGACGATGCCGGTACCGGGCGCGGCGGGCAGCAGGCCGAGGCGCACTCGACCGCCACCGTGCAGGCCTACGCCCACGCAGTCGATCGGCGCCTTCAGCGTAGACTGCCGCTGCGGTGCGGTCTGCAGCGGAATGTTGTGCGGCAACCCGTCCATGCCTTCGCTTTCGACCCTCGTCCTCCAGATCCGCGGATGGCTTCGCGGCATTGGGAGGCTGGCAGCGGTCGAATGGCTTGGCGAGTCAATGATTATTGCCGGATATTTCGCTACAAAAGACTGATCTTGCAATAAATATCGCAGGATTGGACGCGGCGGGACGGGGTTTGTTTCGCCCCGTCACCGCAGCGCAGCAATTCAGGAGGACTGGCGCCGCAGGAAGGCAGGGATGTCGATCTGCATTTCCTCGCCCCCGGTCTGGCGGACGTCCGCGCGCACCGGCTCCTGTCGCGGCTCACCGCTTCTCGCCGGTTCCACGCGGGGGGCGGTGGCGGCGGGGTCGTAGCCACGAATGGCGCCGGTCATGAGGTTGAAGATGCTCCGCCGGGGCGGCGGCGGCGCGGCCGGCTGGCTGGACGCCGCGACGGGCGCGCGGGGAGCCGGTCGCGGCGCCGGGGCCGGTCGCGGCGGCTCGGCGTAGCTGACCGGCTCCGTTGCCTCGGCTTCGGCCGCCGGAGCGGCCTGCGCCGCCGCGGCCGCCCGGGCGGAGGCCGCCTGTTGCAGCGCATAG
>JAFKFJ010000151.1 GCA_017307335.1 Alphaproteobacteria bacterium | reverse complement strand
AAAGCTATCATGGTCACGCGCCCAACCACCGCAGCAGAGTCGCACCGCGCCGGCCGCCTCACTGCAGACTACGCTGGGGTCGCCCCGATCTGCCCGCAGAGAGAGCGAATGAACGCGCGGCGAAGTCTCCCCTGGAATCCGCCGTCCCCGTATTGGGACATGTAGCGGATCAGCTCACCCATCTCCGCGTCATCGAATGTCACAGTTGGTCCCACCGCGAGTTCAACACGCAGGCGACTGTGTAGACCTTGATGCCCACCCTTGCCGGAGGGCGCCTGAAGCTCCGCGACTTCGGTGGGGAGGAGAGTGAAGTTGAACGGCTTCGGTTTTCGCGACATGGCATCTTCGTTCTGCAAGAGACATGCGGAGAATACCGCCGCCGATGGTCGCACGAAAAGTTATTGTGTCGTAACCTACTGATTCGACGGTGGATAGCGCTGACTGGCAACTGGATGATGTCCGGTTGCCAGCACAGGCGACAAAGCCGAGAGCTCAAAGCTGCCGACGTGTCGCGACTATGCGGGCTTCTCACTCATCCCATGCGTAGGCGAGCGAACGCGGCTGCTGGCAGCCCCAACAGAGACTACCAGCAGCCACCGGCCGCCTAAGGTTTAATCATGACCAAAATATATCCAGAACTCGAGAAACACTTCGATTGCCTTGAGAGTCAGCAAGTAGTTTTCTAAAGACATACGAAACACTCCATTCTAGTAATGACTCAAATACCGCGAGCCGCTTCGGTTATAGCGCAAACGCTTCCTCTATGCAAGCAATTCGCACGCTATTATTGATGAAATGTTCTCCATAATACTTGAATACATTTATCAAAACTTGAATTTTATAATTTCCGCGAATTTCGTTCTTTATATATTTGCCAATTTCTCTTATTCTTATTTATTGTCATCATATCGGCACCGATGATCGTACTACTCCGGTTCCTGGTCCTTATCGATCTGACGCCGCTCCCATGACGCCTGGCACGGCCATTCACGCCAGTGGGTGCTGCAAGACGTTCATTCCCTCATGGGGATCTGCACCACAGGTTGAATCCCAGACCGAGTTAGTGGTCGTCAGGAGTAGTAAGTCTATGAGAGGTATATATTTTTCCTCTTGTTATGCGACGTCCCGCTTTCTTTCTGAGGTTAAGCCGAGCATTTTCCTCAGAAATGAAACGATCGCCCATTAATCTATTGATGTACTGATGGCTATTTCCCTGATGGGGGATGGTCCCGCTAAGCTATTGTTAAACCCTCGCGGCGAGGATCGCCCGGGCAAAATGCGTGGCGGGCGGCATGGCGGCGGCAGCAGCGTCTGGGGCAGCTTCGGGGGCGGCGACAGCGGCGACGGGCGAGGCCGGCGCGCCGCAGAAGGGCAAGCGCAAGCTGCTGCTGCTTGCGGCCCCGGCGGCGCTCGCGGCGATCGTGGCGGGGCTCTGGTTCAGCGGCGTGCTGCCGGCGCTGCTCGGCCACGGCAGGAAGGCGCCGGCAGCGGAGGTGCATCCGGCCGACCAGCCGGCGACGCCGGTGGCGGTGAAGCCGCCCACGTTCGTCGACCTGCCGGAAATCATCGCCAACCTCAACGGCGGGCGGCACGCGGCCTATGTGAAGCTGCACGCGCGGCTGGAACTCGGCAAGCCGGAGGATCAGGCCGCGGTGACGGCGGCGATGCCGCGGCTGCTCGATCTGTTCCAGACCTATCTGCGGGAAATGCGGCCCGAGGAGCTGCGCGGCAGCGCCGGCACCTGGCGGCTGCGCGAGGAGCTGATCGCGCGCGCCAACATCGCCGCCAGCCCCGCCCGCATCGTCGATGTCCTGTTCACGGAAATGTTGATCCAGTGAGCGGCAGCGACGAGACCAATCCGCAGAGCGACGAGGATCTCGCCGCCGCCTGGGGCGCGGCGACCGACGCGGCGGCGGCGGACGCCGAAGCCGTCGACGCCGACGCCGACGCCCAGGCCGCCCCGGTGCAGCCGGCGCGGGTGCTCAATCAGGCCGAGATCGACAGCCTGCTGGGCTTCGGCGACGGGCCGCAGGGCGGTGAGAACCGCACCGGCATGCAGAAGATCATCAGCTCCGGACTGGTGAGCTACGAACGCCTGCCGATGCTGGAGATCGTGTTCGACCGGCTGGTGCGCATCATGTCCACCTCGCTGCGCAACTTCACCAGCGACAACGTGGAAGTCGGCATCGACAACATCGTCTCGCTGCGCTTCGGCGACTACCTCAACTCGATCCCGCTGCCCGCCATGCTCGCCGTGTTCAAGGCGGAGGAGTGGGACAACTACGGCCTCATGGTCGTCGACAGCGCCATGATCTACTCGATCGTGGACGTGCTGCTGGGCGGACGGCGCGGCACGGCGGCGATGCGTATCGAGGGCCGGCCGTACACGACCATCGAGCGTGCGCTGGTCGAGCGGCTGATCCATGTCGTGCTCGCCGATCTTTCCGCAAGCTTCAACCCGCTGTGCCCGATCACCTTCCGCTTCGAGCGGCTGGAGGTGAACCCGCGCTTCGCCACCATCTCGCGCCTCGCCAACGCCGCGGTGCTGGCGCGGCTGCGCATCGACATGGAGGATCGCGGCGGGCGGCTGGAGCTCCTGCTGCCGTACGCGACGCTGGAGCCGGTGCGCGAGCTGCTGCTGCAGCAGTTCATGGGGGAGAAGTTCGGCCGCGACTCGATCTGGGAGACGCATCTGGCCGAGGAGCTGTGGAACACCGAGATCGACCTCTCGGTGGTGCTCGACGAGCAGGTGATGACGCTGGCCGAGGTGATGGCCCTGCTGCGGCCCGGCAACCGCATCGCGCTCAGTTGCACGCCCGGCGCGCCGGTGCAGGTGCGCTGCGGCGCCACGCCGCTGTTCGAGGCGAAGGTGGGGCGCCGCAAGAACCGGGTGGCGGTGCGCATCGAGCGCGACCTGCCGCGCGTGCCGGCATGACGGGCAGCATGCAGTGGGCGATCGAGCTCGTCCTCATCGCGCTGCTCGCCGCGACCCTGTTCCACGCGCTGCGGCTGGAACGGGCGCTCGGGGTGCTCAAGCGCGACCGCGCGGCGCTGCAGGAACTGGTCGCCGGCTTCAACGCCAGCACGCGGCAGGCCGAACAGGGCGTCGACTATTTCACCATCCACGCG
>JAFKFJ010000150.1 GCA_017307335.1 Alphaproteobacteria bacterium | reverse complement strand
CGTCCCGCACGGCAAGCCCGCGCCCGATCTGTTCCTGATGGCGGCGCAGGCTTTGCACATCCAGCCGGAACACGCGCTGGTGGTGGAAGACGCGCCGGCCGGGGTGCAGGCGGCGCGCGCGGGCGGCATGGCGGCGCTGGGCATCGCGCGCCTCGACGACGCGGCACTGCTGCACGCCGCCGGCGCCGACCTTGTTGTCACCAGCCTCGATCAGGTCGACATCGCCGCCATCCCCGCCGGCATCCTGCGCCCGCGCCCCGGCGCGGAAACACCGGGGGAGGCACCGGCCCATGGATGAGGCGCTACGCCCAACCCCGGATGCCACCTGGGTGCTCGAACACGACGGCTACAACGTGCTCACCGAGAGTGCGCTGGAATCCCGCTTCGCCCTCTCCAACGGTTTCTTGGGCGTGCGCGCGTCGCGCGCGGTCAGCCGCGGGCCGACCTGGGTGAGCTGGCTCGGCTACGTCAAGTGGGCATCCTGGCCGCGCTGCTACGTCGCCGGCCTGTTCGACCGCCCGAATACGGAGCCGCCGGTGCCGGCACTGGTGCCGGTCGCCGACTGGTCGCGCGTGCGCATCGTGCTCGACGGGCAGCCGCAACTCCTCGCCGACGGCAAGACGCTGCTGGGCTGCCGCCGGCTCGACATGCACCGCGGCCTGCTGCTGGGCGAGCTGATCCACCGCAGCACGAACGGCATCACCGTCGAGGGCGACGAGCTGCGCCTCGTCTCGCTCGCCGACCGCGCGGCGGCGATGCAGATCCTGCGCTTCACGCTCGATCGCGACGGCATCGACGTGAAGCTGGAAGCGACGTTCGCCATGGCCGGCATGGGCATGGAGCCGGAGCGGATGGAGCCCAACCTCGGCGCCTGGCGCGCGGAAGGTTCGGGCAAGGGTGTCGCGATGGCGGGCCACGCCACGCTGCGCGTCGGCGGCGCCGTGCTGGTGCCGGAGCGGCCGTTCTCGCTGCGCTGGATCTGGCAGTGGCGCTCCATCGCCGGGCAGCGCGTCGAGCTCGACCGCCTGGTCGCCGTCGCCCGCGCCGACATGCCCGGCTTCGATCCGGCCCCCGTCGCCGCCGCCGCACTGGAACGCAACCGCGTGCTCGGCTGGCGCGGCATGCTCGCGGCCCACACCACGGCATGGCGGGAACGCTGGCAGGCGGGCGACATCGTCATCGAGGGCGATGAGGAGATGCAGCGCGCGGTGCGCTTCGCCGTCTACCACCTCACCAGCGCCGCCAACCCGCAGGATGAGCGCGTGTCGGTCGGCGCCCGCGCGCTGACCGGCGACGCGTATTTCGGCCATGTCTTCTGGGACACCGAGATCTATCTCCTGCCGTTCTACACCGCGGTCTGGCCCGAGGCGGCGCGGGCGATGCTGATGTACCGCTTCCACACGCTGCCGGCGGCGCGGGCGAAGGCGGCCGCCATGGGCTTCAAAGGCGCGCTCTACGCCTGGGAATCCGCCGACACCGGCGAGGAGACCACGCCCGCGCGCGTGGTCGGGCCGGACGGCGCGATGGTGGACATCCTCACCGGCTCGATGGAGATCCATATCAGCGCCGACATCGCCTATGCGGTGTGGCAGTACTGGCGCGTCACCGGCGACGATGCGTTCATGCGCGATGCCGGCGTGGAAATCCTCATCGAGACGGCGCGCTTCTGGGTCTCGCGCGCGGTGGCGGAGGCGGACGGCGCGCGGCACATCCGCCACGTCATCGGCCCCGACGAATATCACGAGGACGTGGACGACAACGCCTACACCAACGTCCTCGCGCGCTGGAACCTCGCCCGGGCACTCGATGCGGTCGCCATGCTGCGCGCGCGCCGGCCCGAGCACGCCGCCGCCATGGCCGTGAAACTCCGCCTCGCCGACAGCGAACTCGACGACTGGCGCGACGCGGCGGCGCGCATCCCCACCGGCCTCGATCCCGCCACCGGGCGCTATGAGCAGTTCGCCGGCTATGACCGGCGCGAGCCGATCGACCTGCGGCAATACGCCGACCGCAAGGTGCCGATCGACGTGGTGCTTGGGCGCGCGCGCACGCAGGCGTCGCAGGTGGTCAAGCAGGCCGACGTGGTGGCGCTCATCGGCCTGCTGCCGGAGGCGTTTCCGGGCGCCGCGGCGGAAGCCAATTTCCGCTATTACGAGCCGCGCTGCGCCCATGGCAGCTCGCTCAGCGCCGGCATGCACGCGCTGGTGGCGGCGCGGCTCGGCGACACCGCGATGGCGCTGCGCTTCCTGCGCCAGGCGGCGGAGGCCGATCTCGAGCCCGACCCCAACAGCGCCGGCGGCATCCGCATCGCCGGGCTCGGCGGCGTGTGGCAGGCGGTGGTGCTGGGCTTCGCCGGCCTCGATCTCGGCGGCGAGGCGATCAGCCTGAAGCCGCAACTGCCGCCGGGCTGGCGCCGCCTGTCCTTCGCCGTGCGCTGGCGCGGCCGGGCGCTGCACCTCGGCATCACCGGCCGCGCGGTGCGCGTGGCGCTTACCGAGGGGCCGGCAACGGCGATCGCCATCGCCGGCACGACCCACCAGCTCAGCCCGGGCGCGGCGCTGGAGGTGAACGTGCCCACCCGCGTGTCGTAGCGCCGCGCGCAGGGCGTGACCGGGGCAATGCGCCGCAGCCTGCACGGCCTCAGCGGCGTGAACTTCTTCGTCGCGGCGGTGCAGACCGGCTTCGGCGCGTTCGTGACCGTCTATCTGGTCAAGCAGCACTGGCCGGCACCGGCGATCGGGCTCGCGCTGAGCATCAGCACGCTCAGCAGCCTGGTCAGCCAGATGCCGGCCGGCGCGCTCATCGACAGCATCGCCGACAAGCGCCGCGCGGTGCTGGCCGGCATCATCGGCATCGGGCTGGCGGCACTGCTGCTCGGGCTCACCGCGGCGAAGCCCGCCGTCTATCTCGCGCTGGCGATGCAGGGGCTGGCGAGTTCGCTGATCGGGCCTGGGATCGCGGCGATCACGCTCGCCCTCGTCGGGCCGGTGGCACTGGGCGAGCGCATCGGGCTCAACGCGCGCTTCGCCTCGATCGGCAACGGGCTCACCGCGGGCCTCATGGGCGTCGTCGGCGCCTATCTGGCGCCGGCCTCCGTCTTCATTGTCGCGGCGGCGCTGGCGCTGCCGGCGCTGGCCTGCCTCGGC
>JAFKFJ010000258.1 GCA_017307335.1 Alphaproteobacteria bacterium | reverse complement strand
GAGGCGCGCGTGTTCGCCTCGCTCGCGCCGGAGGCGGCGGGGCGGACCGGCTGGTTCAGCAACGGCGTCGATTTTTCCTACTTCTCTCCCGAGGGCCCCTTCGCCTCGCCCTATCCGCCGGGCGGCCCGGTCGCGGTGTTCACCGGCACCATGGACTACCGGCCGAACATCGACGCGGTGGCCTGGTTCGCGGAGACGGTGCTGCCGCAACTGCGGCCGCGCTGGCCGGGGCTGCGCTTCGCCATCGTCGGCGCCAACCCGGCGCCGGAGGTGCAGCGGCTGGCAGGCCCCGACGTGCTGGTCAGCGGGCGGGTCGCCGATGTGCGCCCCTGGCTCGCCCATGCCGCCGTGGCGGTGGCGCCGCTGCGCATCGCGCGCGGCATCCAGAACAAGGTGCTGGAGGCCATGGCGATGGCGCGGCCGGTGGTGGCGACGCCGGAGGCGTTCGAGGGGCTGCGCTTCACCCCGGGGCGCGAGCTGCTGCTCGCCGCCGAGCCCGCGGCCTTCGCCGCCGCGGTGGGCGCGGTGCTGGACGGGCGCCACCGCGGCCTCGGCGCCGCCGCCCGGGCGGCGGTGGAGGCGCGCTACGCCTGGTCGGCGACGCTCGCGGGGCTGGAGGCGCTGCTTGAGGACAGGATCTCGTTACCTCATGAGGTCATGATATGACGGCCGCCGGCCTCGACACCCGCCCCGCCATGCGGACCGCGGGCGCGCAGATCACGGGGCGCGACCTGCGCCTGGCGCTGCCGCCGCTGATCCTGGCGCTCGCCGCCTTCGCCTTCGTCTTCCAGGCCGAGGTCGCGGCGGCGGTGCGGGTGTGGATCGACAGCCGCGCCTACAACCACGGCTTCCTGGTGCTGCCGATCGCCCTCTGGCTCGCCTGGGACCGGCGGCGCCGGGCGCAGGGGCTGGCGCTGCGGCCCACGCTGTGGCCGCTGCTCGCCATCATCCCGCTGGGCTTCGGCTGGTTCGTGGCCGAGCGGCTCGGCATCATGGAGGGGCGGCAGCTCGCGGCGCTGTTCATGCTGCAGGCGCTGCTGGTCGCCTGGCTCGGCTGGGACCTCGCGCGCGCCTTCGCCGCCCCGATCGCCTACCTGATCTTCCTGGTCCCGTTCGGCGCCTTCATCACCCCCGCGCTGCAGTCCTTCACCGCCCGCTTCATCGACGTGGGGCTCGCCGTCATCGGCATCCCGCACGTCGTCACCAACTTCACGATCGAGATCCCGGAAGGCACGTTCTACGTCGCCGAGGCCTGCGCGGGCCTGCGCTTCCTGATCGCCACCATCGCCTTCGGCGCGCTGTATGCGGCGCTGATCTATCGCAGCGCCGGGCGGCGGATCGCCTTCCTGCTCGCCTGCCTGGTGGTGCCGGTGATCGCCAACGGGTTCCGCGCGCTCGGCATCGTCGTGCTCGGCCACGTGCTGGGCAGCGCCGAGGCGGCGGACGCGGACCACCTGATCTATGGCTGGGGGTTCTTCAGCGTCGTGCTGCTGCTGCTGATCGCGGCCGGGCTGCCGTTCCGGCAGGACACGCCGGGGCCGGCGACGGCACCCGCCCGCCGGGCGGGCGACGGGATGCCTCTGCGAGCAGCGGGCCCGTGGGCGGCGGCGGTGCTGGCGGCGGTGCTGGCCGCGGCGGGACCGGCCGCGGCGGCGCTGCTGAGCCACGAGGGCACGGCCCCGAGGCTCGCCCTGCCCGGCTTCGTCGCCACCGCCGCCTGCCTCGGCCTCGGCGATGCGGCCGGGCCGGTGCAGCATTTCTCCTGCAACGGCGCGGGGCTGACCGCGACCGTGCGGGTGCTGCCGGCCGGCGCCAGCCCGGGGGCGCTGCGCGCGGCCATCCAGGATGCGACCGGCGAGCGCGGCGCGGAGGAGGTGGAGACCGCGACCCTCGCCATCCCCGGCGCAACCCCGCGCGTCTGGCGGCTGACCACGATCGAGACGCCGCCGCGCGTCGTCGCCACCGCCGCCTTCGTCGACGGCGTGCCGGCGGCCGGCGGCCTGGCCGCCCGCGCGCGGCTCGCCTGGCAGAGCCTGGCGGGGGGCGGCGGGCCGGTCGTGGTCGTGGCGGCGGCGCTGGAACCGGCATCGACACCGTCGGGCCTGGATGCGCCGGGCGCGCGCGACGCGGCCAGGGGCGTGCTGCGGAGCTTCCTCGCCGCCCAGGCCCCGCTGCTGCAGGCGGCGGCGCGGGCGAGCGCGGCGCCCGCGGGGCACCCGGGGAACACGTCGCCTTAGAGCATGATGACCGGAGGCGGAATCGCCGGAGGTCTGAATCATGCTCTCAGATCAAAGACCTGGAACGGGTTGAGTGAGCGCGAGCGAACTCATCCCGTTCTGGAGCATGATGACCGGAGGCGGAATCGCCGGAGGTCTGAATCATGCTCTGATCAAAGAGCTGGAACGGGTTGAGTGAGCGCGAGCGAACTCATCCCGTTCTAGGCGCCGGCCCGCCCCAGCGCGGCCTGCAGTTCCGCCCAGGCCGGCGCCCATTGCAGGGCCGCGCGGTAGTGCTCCGCCGCGACCTGCGGCCTGTCCTCCGCCATCGCCGCGTCGCCCAGCGCCTTCAGCGGGTCGGCCCAGTGCGGCGAGTGCTGGTGCGCCGCCTCCAGCGGGCCGCGCGCGCCGGCCGCGTCCTTGTGCCGCAGCCGGGCGAGCCCCTCGCGGTAGAAGGCGAACGCGAGCGCGGGGGCCGCGTCCTCGGCGGCGCGATAGGCGGCCTGCGCCTCCGGCCACCGCCCCGCCAGATCGAGCGCGTCGGCGCGGAAGGCGCGGCAGCGCACGAAGCGGTGGTCCTGCAGCAGGGCCAGCGCCGCCTCCGTCTGCCCCGCCTGCGCATAGGCGAGGCCGAGCGTGCAGGGGGCATCGGGGAAATAGGCCTGCAGCGCGGGGACCGTGTGCCACAGCCCCATCGCCGCCTCCAGCTTGCGGATGGCGCCGGGGACGTCGCCCGCCTCCAGCGCCTGCAGCCCGGCGAGATACGGGCCGTCGAAGCGCGCGGTCGGGTCGTCCGGCGGCGACTCCGCCAGATAGCGGGCGACCGCGGTCCAGTCGTGACGCACCGCCTCCTGCTCGGCGATCCAGGTGCTGTCGTCGAACTCACCGCCCTCCCGCTCCGCCACCTGCCGGTCGGCCATCAGCCCCGCGATCACGGCGCCGGGGTCCAGCGTGAGCTGGGCGAAGTTGGCCTGGTCGAACAGCGTCGGCTTCGGCGACACGGCGAAGCCGCTGGCGGCGGCGCGCATGGCCATGCCGGTGCGGAAGGCGGCCATCTCGCTCTCGATCAGCGGCAGCACCGCGACCAGGTTGTTCCAGGCCCGCCAGTCATGCGGGTCGATCTGCAGGGCGAGGCGGAAGCGCGCCGCGGCCGCGGCCGGCTCGTTCAGCGCCAGCAGCGCCTCGCCCCAGAGATTGGCGAGCACCGGGCGGGTTGCGTCGCCGACGCGGGGAAACGCCGCCTGGATGAAGTCCGCGCAGTCCCGCAGCCGCCCGGCGGCCATGAGGTAGGCGGCATAGACCGCAGGCTGGGCACGGCCGAACGCGTATTCCGCCGCGCTCCGGACCAGGGCGTCGATGTCCCCCGCCCTGCCGGAAAAACTCGCCGGCTCGATGCCGTCGCCGCGGATCGACAGGGTGAGCGACCCGTCCTCCTGGCGCACCAGGGCGCCGTCGATGTGGATGTCGTGCCCGACCAGGCGGTGCAGTGCCGCGCTGAGCTGGCCCAGCGAGACGCCGGCCTGGGGCACGCGCACTTCGATCTGGTCGCTCCAGGCGTTGCGGATCCTGCCCTGGGCCACGCTCACGCGCGTGGCGCTCTGCATCTTCACCAGCACGTCGAGCACTTTGCCGGCGACCACGACGCCGACCAGCCCGTCTTCGGCCAGGGCGGCGGGGGCCTGGAAGGCATCGACGATCACGACGTTCGAGGTGGCGGCACTCCAGGCCAGCAGCCCGATGCCGCCCACGACGGCAACGCCGGCCAGGAGGAAGGCGGCCTGGGCGATGACGCGCAGGATGTCGCTCAGCCGCTTGAGCCGCGCCACGCGGCCCAGCGCCTCGCGGTCCTTGTGGAAGGTGGCGATCTGCAGATCGACGAAGCGCCGATAGGCGGCGAGGAAGCCGGCGGCGGCGGCACGGCCCTCGGGGTCGCCGGCGGCGACGCCGAGGGCGTGGCTGGCGGCGAGGTCGGCGGACAGGCGCGCGGTCTCCGCGCGCTCCGCCTCGACACTTTCGGGAATGACGGGGCCCGCCATGCAGTGCAGTGTTCCGGCAGGAGGGGACGCTGTCCAGCGACCTCGCGGCAACGGCATGCGCCCCCCGGCATCCCGAGGCATACCGTCATGCTGACGCTGTTCTCGTATCCCGAGCTCTTCGGCCTCGCCGACAACAACCCGTTCGGCCTGAAGGTCTTCGCGTTCCTGAAACTGTGCCGCCTCGCCTTCCGCCATGAGCACATCCTGGACCCGAAGGACGCGCCGCGCGGCCAACTGCCGTTTCTCGTCGACGGCGACGAGACGATCGGCGACAGCGACACGATCATCGCCCACCTGACCGCGCGCTACGCGCTCACGATCGACACCGCACTGACGCCGGCGCAGCGCGACACGCACCTGCTGGTGCGGCGCATGCTCGACGACCTCTACTGGGTGATGTCGTACTCGCGCTGGAAGGACGCGCGCTTCTGGCCGCTGTTCCGCGATGCGCTGCTGCGCGGCCACCCCGAACTGACCGTCGAGGCGCTGGAGGCGGCGCGGGAGTACAACTTCAAGCGCTACCACTTCCAGGGCATCGGCCGTTATGAGCCGGAGGCCGCGTACGCGCGCGGGCTCGCGGAGCTCGGCGTGCTCGCAAGCCTGCTGCCGGCAAGCGGCTTCGTGTTCGGCGCGCAGCCGACCAGTCTCGATGCGGGGATCTACGGGTTCACCGCCAATATCTGGTTTTATGCGATCGACACGCCGCTGAAGAATTTCCTACGCTCCCGGCCGCACGTCGTCGCGCATTGCCACGCCGTGCACGCCCTGATCGGCGGCTGAACGCTCACCACAGCCGCCCGACCCCATAGGCGTCGAACGCCCGTTCGTTGGAGACGAGCACAAGCCCGTCCACGATGGCCTGGGCGATCAGGATGCGGTCGAAGGGATCGCGGTGCGGGCCGGGCAGCGCGCCGCCGAGCTGTGCGTGCCGGACGCTGATCGGCAGCGCGGCGAACTCCTGATCGCGGACCGCCGCGTCGAGATCGGCGATGATGGCGGCCACGCCGGGAAGCTTGCCGAGCCGGTGCTTGGTCGTGATTTCCCAGGCGGAGGCGGCGCTGACCAGGACCGCGTTGCCCTCGTCCGCGATCGCCGCGCGCGCCGCGGCGGAGAGCGCCTCGTCACCGGCGAGCCACCAGAGGAAGGCATGCGTGTCGAGCAGCAGGCGCACGCCGCTACTCCCACGCCGCCAGTTCCTCCTCGGGCAACGGCTCGAAGAATTCCGGGCCGACCTGAACCACGCCGCGCAGTGCCCCGAACCGGCGCCCCTGCTGGCGCGGCTGGACCGGCACCAGCCGGGCAACCGGCGTCTTGCCGCGCGCCAGCACGATCTCCTCGCCGGCCTCGACACGGGCGAGAAGCTGCGACAGCGTGGTCTTGGCGGTGTGGATCGTGACGACGGTCATGGCGCCCATCCTAGCTAATCGTAGCTAGCTAAGATAGGCTGCCGCCATGACCCGAACCATCCGAATCGGCGCCGGCGCCGGGTTCGCCGGCGACCGGATCGAGCCGGCGGTGGAGCTCGCCGAGCACGGCGCGCTCGACTATCTCGGCTTCGAGTGCCTCGCCGAGCGCACGATCGCGCTCGCCCAGGGCGAGAAGCTGAAGGACCCGCAAGCGGGGTTCGACCCGCTGCTGGTCGCGCGCATGGCGGCGGTGCTGCGGCCGTGCGCCGCCAACGGCGTGCGCATCATCACCAGCATGGGCGCGGCCAACCCGGAAGCGGCGGCGCGGGCAACCGCCGCCGTCGCGCGCCGGCTCGGCCTGCCCGGCCTGCGCATCGCCGCCGTCACCGGCGACGACGTGCTGGCGCGGGTGCGCGACGGCGACCACGCGCTGCTCGAACGGCCGGGCCGGGTCGCCGATCTCGGCGCGCGCCTGCGCTCGGCCAACGCCTATCTCGGCGTCGCGGGCATCGTCGCCGCCTTGCGCGGCGGCGCCGACGTGGTGATCACCGGGCGCGTGGCCGATCCCGCGCTGTTCCTCGCGCCCATGGTGCATGAATTCGGCTGGGCGATGGACGACTGGCCGCGGCTCGGCCAGGGCACCGTCGTGGGCCACCTGCTGGAATGCGCGGGCCAGCTCACCGGCGGATACTTCGCCGATCCCGGCTACAAGGACGTGCCGGGCCTGGCGCGGCTCGGCTTCCCGCTCGCCGAGGTGGCGGCGGACGGCAGCGCGGTGCTGACCAAGGTCGCCGGCTCCGGCGGGCGGATCACGCGCGCCTCCTGCAAGGAGCAGCTGCTTTACGAACTGCTCGATCCCGCCGCCTACCTGCAGCCGGACGTGATCGCGGATTTCTCCGCCGTGCGCCTGGAGGAATGCGGCCCCGACCGGATCGCGGTCGCGGGCGGCACCGGGCGGGCGCGGCCGGCGACGCTGAAGGTCTCCGTGGGCTATCTCGATTCCTATGTCGGCGAGGGGCAGATTTCCTATGCCGGCCCCGGCGCCGTGGCGCGCGGGCGCCTCGCGCTCGACATCGTGCGCGAACGCCTGCGCCTCACCGGCGTCGCCGCCGAGGAGACGCGCTTCGAGCTGATCGGCGTCGACTCCGTGCACAAGGGACCCGTCTACAAGGAACCGGGGCATGACGTAGAGCCCGCAGAGGTGCGCATCCGCGTCGCCGGCCGCACGACGACGATGGAGGAGGCCGTGCGCATCGGCCGCGAGGTCGAGACGCTTTACACCAACGGTCCCGCCGGCGGCGGCGGGGTGCGCAAGGAGGCGCGCAGCGTGATCGGCGTCGTCTCCACGCTGCTCGACCGCGCCCTCGCGGAACCCGCCGTGCAGTACGAGGTCGCGTGATGCGCCTGCGCGAACTGGCCCACGCCCGCGCCGGCGACAAGGGCGACACCTCGCAGATCTCCGTCATCGCGCATGACGAAGCCGACTACGCGCATCTCGCCGCGCATGTCACCGCCGAACGGGTGGCGGCACATTTCGCGGCGATCGCGCAGGGCCCGGTGCGGCGCTACGAACTTCCCGCGCTGGGGGCGCTGAACTTCGTGCTGGAAGGCGCGCTCGGCGGCGGCGTCACGCGCTCGCTGGCACTCGACGCGCACGGCAAGTGCCTCGGCGCGGTGCTGCTCGAACTGGATATTCCGGCGCCCAACCGGCATCGCTGAGCGTCAGCGGCGGTCCCCCCGCCCCGCCGCCGCCCAGGCCACGATGCGCGCGGCATTCCCCCGCCAGGTGTAGTCCCGCCGCTCCAGCTCCGCCCGCGCCGCGGCCCCCAGCCGCGCGCGCAGGCCGGGATCGGCGAGCAGGCGGGCGACCGCCGCCCACATCGCCCCCTCGCGCGCCGGGTCGAACAGCAGCGCCGTGCGCCCGTCCTCCAGCACCTCGCGGATGTTCGGCTGGTCGGGGGCCACGATCGCGCGGCCGGCCGCCATGTAGTCGAAGATTTTCAGGGGCGAGGCGTAGTCCACCACCCGCGGCTGCAGCGCGATGTCGAAGCCGGCGGCCGCCGCCGGCACATCCGCATGCGCCAGCAGGCCCGCGAACTGCACGCGCTCGGCGACCCCCAGCGAGGCGGCGAGCGCCTCCAGCCCCGGCCGCGCCGGCCCCTCGCCCACGATCCGGAACACCGCCGGCCCGTCATGCGCGGCCAGCCCCCGGATCACCGCATCGAGCCCGTGCCAGTCGCGCACGAAACCCACGAAGCCCAAGACCGGCGGCCCCGCCGGGACATCAGGGGGGGGCGGCGGAAAGCGTTCCAGCACCACACCGTTGGGCACCACCCGCACCTTTTCCCCCGCGACCCCGGCGGCGGTGATGCGCGCCTTCAGCACCTCGGTCACCGCGAGCACGCAGTCGGCCGCGCGCCACACATGCCGCTCGCTCGCCCGCGCCAGCGCGCGCAGCTTCAGGCCGCCGTAGCGCGCCCGCTCCTCGGCGAGCGGCGCGTTGACCTCGACGAAATACGGCACGCCGAGGCGGCGCGCGAGCATCGCACCGGCGAGATAGTAGAGGTTGTAGCGCTCGTAGATCAGCTCCGGCCGCGCCGCGCGCGCGGCGCGCGCGAGCCGGCGCCAGGCGGGAATGTTGTAGGCCAGCTCGGCCAACTCCGCGACCGCGCCGGGCAGCAGGCGGCGCAGCGCCGCGACCGCCCGGCTCTCTGCGCCGAAGCCCGCGGCCTCGTAGAAGCCCGGGCCGACCACCGTCACCTCGTGGCCGAGCGCGCGCAGCGCCGCGACCAGCTCCTCCACATGCACGCTCTGCCCGTCGCGCGACTGGATGCGGTGGCTGTAGAGGATGCGCAAACGAACCCGGCCCCAGGGATGACGGCGATCGGAAATGACGATCGGACACTGGAATGGCTTGCCGGCGGCGGCAAGTCCAGGCAGAGCCGCGGGACATGCTCCGCCTGCTCACCTTCAGCACCCTGTTTCCCAACGCAGCGCAGCCGAACCACGGGATTTTCGTGGAGAACCGGCTGCGCCACCTGCTCGCGACCGGGGCGGCGGAGGCACGCGTGCTCGCCCCGGTGCCGTATTTCCCGAGCGGGGCGGCGCGCTTCGGCACCTGGGGCGCCTATGCCCGCGCGCCGCGGCAGGAACGGCGGCACGGCCTGCTGATCGAGCATCCGCGCTATCCGGTGATCCCGCGCCTGGGCATGCCGCTCGCCCCGTTCCTGCTCGCCCATGCCAGCCTGCGCACGCTGCGCGGCATGATGCGCGCCGGGTTCGATTTCGACCTGATCGACGCGCACTACGTCTATCCCGACGGCGTCGCCGCGGTGCGGCTGGGGGCGGCGCTCGGCCGGCCGGTGGTGATCACCGCGCGCGGCTCGGACGTGACGCAGCTTCCCGACCACGCGATTCCGCGCCGGCTGATCCAGGACGCGCTGCGCCGCGCCGACGCGCTGATCGGGGTCAGCGCCGCGCTGGCCGAGCGGCTGGTGGCCCTCGGCGCGCCGCCCGGCCGCGTGACGGTGCTGCGCAACGGCGTCGACACCGCCCTGTTCCGCCCGCCGCCCGACCGCGAGGCGGCGCGCGCCGCCTTCGGCCTCACCGGGCCCGCGCTGGTCTCGGTCGGCGCGCTGATCCCGCGCAAGCGCCACCACCTGACGATCGCGGCGATGGCGGCGCTGCCGGAATTCTCGCTGCTGATCGCGGGCGACGGGCCGGAGCGCGCGGCGCTGGCGGCACAGGTCGCGAGCCTCGGCCTGGCCGGGCGCGTGCGCCTGCTCGGCCCGCTGCCGCATGCCGCCCTGCCCGCGCTCTACGGCGCGGCGGATGCGAGCGTGCTGGCCTCGGCGCGCGAGGGCTGGGCCAACGTGCTGCTGGAGAGCATGGCCTGCGGCGCGCCGGTGGTGGCGAGCGACATCCCCGGCAACCCGGAAGTGGTGCGCACGCCGGCGGCCGGGCTGATCGTGGGCGAGAACACGGCGGAGGGCATCGCCGCCGCCGTACGCACCTTGTTCGCCGCCCTGCCGGCGCGGGAGGCCACGCGCGCCTATGCCGAGCGGCACGGCTGGGAGGAGACCAGCCAGGGGCAGCTCGCGGTGTTCCGCGGCGTGCTGGCGGAGCGCGGGAAGCGAGAGCGGTCCGTATAGCGTCGCTTGACGCCGTACACTCCTGCCCTATGCTGCTTCGTGAAGATTCGAAATGTGATCCATCGCGGGCTGCGGCGTTTCATCGAACGCGATGACGGTTCGGGGTTGCCCGCCGCCGTGGCGCCGAAGGTTCGCAACATCGTCTCCTTCCTGCAGGATATGGAGGCGGAGAGCGAACTGCAGACAGTGCCGGGGTGGAGAGCCCATCAGTTGACCGGCGAGCGCAAAGGCACCTGGAGCCTGTTCGTCACACGCAACTGGCGAATCACCTTCCGAATCGACCGAACCGCGCTGGAGATCGTCGACCTCGACTACGAAGATTACCACTAGGAGGCAATGCGATGACCGATACTTACGGCATCCGCATGAAAAACCCCGCCCACCCCGGCGGGTTTGTGAAGATGGAAATCCTTGAGCCGCTGGCGCTGTCGGTGACGGACGCCGCGCGGGCGCTCGGCATCACGCGCGCGGCGCTTTCGGCTTTCCTGAACGGGCGCGCGGATCTCTCCGCCGACATGGCGATCCGCATCGAGAAGGCCTTCGGCGTGTCGATCGAAACGCTCATGCGGATGCAGGCCAGCTTCGATATCGCACAGGCCCGCAAAAGGGCGGGAGAGATCAAAGTCGCGCGCTACGTGCCGGGGGCCGGCGCCGCCATGGGATCGAAAGTCGCCTGAGGCGCCCCGCCGGCTTGAGAGCGGCACGCTCGCCTGCTAACTTGTGCACATGTGCGCTGGTCAGTGATGGCAGAGGCATCCTTCCTCTCCGTGCGCGTGCCGGCCGGGACGCGCGCCCGGGTCAAGGCCGCCGCCGCGGCCCGCGGCCAGTCCGTGCAGGATCTGGTCGGCGGGCTCATCGACCGCTTCCTTGCCGAGGCGGACCGGCAGCCGCTTGCCCTGCCTGCGGTCCTCGCCATCCTGCGCACGCATGCGCCGGAACTGCGGGCACGCGGGGTAAGACGGCTCTGGGTCTTCGGCTCCGTCGCCCGCGGCACCGCGCGCCCGCAGAGCGATGTGGACCTGATCGCCGAGATCGATCCCGATGCCCGGCTGTCCATGACCGGTTTCGCCAGCCTGCGCGCCGACCTTGCGGAGATGCTGCGCCAGCCGGTCGATCTGGCCGAGTGGGACCTCCTGCGCGCGCCGGTGCGCGCGCGGGCCGAAGCCGAGGCGGTGCAGGTCTTCTGATGCGCGAGCTGGCGGCGCGGCTCGGCGACATCCGCTGCGCAGCGGCCGACATCCTCGCCTTCGTGCGCGGCCTCGACGAGGCGGCCTTCCTCGCCCTGCCCGAGACCGACCGCAAGGCGTATCGCGCGATCAAGAACGGGTTCGCCGAGATCGGTGAAGCCATCAAGCGCCTGCCGCCGGAAGCCCTTGCCCGCCATCGCGGGATCGACTGGCACGGCTTCGCCGGCCTGCGCGACATGGTGAGCCATCAGTATTTCGGCCTCGAGCTGCCGCGCCTCTGGCCCACGATCCGCGAGGAACTGCCCGCCCTGCTGACCGCCGTTGACGCGGAACTGGCCCGGCTTGCGTCCGGGCCGCGCTGACCGGCGCCGCGCGGGTAACTTTCCCGTCATCGCACCGAGACCTGCTGCCGGTCGCCGCGAAAACCGCCTTTTATGGCGCCGCTTTTCCGCGATCCACGAACCCGCCCGGGTGCCGAGAGGTCGAAAAATGCCTTCACGCAACGTCGTGCAGCGGCAGAACGAGATCATCACCGAGTTCGCGCCCGCGATCCATCACACGCAGGCTGCGCCGTACGAGGTCACACCGGGCCAGTTCATGGCCTACATGCACCCGGTGCACGATGTCGGCGGCCAGCCCGACACGCCCGTGGTCTACGAGGAAAAAGAAGAGGAGCAGTGGGAGCTCAACACCTACGTCACCTGCGAGGTGCTCGCCTGGCGCGGCGTGTGGAATGCCGAGGAGCGGCGGCGGCGCGGCAACAACGATGTCGGGCTCTCGGTCTATCTCGGCGTGCCCTATTACGGGCGCTGGATCCTGGCCGCCGCGCGCATGCTCGTCGACAAAAACAAGATCTCGCTCACCGAGCTGCTCGACAAGATCGCGGAGGTGAAGGCACGCCATGCCCCCCGGTAAGAAGCGCAACACCGTGCCGGCCCGCTTCAAGGCGGGCGACCGGGTGCGGGTGAAGGACCTGCCGAACCTGTTCTACACCCGCACCCAGGTGTTCGTGCGCGGCGCCGCCGGCGTCGTCGTCGCCCGCACGCATGAAAGCCTCATTCCCGAAGACGAGGCCTTCAACCGTGACGACGGCCAGCCGGAGCAGTTCTACATCGTCCGCTTCCGGCAGCAGGATCTGTGGCCCGAGTATCCGTTCGAGCGCGACACCCTGCAGACCGAATTCTCCGACCGCTGGCTGGAACCGGCCACCGGCTGAACGGCGGCGCGCAGGGAGGAAACAATGGCACGGAAACACACGCCCCCTCACCATGACGGCCACCACCATGCCGACCATCGGCATGACGGCGAGCCGCATGCGCATCCCGCGGCGCCCATGGTGGACGAGATCACCGATTTCGAGGTGCTGGAGATCGCGGTGCGCGAGCTCGCGATCGAGAAAGGGCTTTTCACCGCCGAGGACCATCGCAAGTTCACCGAATGGGCGGAAACGATCGGTCCCGCCGCCGGCTCCCGCCTGGTCGCCAAGGCCTGGAGCGACCCCGCGTTCAAGGCGCGCGCACTGGCCGACGGCGTCGCCGCCTGCAAGGAGATCGGCATCGACTGGCTGGAGCCGACCGGCACCGGCACGCCGAGCGACTACACCGAGTTCCGCGTGCTGGCCGACACCCCCACGCTGCACCATGTCATCGTCTGCACGCTCTGCTCCTGCTATCCGCGCCCGCTGCTCGGCATGTCGCCGGAGTGGTACCGCTCGCCCAACTACCGCCGCCGGCTGGTGCGCTGGCCGCGCCAGGTGCTGGCCGAGTTCGGCCTCGTGCTGCCGCCCGAGATCGAGGTGCGGGTAGAGGACTCCAACCAGAAATGCCGCTTCATGGTGATGCCGGTGCGCCCGCCCGGCACTGAGGGCTGGAGCGAGGCGCGGCTGGCCGAGATCGTCACCCGCGACTGCATGATCGGCGTCGCCCTGCCGCGCGCCGACCGCAAGGCCGACGACGTGCGCCCGGTGCACAAGGCCCGCCGCCCGGTGGGGCACGCGGCCTCCCGCGGATGAGCGCCGCGATGGACACGGCACCGATCCCGCTGCTCGAAGCAGTGCAGGGCAAGGGCCAGGCGTGGGCGGAGATCGCGCCCCGCTACGGCGTCACCAACCCCGATCCGCCGTGGAAGACGAGTCTCGCCGCAACCTGCGAATGCCTCGCCACGGGCGGCGCGCTGGCCGCCCTGGAGCGGCGGCAGGCCGAGGACCGGCTGGCCGAGAGCACCTACGCCGCGGTGCCGGCGCCGGAGCGGCAATTGCTGGCGCTGGCCCATACCCTGCTCCGCCGCGGCCTGCTGGACGAGGCGGACCTCGCCCGCCGCATGCAGGCGGTGCGCGCCCGGCTGCTTGCGTCTTGAACGTGCCTTCGGATTGGCCGGCAGAGACCGCGTGGGCGCTTCCGGCTAGAACGGGATGCGTTCGCCCGCGCTCACTCAACCCGTTCTAGCTCTTTGATTTGAGAGCATGATTCAGACCTCCGGCGATTCCGCCTCCGGTCATCATGCTCTGGCGGCCGACGTGGTGAACGCCCTTCGCGCCACCGGCAAAGGCCACAATGCCCGCGTCGGAAAAGTGCTACGCGAGGCCTCGCCAACGGGCAACTACGGCGGGGGGAGGTGCGCTTTGGTGATCCCGACCAATGCTGCGACGAACTCCATCGTGCCCCCTGTTGTTTTATTCCGTGCCGAAAAGCGCCCTGGCCTCCGACAGGGTGATCATCAGCATCAGGGAATCGAGCGGCGACGGGAGAAACCCGTGCTTCTCATAGAAAGCCCGGGCTTCCTCGGAAATCGCATGCACCAGCATGGCCCGCACGCCTACCACCTCACCCGCGGACAAGGCGCGCAAGACGGCATCGCGAAGAAGGTCGCTTCCCAGGCCCTTCCCCTGCCAAGCTTGGTCAACCGCCAGCCGGCCGAGTAGAATCACCGGCACCGGATTCGGCATGTTGCGCCGGACCCGCCCCGTTGCCGCGGCGGGCAGGAGCGATCCCGCTGCAAGGCCGTAATAGCCGACGACCCGCCTGCCGGAACACAGGACGAAGGTGCGCGATCCGCCGCCGGCTTCATTGTGGCCGGCGCGTCGTTTCAGCCAATCGTCGAGCGGCTCGACACCTGAGCGGAAACCCTCCAGTTCGTGATCCAGACCCAGCGGGACAGGGGCGGATAATTCCGGCAGACGCGCCGTCACGGCTCCCAGGCCGGCTTGCGGGCCAGGAGAGCGCGCAGACGGAGATTGTCCGCCGGCGGTGCGTCGAGGCGCGCCATGAATTCAGACCATTGCCCCTTATCCAGGACGAAGGCGCGTCGGTCCGCCAGGGTCTCGTGCGCGGCTGTCAGTCCACGGTCAAGCAGGAATTCCGTCAGCGTCTTGTTGGCGACGGCGGCCGCCCGTTGAAGCGTCCGTTTGGCCGCGGGCGTCATGCGCAGATCGACCCGTTCGGACCGGCTTTCGGTCGACGCGGTCATGATAGTCTCCTTCTTGAGGCCGACTATCATGTGTACATTGTCAGGACAAAGCCTTTCGCTGCCAGCCGGCTGACCGGTCCGGCAAGCGTCAGGGAACGGTGAAGCGGTTGTTGATCGCGGTCCAGAACTGCGTCTCGACCGGTGTGCCCCGGCGCCGGATCTCGCCGCGGAACGCGACCAGCACGTCCAGCACATCGCCGGGGACGACGGTGTGGAAGGTAGCGCGGGGGTTGTCGGAGCCGACGAAATGACACCCCGCGGCCTGGTTCGCGGTCGCCCCGTTCGGATCGTCGAAGTAGCCGTTGAAGGCCTCGTTCCCCTGGCCGCGATGGCCGTAGTTCACCGCCACCGCATCGGCGGTATCGCCATCCTCCCGGAAGTCGGGGGTCAGCCGGCCCGCGGGCAGGCTCGCGAACTCCGCCCCCAGATCGGTCGTCACGCCCGCCCGGGTGCGCCGCTTATGGCCGCGGATGAACTGCCGGTATTCGTAGTCGGCACAGCCGCAATAGCGGGAAAACTGCGCGTGCATGGTGAAATGCCCCGGCACCCGGCGCTCGCCGCCGACGACGGCGCCGGGCGGCGGGTGGTCGACCCCGACGCTGAAGGCGAGCAGGCAGTTCTCGTCGGTTCTGGCGAGCCCCTCGCGCCGGGTCTCGCGGTCGAGGAACTCGAAGGTGCGTGGGCCGATCATGCCGTCCTTGTGCAGCCCGTATTCTTCCTGCAGTGCCGCGACCGCGAGGATGTCGGTGTCGGTCCAGGTCCCCGTGGAATCGGTGCCGATCAGGTCCTGGAGCTGCTTGGTTCGCGCCGCGTCGTAGGTGAACCGGTTGAACCGGATCGCGGCGTCGATCTGGACCTGCGTCAGCGCCGGCTGCGCGGGCGATGCCGGCGCGGGCGGCGGCGTCGCGAGGTCGCGCTGCACCGCGGGCTGCGGCGTCGTGCGCTGCTGGACGACATGGGCGAGCTCGTGCGCCATCAGGCTGCGCCCGGCGGCGCTGCCGGGTGCGAACTCGCCGGGGCCGAAGACGATCTTCGGGCCGAGGGTGAAGGCGCGCGCGTTCAGCGTGCGGGCCAGCGCCGCGGCCTCCGGGTCGGCGTGCACCCGCACGGTGCCGAAGTCGTGGCCGAACCGCGGCTCGAAGAACGCCCGCTCCGACGCCGGCAGGGCTGAGCCGGCGCCGAGGCCGCGGATGCGCTGCTCCAGCCCCTCCGTGACCGCCGGGGGCGCGCCCAGGAGCTTGCCGTCGATCTCCTCCTCCGGGTCGACCCGCTTGCTGCGGATCACCGTGTCGTCCTCGGCCGCGCAGGCGGCACAGGCGCGCCGGAGCGTGGCAGGGAGCGTGGCCGGGCCGGGCGGCCCCGGCGCCAGGGCCGACAGCGGTGCCGGCATGCGCATCACCTGCTCGGCGACGGCATCGGCCTCCCGCTCCAGCGGGTCGTCGACGGCGCCGACGCGGAGCTTGAACTGCGGCACGCGGCCGGCGGCCGTCCGCTCCGGCGGCAGGAGCGGGATGCGGCCGAAATCAAGGGCCACGCCGGGCGCAGGCGGGCTGGGGCGGCCCGGTGCGCGCCCTGGTGTGCGCCCTGGTGTGCGCCCCGGGGCGCGCGGCCGCCCCGGCTTGCCGATCGGGCTTTCGGCCGCCGTCGTCGGGGTCCTGGCGACTGCCGGCGCAAACATGCTGCCCCCCGCGAAATCCGCCTCGCCGCCTCTACTGCACCGTGCCCGGCCCCGCCAGCGGTATCACCGGCCCGCTGAGCGTGTTGCCGCTGAGCGCGGCCGGCGTGGCCGTGCGGTTGCGCACGAACACGGTCGGGGTGCCGCTCGCGTTGCGGAAATCGTTGCCCGCGACGGTGATCGCGGGCGTCGGGTTCTTCGCCCCCTCCTCGCCGATCATGATCGCGGTCGAGCGGTTCTCCGTGCGCGGCCCCTTTTCCAGCCGGTTGCCGCGGATCGTGGCCGCGCCGCCGTTGGGGATGTCGATCAGGTAGCTGGATGTGCCGTCCGGCCCGTCCTCGATGTCGCAGCCGGTGATCTCGGTCGCCAGCGCCCGCGACTTGATGTGGTGGCCCTGCCGGGTGGCCGTGAAGCGCGAGCCCGCCACCACCAGCCGGCCGACGCGGTCGGCATAGAGCCCGTGCGCGCAGGCGCCGATGCAGGCGCCGTCGCGCAGGAACAGGCTGTCGCGCACGGTCAGCGTGGAGCGCGGGTCGGCGGCGGCGAGGATGCCGTTCTGGTCGTCCTCGAAGCGCACCCGCGCGACGGTCAGGTTCGCCCCCTCGGCGCGGATGCCGGCGCCGTTGTGGTCGGGCACGGCGGCGCCGATCAGGGCCAGGTCGCGCACCGTGATGTCGCGGCCCTCGGTCACGAACAGCCCCTTGCCGGCGCAGGCCGGGCCGCGGATGCGGGTGGCGTCCATGCCCGCCCCGGCGATGGTCAGCCGGTCCGCGCGCCAGACGGCGCAGCCGAAATCGCCGGGCCCGATCGCGACCGTGT
>JAFKFJ010000257.1 GCA_017307335.1 Alphaproteobacteria bacterium | reverse complement strand
CGCGCTGCACGTTCTCGGTCAGACGCACGGTACGCGCCGGCGCATCCGGCACCACCGGCTCCTCGAGCCCGCCGAAGCGCACCGCGACGGCGCCCGCCTTCACCCCAGCGCGGTCGAGCACGTCCTTCAGCCGCACGCCGCGCCAGAGCGCATTGCCCATCGCGCCGTTGCCCCATTGCCCGCCGGGGATCGCCGGCTCGAAGAAACCGCGGGAATTGCCCGAGCACTGGTTGACCGCCGCCATTTCCACCGCCGGCAGCGCGATAAGGTCGGCGAGGGAGAGAGCCAGCGGCCGCTCGACATGTCCGCCGACGGTCAGGCGGAACTGCACCGCATCGACCTCGCTCGGCATCGGCCAGTGCCAGCGGACGTAGAACCGGTCGTTGGGCGTAAACGTGCCCTGGTCGAACACGTCGAACGGCGTCTCCAGCAGCGGCGCACGGCTGCGCTGCAGGATCATGGCACCCTTCTGCGGGAAGGCGGTGGTGATCGGGCGCAGGTCGGGCCGGTCGGGCAGCGGCAGGCGCACCGTGGTCTCCGCCTTCGCGAGCCCGCTCGCGGCCAGGGTCGCCAACGCCCCCGCGCCGGCAAGAAGCTTTCGTCGCGAGGCCGCCGCGCCCAGCGGATCGCCCTGTCCTCTGCCCTGCATCGCCAAGTCTCCCCGCATGTGCGTTCGCGCGGCGCCGTTGTGCGCCCCGGCGACCTGGTTACGCCAGATGCTTCGCGAAGAAGGCGAGCGTGCGCGATTGCGCCAGATCGGCGTCCGGCTTGCTGAAGCTGGCGCGGTCATCGCAGCCGAAGCCGTGGCCGGCGCCCGCGTAGACGAAGATCTCCGCGCCCGGCTGCGCCGCGCGGATCGCCTCCACATCCGTCATCGGGATGGAAGCGTCCTTCTCGCCGAAATGCATCTGCACCGGGCAGTGCGGCGTCTCGGTCCGGGTGCCCGCGATGCCGCCGCCGTACCAGCAGCAGGCGGCGCGGAAATGCTTGGTCCGGGTCGCGCCCCACCATGCGACCGTGCCGCCCCAGCAATAGCCGACGATGCCGAGCGTCCGCCCGGCCAGTGCGGCCGCGGCGGCGTCGATGTCGGCCAGCGTCCCGCTCTCCGGCACCTCGGCGCGCAGCGCGCGCCCGCGCACCATGTCCTCCTGCCCATAGCCAAGCTCCACGCCCGGCTGCACCCGGTCGAACAGGGCCGGTGCGACCACGGCATAGCCCTGGGCGGCGAACCGCTCGCACACCGTGCGCATGTGCGAGTTCACGCCGAAGATCTCCTGCACGACAACGAGCCCCCGCGTCGCGGCCTCGGGTCCGGTGCGCCAGGCGTTCAGCCGGTGGCCGTCGGCGGCGGTGAGGGTGGCGTTGCTGCCCATGGTGCTCTCCTTGCGTCGTCGCGTTCCGCGCCGCAGGATGGCGACATGGCCGAGATCGTCAACCTTCGGCGGGCGAAGAAGGCGCGGGCGCGCGACGCGGCGGCGCAGCAGGCGGCCGAGAACCGGGTGCGGCACGGCCGCTCCGCCGCGGCGAAGGCGGCCGAGCGGCAGGACGAGGCGCGCCGCCGAGCGGTGCTCGACGGCGCGAAGGTTGATGCCGTGCGCGGCGACGAGGCCGATCAGGCGTAGCTGTAGCGCGGCCGCCAGCCGGCGGCACCGTCCGGCAGCAGGTCGAAGAAGTGCCAGACGCTGCAGAAATCGTCGCCGGGCTTCAGCCCCGCATCGGCGACGCGCAGCAGCCGGCCGCCGTCGCGGCGGAACACCGAAACCCCCGGTCGCAGCCCTCCGTCCTCGCCGCGATAGCCCATGTCCGCCGCGAACGTGGTGCCGGCATGGCTCACCATGGGAAAGATCCAGCCCCGGCCTGCGGCGAACGCTCTCTGCGCCGCCGGCGGGTCCGGCGAGGAGACCACGAACGCCGCGCGGTCGGCGAGATGCGCATAGACGCCGTTGAACCCGTCGGCCCACAGCGTGCAGTAAGGGCACGACGCGCCCATGCTGTGGATCACGATCAGGTCGCGCTTGTCGCCGAACAGTTCGGACAGCCGCACCGGTCCGTCCGGCGTGGCCTGCACGTAGTCCTGAATCTCCTCCGGCCCGGCGGCCGCGCGCGCCTCGCGGATCTTCTCGCGCAGTTCCGCGATCTGATTGCGAAATTCCGCGACGCGCGCGGCGGCGTTGCTGTCGTGCATGGTTTCATCCTCCCGTGCTGATGCGGTCCGGCGCGGGCATATCGTGCAGCCGCACCCACGCCATGTTGCGTTCGAGCCTGGTCTCGTCACGACCTTTGGGCACGAGGTCGAGGAAGTGACAGGCGGCCCAGAACGAGCAGCTCTTGCAGCCCGTCTCCCACGTCGGGTCGAACATGAAGTGGCAGACGACGAGCCGGCTGCGCCCCTGAAAGATCTGCGGCAGCGTCTGCCGCCCGTCGGCGCCGTCGAACGTGCAGGGCTTCTCCACCCGCACCCATGGCAGGGCCCGGTGCGGCGCACTCAGCGCGTCGCGTTCGCGCGTCAGCGCCTTCTCCTGCGCGAGAAGCTTCGTGCGTGCCGCGATCCACGCATCGCGGGAGACGACCTCATGATCCCGCATGATCGGACCTCGTCGACAGCGGTTGCACCTCGTCGTCCCCGGCCGCCAGCGTCGCGGCCAGCAGGTCGAACTGGCCCTGCCAGTATTTGCTGTAGCGGTTGATCCAGACTGCGGCCACGAGGATCGGCCCCGCGACCAGGCTGCACCGGCTGATCCGCCCGCTGCGCTCCTGCTCCACCAGCCCCGCGCGCACCAGCACCTGGATGTGGCGCGAGACTGCCTGCAGCGAGATCGCGAACGGCGCGGCGAGTTCCGAGACGAGCCGCGGCGCGCTGTCGAGTTGCTCCAGGATCGCGCGCCGCACCGGGTCGGAGAGGGCGAAGAACACGGCGTCGAGTTCCGTCCCCGGGCTGGCCCCTGCCATTCCCTCGGCCGGTTCGACGAATGCGCGCGCGCCCTGACCGGACATGCGGGCAAACTATCAAGCAATCGGTTGAATGTCAACCGATGCGTTGATTGTCAAACTACTCCCCGGACAGCTCCCGGCGCCGCCGCTCCAGTTCCTCGCTGTAGCGGCGCAGCGCGTATGCCTCGGTCAGCACCCCGATCACGCGCCGGCTGTCGGGGCTGTCCACGACCGCGAGCGCGTCCGCCTCCGCCTGCTCGAACGCGCTCACCGCCTCCTTGATGGTCATCTGGGGGAGCAGCATGTCGTTGGGGTAGTGCAGGATGTCGGCGAGGGTCTTGGTCTCGTCTGCCTCCGCCGCGTGCGCCTCGGGCACCAGCACCATGCCGACGTAGCGGTCGGACCCGTCGATCACCACCACGCGGCTGGCGGCGCCCAGCGGCACGTCGCGGCGGAACGCGCCGATGGTGGTGGAGGCGCGCGCGGTGCGCACCTCGCGGCGCATCATGCGCGCCACCGTGAGCGTGCGCATCCAGCCGATATCGACGGCGCTGCGGATCGCCTCGCCGCGCAGGTGGAAGCGCCACGTCGCGAAGCTATAGCCGAAGGTGCGGCGCACCGTCAGCGTCGAGACCACGGCCGCCATCACCACGGCGACCGTCAGCGGCAGGCTGCCGGTGCTCTCCAGCGCCAGGAAGGCCATGGTGAGCGGCCCGCCCACGATCGCGACCGCAAGCGCGCTCATCCCGACCAGCGCGCCCACGATCTCCGGCACCGCCTCGGTCGTGGTGACGAGGGCGAGGGCGCCCACGAACAGCTTGCCCAGCAGCGCACCGAGGAACAGCGAGGCGAAGAACAGGCCGCCGCGGAACCCGGAGCCGATCGAGACCGCCGAGGCGACCGCCTTCAGCACGACCAGCAGGGCGAGGTGGCGCAGCGGATAGGGCGCGTCCATCGCCTGTTGCAGCGCCCCGTGGCCGGAGGAGAGCACCTGCGGCGAAATCGCCGCCAGCGCCGCCACCGCCAGCCCGCCGATCGCCGGCCGCGCCCAGGCCGGCACCCGGCTGCGGCGGAAGATGTCCTCGGTCAGCGTGACGCCGCGCATGATCGCGATCCCGACCAGGGCCGCGAGCATCCCGAGGGCCAGGATCGGCAGGTAGTCGACCGGCGCGATCATGGTCGGCAACTGCACGTCGAAGCCGTAGAGGTCGGGCGTGAGCAGCCGCACCACCACGACGGCGACGATCGAGGCGCCGACGACTGGGGCCAGGGTGGCGAGCGAGTAGGTGCCGATCACCAGCTCGAACGCATAGAAGGCGCCGGTCAGCGGCGCGTTGAAGGCGGCGGCGATCGCCCCCGCCGCCCCGCAGCCGACCAGCAGGCGCAGGTCGTTGCGCCGCAGCCGGAAGCTGCGCCCGAGGCGGGAGGCGAGGGCGGAGCCGATCTGGGTATACCCGGCCTCCAGCCCCACGGAGGCGCCGACGCCGTTCGAGACCATGGTCTGCGCCACGACGATCAGGCTGTCGTTGAGCGACATCCGGCCGCCGTAGAGCGCGTTCGCCTCGATCGGGTCGACCGCGCGGCGCGGCCAGTAGCGCAGGATCAGGATCCCGCTCACCCCCAGCAGCAGCCCGCCGCCGCCGAGGGCGGCCACCGCGCGCCATACCTCGATGCTGATCTGCGCGCTGAGCCGCTCGTTTCCCGGCAGATTGTAGAGAAACTCGTGCACGAGCTGCGCGAGCATGCTCATGGCGGTGACGGAGAGCCCGGCGACCAGCCCCGCGGCGGCGGCCAGGGCGACCAGCCAGATCTCGTCGGTTCGGACCAGCGCCCGCAGCGTCTGCGGCAGGTGCACCAGCCAGTCGCGGAAATCGCGGCGCGCGCGGGGCCTCGGCGCCGCCTCGTCAACCCGTCGCAAGGGGGCCAGCGCGGCAAGGCGCTGCTGGAAGGTTCGGCGCAACCGACCGGACTGAGCCGGCAGGCTGGCACCGCCTGGAGGAACCGTCATTCTGCAGGCCCGAACCCCGGCACGCCGCGACGCGCGGATCGCTCTCACGCGCTCGCGGCATCAATGGGGCGCATCGCGCGGGCGATCAACCATGCAACTGTGCGAGGCCGCTTAAGATCGCGTAACGATGACGTGGCGTGGCGTTCGCGTCATGCCTGCCGCGCGCTTCCCCTTCCCGGGCCGGGTTTGTCCAGGCGCTTTTTACCCCGGCGCTTTCACCCCGGCGCTCTGGCATAAGGCCGGACCGCGGGAGGGGGTCGATGGCCGTCAGCTGGGTGCAACTGCTGCGAGGGGGCAACGCGGCGCGCAGTGCCGTGGTCGGCGGCAGCATGGTGCTGCATGCGCTGAACACCTTCATCGTCGCGACCATCCTGCCCTCGGTCGTGCGCGAGATCGGCGGGCTGCGCTATTTCGCCTGGAGCACCGTGCTCTACGTGGTGGCCTCGCTGCTCGGCGGCGCCACCGCCGCGCGGCTGCTGCAGCGCCTGGGCGCCCGGCGCACGTATCGCTGCGCGCTGGGCGGATTTGCCGCCGGCTCCATCGCCTGTGCGCTGGCCCCGGTCATGCCGGCACTGCTGGCCGGCCGCTTCGTCCAGGGGCTGGGGGCCGGCACGCTTTCGGCGCTGTGCTTCATGATGGTGCGCATGCTGTTTCCCGCGCCGCTGTGGCCGCCGGCGCTGGCGCTGGTCTCGGTGGTGTGGGGCGGTGCGACGCTGCTCGGCCCGGCGGTGGGCGGCGTGTTCGCGCAATATGCCTCCTGGCGCGCCGCGTTCTGGACGATGGCGGCGGTGACCCCGCTGCTCCTGCTGCTGGTCGAGCGCGCGCTGCCGCCGGGGCTGGCGCGGCCCAGGCCCACCGGCGCGCCGCCGGTGCTGAACCTGCTGCTGCTCGCCGGCAGCGTCCTCGCCGTGTCCGCCGGCAGCATGACCGGGGCCGCCGGGTGGAATGCCCTCGGCGTTGCCGTCGCCGTCGCGGGCCTTGTCATCTTCGCCCGGCGCGAAGCGGCCGAGGGCGGCGTGCTGCCCACCGGCGCGACCCGCCCGGCGGCGCCGCTCGCCACCGTCTACGCCGCGATGCTGCTGATGATCGCCGCCACCACGCCCGAAATCTTCGTGCCCTACTTCCTGCAGGCGCTGCACGGGCTGGTGCCGGTGCACGCGGGCTATCTCTCCGCCCTGATGTCGGCGGGCTGGACGCTGGGCTCGGTCAGCAGCTCCGGCGCCGGCGGGGCGCGCGCGCGGGCCGCGATCACCGCCGGGCCGGTGGCGATGGCGAGCGGGCTCGCCGGGCTGGCGCTCCTGATGCCCCAGGCGGCGGCACCGCTGATCGCGCTCGCGGGCATTGCGGCGGCGCTGCTCACGCTCGGCTTCGGCATCGGCTTGGCGTGGCCGCATCTGGCCGCGCGCGTGTTCGGCTTCGGCGCCGAATCGGAGCGGGAGGTGGCCGGTGCCTCCATCACGCTGGTCGTGATGGTGGGCAGCGCCTTCGGGGCGGCGTTCGGGGGCATGGTCACCAATCTCGCCGGCCTCACGGTCCCCGGCGGCACCGCCGGCGCGACGAGCGCGGCAAGCTGGCTGTTCAGCGTCTTCATCCTGGCGCCGACCCTCGCCGCCCTGGCGATCCGCCGCCTGCCGACGGTGGTGCGGCCGGCGGCGGTGCCGTGAGCGAGCGGATCGGCGCGGCGCTGCGCCGGGCCGGCGCGACGCTCGCCGCCGCCGGGCTCGAGGCGCCGGAGCGCGAGGCGCGACTGCTGCTGCGCCACGCCCTGGGGCTGGCGCCTGGCGGGCGGATCGACCCTGCCGCCGTCTTCGATCCCGCCCGGTTCGATGCGCTGCTCGCCCGCCGGGCGGCGCGCGAGCCGATGGCCTACATCACCGGCCGCCAGGGGTTCTGGAGCATCGATCTCGCGGTGACGCCGGCCGCACTGATCCCTCGGGCGGACAGCGAGGCGCTGATCACCGCGGCGCTGGCGGCGCTGCCGGAGCGGGTGCGGGTGAGCCGGATGCTCGACCTCGGCACCGGCACCGGCGCGCTGCTGCTCGCGGCACTGAGCGAGTTTCCGCGTGCCTGGGGCCTGGGCGTCGACCGCTCGCCGGCCGCGGCGGCGCTGGCGGCGGCCAATGCCCGCGCGCTCGGGCTGGCGGGCCGGGCGGCCTTCGTCTGCGCCGACTGGGCGGCGCCGATCGCGGGCCGATTCGACCTCGTGCTGTGCAACCCGCCCTATGTGCGTCGCGGCGACATCCCGGCGCTTATGCCCGAGGTCGCGCGGTTCGAGCCGCGGGCCGCCCTCGACGGCGGCGTGGACGGGCTGGACGCATACCGGGCGCTGCTGCCGGACCTGGGCCGCCTGCTGGCACCCGCCGGGGCGGCGGTGATCGAGCTGGGGCAGGGTCAAGCCGAGTCGCTCGCTGGGCTGGCGCACGCAATGGGGCTATGCATTGCAGGTCTGCACGACGATCTTGGCGGTATTGCTCGGGCCATGGTGCTGCGCCGCCGCACAGCCTGAAAAAAACATTTGGCACTCGGCGAGAGGATGCTAGCGTTCGCGTGCGCGGCAGGGACCACCCAGTTCGGGTCCGGTTCCGGACGTCTCCATCAGATCGCGCCGATCCGTGACGGGCATGATGTCCGGTCGGGCTCGGTGGACGGGTGGCGGGGGCGCCGCGTGGAAGCCAACGGAACGGAACGGCCCGACGATCGGGTTGCGGTGGCGGCGTCTTCGGACGCCTCTCCCCCTCCCGCTGGATCGCGCCACGCGCGCGGAATTTGCGCATCGGGTCCGCGGACAGGAAAGTGTATGGCACACGCATGAATATGAAACGTATGCGCGGACGGGCTCATCGTGGCGGCGGCGGTGGCGGCGGCATGCGCCACCACGGCGGCGGCGGCGGTGGCGGCATTCCGCTCAATCGCAACCACGTCTTCGACAGCAACGGCCCGGACCTGCGCGTGCGCGGCACGGCACAGCAGCTCTTCGAAAAGTACCTTCAGCTCGGCCGCGACGCGACCAGCGCCGGCGACCGCGTGATGGCGGAAAGCTATTTCCAGCACGCCGAGCACTATTTCCGCATCCTCAACGCCATGGCCCAGGCGCAACAACAGCAGCAGCAGGGCCAGGCCAACGGCCAGCAGCGGCGTGCGCCGATGCCCGAGGGTCTCTCGGTCGAGGGGGGCGCGGCGGAGAGCGAGGCCGAGGAGGGCGATGGTCCCGCGGGACTCGGCGACCAGCCCAGCACCGGAGAGAGCCGCGAGATCCCGATCGCCGCCGCACCGCCCACGAACTAGGGCCGCGACCCGGGCCGGCGTCTACCGGGCCGGCGTCTACCGGACCGGCGTCTACCGGGGCGCGCCCGGCACACGCACCGCCAGCGCCGCGCGCAGGCGGGGCGCTTCGTCGCCGAGGATCATGTTGCGGCGGAGGAACAGGTCGATCAGGACGAGATTGACGTTGAACTTGAAGGCATCGCCCTCGCGCACCGCCGCGAGCACGCGCGCGAGCGGCCATAGCGCGAATTGCGCCACCTCGCCGTCGGCGGCAACGGGCACGAACGCCTCCGGCAGCACGAGGTCGTAGCAGAGCAGCAGGTCGCGCCGCAGACCCTCCTCCCGCTCCATCGCATAGCCGATCCGCCCCACGCGCAGGGCCTGGGCCGCGAGCGCGGGTGGAATCGCCGCTTCCTCGCCGGCCTCCTTGATCAGCGTCGCCTCCGGCGTCATCCCCGCCGGCACGCCGCCGGCCACGATATGGTCGAGCTTGCCGGGGTCGAGCGACTTGTTGGCGGCGCGCTCGCCGACCCACAGCCACGGCCCGTCGGGGCGCAGCACCAGCCCGTTCACGTGCACGCCGACCGCCATCACCCCGAATTTCGGCAGCGCGCCGCGATCCATCTGCCCGAGCACCGGCCCATCCGGCTCCGCCCGCACGTCGAACGCCTCCGCCCGCCAGCGGAACACGCCCCGCTCGCACAACGCCGCCACGATTGCGGGCAAGGCCGCGGTGTCGTCCAGCGCCACCGCGCCATCCGCGACCCGGATTGCCGGGAAGGTCCCGAGCATCTTCGCGAGGTCCGGCCGCACCCAGCCGACCACCGCGCCGGCGAGGCGGAACGGCAGCCGCGCGCCCGGCAGGTCGGCGTTGTTGCAGGCGGCGATATGGCGGAGCAGGGCATCCATCCGGCTTTGCAATCTGGGGACGGCATGCCACATGCCGAGCATGATCGCACCCGCCGCGCCTACGCCGCCGCCGCCGCGCTCCGGGCTGCGGACGATCGGTTCGCTGCTGCCGTATCTCTGGCCGAAGGGCGATGTGGGCGCGCATCTGCGCGTCGTGATCGCGGCGCTGTTCCTGGTGGGCGCGAAGGTCGCGACCGTCTACGTGCCGATCATCTATTCCCGTGCCGTCGATGCCCTGGCCCCGAAGGGGGGGCAGGGCATGCTGGCGGTGCCGGTGGCGCTCGTCATCGCCTACGCCCTGCTGCGCATTGCCAGCGCGGGCTTCGCCGAGTTGCGCGATGCGGTGTTCGCCGCCGTGCAGCAGCGCGCGGTGCGACGCGTGGCACTGCGCACGTTCGAGCACATGCACCGCCTGTCGCTGCGCTTCCATCTCGACCGGCAGACCGGCGGCCTTTCGCGCGCGATCGACCGCGGCACGAAGGGCATCGAGAACGTGCTGCGCCTCGCCGTGTTCAACATCCTGCCGACGTTCCTGGAAGTCGGGCTGGTGACGGCGGTGCTGTGGCGGCTGTTCGACTGGCGCTATGCGCTGGTCACGTTCGTCGCCGTCGCGCTCTACATCGGCTTCACGCTCGGCTTCACCAACTGGCGGGTGAAGTTCCGGCGCGCGATGAACGACATCGAGAGCGAGGCGCAGACCAAGGCGCTCGACAGCCTGCTGAACTACGAGACGGTCAAGTATTTCGGCAACGAGACGCACGAGGCGCGCCGCTTCGACGAGGCGCTCGCGCGCTACGAGCGCGCCGCGGTGCGCAGCCAGGTGACGCTGAACATGCTGAATCTCGGCCAGGCCATCATCATCGCCATCGGGCTCGCGCTGGTGATGCTGATGGCGGCCGGCGAGGTGGCGAGCGGCAAGCTCACCGTGGGCAAGTTCGTGCTCGCCAACACCTATCTGATGCAGCTTTATCAGCCGCTGAACTTCCTCGGCTTCGTCTATCGCGAGATCAAGCAGGGGCTGGTGGACATGGAGCAGATGTTCCGCCTGCTCGGCACCGACGAGGAGGTGCGCGACCGGCCGACCGCCGTCGTGCTCACGCCGGCGCCGGGCCACGAGCATGCCTGCGAGATCGCGTTCGAGGACGTGCATTTCGGCTACCGCCCCGACCGCGAGGTGCTGAAGGGCCTGTCGCTGCGCGTGCCGGCGGGGCGCTCGGTCGCCATCGTCGGACCGACCGGGGCCGGAAAATCCACGATCAGCCGGCTGCTGTTCCGATTCTATGACGTCACCGGCGGGCGCATCCTGCTCGACGGGCACGACATCCGCGACGTCACGCAGGACAGCCTGCGCGCCGCCCTCGGCGTCGTGCCGCAGGACACCGTGCTGTTCAACGACACGATCCGCTACAACATCGCCTATGGCCGGCCGGACGCCACGCAGGAGGAGATCGAGCATGCCGCGCGGCTCGCGCAGGTGCACGACTTCGTGCTGCGCCTGCCGGACGGCTATGACACCCGCGTGGGCGAGCGCGGCCTGAAGCTCTCCGGCGGCGAGAAGCAGCGCGTCGCCATCGCCCGCACGCTGCTGAAGAACCCGCGCGTGCTCATTCTCGATGAGGCGACCAGCGCGCTCGACACGCGCACCGAGCAGGATATCCAGGCGGCGCTGCGCACCATCGCGCGCAACCGCACGACGCTGACCATCGCGCACCGACTCTCGACCGTCGTCGATGCCGACCAGATCATCGTGCTGGTGGAAGGGCGCGTCGCCGAGCGCGGCACGCATGCCCAGCTCCTGGCGCGCGACGGCGTCTATGCGCATATGTGGACGCTGCAGGCCGAGCAGCGCGAGCAGGAAGAGGCGGCGGCCTGAGGCAGCGGCTCAGCCGGCCACACCCTGCAGCGCCTGCTCGCTCTCGGCGTCGAACAGGTAGATGTGCTCGGGCGCGAAGCTCGCACGCACCGCATCGCCCGCCCGCAGCGCGACCTTGCCGTTGAGCAGCACGTTGAGCCTCCGCTCCGACTGCAGCCGCACATAGACGAGCGTGGCGTGGCCGAGCGATTCGACCACCTCCACGCTGCCCGGCAGGCTGCACGCCGCCCCCGCCGGCTGCGCGCCGTCGAGTGCGACATGCTCCGGGCGGATGCCGAGGCGCACGCGCCTGCCCGGCGCGTTGCCGAGCGCAGCGCGTGCCCGGCCGGCGAGCGTCACGGTCGCCGCCTCGTCGGCCAGCGCAACCGTCGTCCCCTGCGCCGCACCGTCGAGGAAGTTCATCGGCGGGCTGCCGATGAAGGCGGCGACGAAGCAGTTCGCCGGCCCGTCATAGAGTTCGGCCGGCGTGCCGATCTGCTGGATGACGCCGTTGCGCATGACGACGATGCGGTCACCCATGCTCAGGGCTTCCACCTGGTCGTGCGTGACGTAGAACGTGGTCACGCCGAGGCGGCGCTGCAGCTTGATGATCTCCGCTCGCATCTCCATGCGCAGCGCCGCATCGAGGTTGGAGAGCGGCTCGTCCATCAGGAACACCTGCGGCTCGCGCACGATGGCGCGGCCGAGGGCGACGCGCTGGCGCTGCCCGCCTGAGAGCTCGCGCGGGCGGCGATGCAGCAACGGCTCGATGCCCAGCGTCTGCGCCACCCGCTCCACGCGCGCCGTGACCTCCGACTTGGGCACTTTGCGCAGGCGCATGCCGAACGCGATGTTGGAGAACACATCGAGATGCGGGAACAGCGCGTAGTTCTGGAACACCATGGCAACGTCGCGGTCGCGCGGAAGCTGGTCGGTCACGTCGCGGTCGTTGAAGCGGATGCGCCCCTCGCTGACCAGTTCGAGCCCGGCGATCATGCGCAGCGCCGAGGTCTTGCCGCAGCCCGAGGGACCGACCAGCACGACGAACTCCCCGTCGCTGGTGCGGAGTGAGAAGTCCCGCACCGCGACCACGTTGCCGAAACGCTTGCCGACATGGCTCAGTTCGACTGCGGCCATTCCGTTCCTCCCCCCGGCGCCCGGCCGCTGCCGCCGTCGGAAAGATCCCGGCGGGTGCCGCGCTGCCGGCAAATCGATGCACACCGGCTGTGCCTTGTCCACGGCGCCGCGCGATTGGTTGACGGGGCCTGATGCGGGGCCTACAGATTTTTGCCACTGGGGCGCCGAACCGATTTCGGACGGCGGCCGCGGAATGCGAGACGAATAAAATCGCAGATAAAAACCGCGCCAGGGCTGCGCGCCGCAATTGCGTGCGACCCGGCGTGGAGAAGAACTGGGGAGAGAGACGGAAATGTCGCAAGACGACAAAGCGGAGCAATTTGCCCGGCTCGCGTCGCGCTTCCTGCGCGGCAGGATCGACCGCCGGGACTTCATGCGTACCGGCCTCCAGCTCGGCCTGTCGGCCACGGTACTGGCCCGGCTGGCGCGCTCGGCCCGGGCGGCGATGCTCGCCTCCGCGCCCGAGGCGCCGTATGAGAGCGGCGTGACCTCCGCGCGCGCGGCGTTCCTGCGCGACAAGCCGTACAAGGGCACGACCATCAACGTGATGGTGCTGAAGGCCACCGTGGGCGACGGGCTGAAATACCATGTGCCGCATTGGGAATCCGAGACCGGCGGGCGTGTGAACGTGGCCGAGGTGCCGATCGAGACGCTGCACACGCAGATCTTCTCCGACCTCTCCAGCGGCCTCGGGCGCTACGACGCCTACATGACCGGCTGCTGGTACTACGGCGACTTCTTCGTCCCCAAAACGCCGTACATCGCCGAGCTGTCGAAGTTCCTCGCCGATCCCAAGCATCCGTACTGGGAGCCGGACCAGTGGCTGCCGTCGATGCGCAAGCTGTACACCTGGAACGGCAAGCTCTACGGCGTGCTGTTCGATGGCGACGCGCAGGCGCTGTACTTCCGCAGGGATGCCTTCGACAACAAGGAGGCGCAGGCGAAGTTCAAGGCGAAATACGGCTACGCGCTGCCCAACCCGCCGAAGCTGATGAAGGAGATGCACGACCTCGCCGACTTCTTCACCGGCTGGGACTGGAACGGCGACGGGCAGAAGGACTGGGGCATCTCGCTGCACGCCAAGGTCAACGAGCAGGGGTTCTTCCACTTCCTCACGCTCGCCGCACCCTACGTGATCTCGCCCGACAATAGGTATTTCTTCTTCAACCCGAACGACATGAAGCCGCTCATCAACTCCGAGGGGCATCTGCGGGCGCTGGTGGACTACGTGAAGTTCCTCGGCAACGGGCCGCGCGAGCAGATCAGCTGGACGCTGGGGCAGGGCTGGGACCTGTTCCTCGCCGGGCACGCGGCGATGGAGCCGACCTGGGGCGACCTGCCGACACTGGGGCAGGACCCGAAGGTCTCCAAGGTGAAGGGCAAGATCGGCGCCTGCCCGATCCCCGGCACGACGGAGGCGTTCAACCCGATCACCGGGCAGTGGAAGAAGTACGATTTCAACCAGGTCGGCAACACCAACGGCGGCACCTGGCACTGCGTGATCTCGCAGCACTCGAAGAAGCAGGAGGCGACCTACGACTTCCTCGCCTTCATGGCCAACCGCAAGAACGCGTTCTTCAACGCGAGCCACGGCTGGACCGGCGTGCAGCCGGGCATGCGCTACGAGTTCCTGCCGCCGGTCGGCTCCAGCAGCGTGGCGGAGTGGCAGGAGCAGGGCTGGAACGGCGATGACGTCGTGCAGTACCTGAAGGCCTATTACGACACGCTGTCGGCGACGGTGCAGGAGGAGTATCTGCGCATTCCCGGCACCGCCGAATACTGGCACGAGCTCGATGTGAACGTCTCCGCCGTGCTCGGCGGGCAGATGCAGCCGAAGCAGGCGCTCGATGCGACGGCGGCGGCGTGGGAGAAGATCACCGACCGCTATGGCCGCGCCGAGCAGAAGGCGCTCTATCAGGCCTCGTTCGCCTGAGCGTGCCCGGCCCGCGGCGCCGCGGGCCGGATCGCCTTTCCCTTGCGGCAGGACAGCAACGCATGACGCGACTCCGCGCGCCGGTGATGGAATACGGCAGGGTGTTCCGCTACGTGCTGCTGCTGCCGGCGGTGCTGTGGGTGGTCGGCTTCACGTTCTTCCCCCTGTTCGCCGTGCTGCGCTACAGCTTCGCCTCCTACGTGCTCGGACGCGGCATCACCGGCTTCGTCGGCTTCGACAACTACGTCGACGTGCTGGGCTCCGCGCGCTTCTGGCACAGCGTGATGGTGACCGCGATCTATGTCGTGGTCTCGGTGCCGGTGGAAGTGGTGCTGGGGTTCCTGGCGGCGTGGCTGGTGCATCTCGGCCCGCCCGGCGCGCGCGGCTTCCGCACCATCATCGGCGCGCCGCTGTTCACGCTGGAGGTCGCGATCGGCTATCTCGGCGTGACCATGTTCAGCTCGCAGGGCGGCGTGGTCGCGGTGCTGCTCGCGAAGATCGGCATCGACGTGCCATGGCTGTCGAGCGTGTGGGGCGGCATCGCGGCGGCGATCGTGCTCGATGTCTGGCGCTGGACGTGCTTCATCTTCCTGATCGTGCTGGCGGGCCTCGCCGGCATCGCGAGCGACCTCTACGACGCCGCGCTGCTCGACGCGCGCAACCATTGGCAGGTGATGTGGCGGCTGGCGATCCCGCTCGCCTGGCCGGTCACCTCGATCGCCATTCTGCTGCGCACCGTGGAATGCCTGAAGGTGTTCGCGATCCCCTATGCGCTCACCACCGGCGGGCCGGGCACCAGCACGGAGGTGGTGAGCGCCACCGTCTACCTCGTCACCATCCAGTTCTTCGACTTCGGCAAGGGCTCGGCGATGGGGATTGTCTTCCTCGTCATCGTCTCGGCGATTCTCGCCGTGTTCTTCCAGCAGATGCGCAAGCGGCTGGCGTGATGCGCAGCAGCAGGGCCGTCCCGCCATGAAAAACGTCCTCTGGGTCCGCGCCTCCTTCGCGGCGCGCGCGACGGTGATCCTGCTGCTGCTGGCGGCGTCGATCTTCACCCTGGTCCCGTTCCTGTGGGCGATCGTCAACTCCATCAAGACGCTGACGCAGACCTTCGATCCCTCCGCGATCATCCCGTTCGTGAACTTCACGCCGAGCTTCGATGCGTGGCGCGACGTGCTGGCCGACCCGCAGGTCACGCGCGCGCTGATCAGCAGTCTCGTGGTCAGCCTCGGCACCACCGTCTTCGTGCTGATCCTCGGCGTGCCCGCGGCCTACAGCCTGGCGCGCTTCACCTTCCCGATCGGCGCCAATGACATCACCCTCTGGTTCCTCTCCCAGCGCGTGCTGCCGCCGGCGGTGGTGCTGGTGCCGTTCTACCTGCTGCTGGTGGCGCTGCGGCTGATCGACACCTGGACCGGCCTCATTCTCTGCTACTCCACCTTCAACCTGGCCTTCGTCGTCGTCATCATGCGCGACATCTTCCGCGACGTGAGCGTGGAGGTGGAGGACGCGGCGAAGGTCGAGGGCGCGACCGCGTGGCAGGTGTTCTGGAAGATCGCGCTGCCGCTCTCGCTCGACGGGCTGGTGGTGGTCGCGGTGCTGGTGATGGCGTTCAGCTGGAACGAGGCGCTGTTCGCCTCAGCCCTCGCCTCCCAGGACGCGGCGACGTTCTCGGCCCTGGTGCTGGCCTCGCGCTCCACGCGCGGCGTGGACTTCAACCTCGCCGGCGTGAACACGGTGATCGGCATCGTGCCGCCGGTGATCCTCTATTTCATCGTGCAGCGTTATCTCGCGCGCGGGCTTTCGCTGGGCGCCGTGAAGGGCTGAGCCCACCCGCGTCCCGGCCGGTCGGCTCTTGACCGGGCGGCCGCACTTCGCCATAAGCCCGGCCTTCCGTCGTCTCCGAGGGTCGCTCCCATGTCGCGCCGCTGCCAGATCACCGGCAAGGGCGTGCTGACCGGCAACAACGTCAGCCACGCCAACAACCACACCCGCCGGCGCTTCCTGCCCAACCTGCAGGAAGCCTCGCTGCTGTCCGACGCGCTGGGCTTCTCGGTCTCGCTGCGCCTGTCGACGCGGGCGATCCGCATCATCGAGCGCAACGGCGGCATCGACGCCTTCCTGCTCGGCACCCCCGACCGGCGGCTGCCGGAGGTGGCGCGGGTACTGAAGCGGCGGATCGAGCGCGCCCGCGCCAAGCGCGAGGCGGCCTAGGGCCGCCTAGGCGGCGCAGCCCGCGCCGCGCAGCAGGTCCACGACCGCGATCTCCGGCACGTCGCGCGCGGTGAAGGCAGCGCCGATGCCGCGCGCGAGCACGAAGGTCAGCCGCCCCTCCCGTGTTTTCTTGTCGCGCCGCATGTGGCCGAGCAGCCGCTCGGCCGAGAAGGTGCGGCCGAGATCCGCGAGTTCCGCCGGCAGGCCGACCGCGGCCACGTGCCGCACCACCCGCGCCGCCTCGGCCTCGGCGCAGTAGCCGAGGCGCGCTGAGAGGCCGAAGGCGAGGCCGAGCCCGATCGCCACCGCCTCGCCGTGCAGGATGGCGCCGAAGCCCAGCTCGGTCTCCAGCGCGTGGCCGAATGTGTGGCCGAGATTGAGCAGGGCGCGCCCGGCGGAGGGCTGCTCGTCCCGCTTGTCGGCGCCGACCACGCCGGACTTGAAGGCGCAGGCGCGCACCACCGCCTCCGCCTGCGCCGCCCGGTCGCCGCCGACCAGTTGGGCGCCGTTGGCCTCGCACCATCTGAAGAACCCGGCATCGCCGATCAGGGTCTTGCCCTGGCGCGCATTGATCCCGGTCTTGCCGCCCACGGCGCTGTCGACCTGGGCGAGCAGCGTGGTCGGCACCTGCACGAACGGCAGGCCGCGCAGCGTGACGGCGGCGGCAAAGCCGGCGAGGTCGCCGACCACGCCGCCGCCGAGCGCGATCACCGCGGTCTGCCGCTCCACCCGCGACTCCAGCATCCGGTCGATCATGTCCTCCAGCACCGCCATCCGCTTCGCCGTCTCGCCCGCCGGCACGCGCAGCGGCGTCGACTCGATTCCCGTCTCCGCCAGGCCCGCGAGCAGCGCCGGGAGGTGCAGGGGGGCCACCGTCTCGTCGGTGACGACGAAGGCGCGCTTCTGCGGCAGCACCGGGGCGAGCAGGGCGCCTGCGCGGGCCGGCGGGCGAGACGGCGAAGCGGATGGCGGTGGTGGAGGACATGATCGACCGGATGCTGGAGTCGCG
>JAFKFJ010000149.1 GCA_017307335.1 Alphaproteobacteria bacterium | reverse complement strand
CGCCGCGACGCCGCGGCGGGGCGCGGCCGGAAGCGCCGGGCGCGCCAGCGCACCACGGCGACCTGCGCCGTGACCCAGGCCATGCGCACCACGATCACCGTCACGCAGACGGCGGCGGCAACGCCGGCGAAGAACCCCAGCCCGCTGTCGAGCCGGCCCGCGATCGCCTTCAGTTGCAGCCCGATCAGCACGAAGGCGAGCACGTTGAGCACGAAGACCGCCACCTCCCACACCGCGTAGCTGGCGATGCGGTGCCGCGCGCCGACGCGCGAGGGCGCCCCCCGCGCGAGCGTCATCGCGTAGACGACGACGGTGATGATGGCGGAGACGCCGAGCCGGTCGGCGAGCAGCCAGACCGCGAAGGTGCCGAGGAACTGCGCCAGCACCGCGACCGGGATTTCCGCCCGCCGCCAGGGCAGGCGCAGCCACAGCCGCGCCAGCACCCAGCCCAGCAGCCCGCCGCCGCCGGCCGCGACCAGGGCGGCGGCGGTGATATTCCAGCCGGACAGGGCATCCCCCGCCGCAACGCCCACCGCCGCGCGGTAGGCGAGCAGGGCGGTCGCGTCGTTCCAAAGGCTCTCGCCTTCCAGGATCACCAGCAGCCGGTGCGGCGGGCGCAACTGCCGCAGCACCGCCGTCGCCGCCGAGGCATCGGGCGGCGCCACCACCGCGCCGAGCGCCACCGCCGCCGCCCACGGCAGCGCCGGCACCATCGCGTGTGCCACGACCGCGACCGCGGCGACGGTCGCTGCCACCACCAGCACCGCGAGCGCGCCGATGGAGATCCAGTTGTCGCGCATGTCGCGCGGCGAGGCGTCGAACGCCGCATCGAGCAGCGTCGGCGCCACGAACAGCACCAGCGCCAGCTCGGGGTCGAGCGTGACCGTGGGCGCGCCGGGAATGAACGCCGCCGCGGCGCCGGCCACGGCAAGCAGCGCGGGATACGGCACGCCCGCGCGCTGCGACCAGACGAACAGCAGCGCGCCGGCGAGAAGCAGCGCGATGACGAGTTCGAAAACCACCATGGGATGCCCTGGCCGCCAGCTGTGTGCGGCCAGCATTTCCATCGTGGCGGGGTGGAGGCAACAGCGGCGTCGGGCGGGCGCCGGGCCGGCGGCCTTATGCCGCCACGGCCTCCGGCGCTGCCTGCCACAGCCGGCCGGCGTCGGTGAGGAAATTCCAGATTTCCGGGCGCTCGGCGCGCACCTGGGCGAGCATGCCGTCGAGCGGGGTGAAGCAGGGCTGGCGCAGGCCGTGATGCTCCACCATCAGCCCCACGGGCTGGAAATGGATGGCGGTGGTGGCGAGCAGGCGCAGCAGCTTCGGCTCCATCAGCGCGCACCAGTGGCTGATGTTCAGCTTCGCGCTGACCTGCACCAGGCCGCGGACGAGGCCGAGGCGGGCGAGGCTGCCCAGCGAGGCGCTTTGGGCACGCAGCACTTTCGACAGCGCGAAACGCGAGACCTCGGCGATGCCGGCACGGGGCAGCGCGCGCAGGCGCGGCGCGTCGGCCACCTCCTCCATCGGCATCCGCGCACCCGGCCCCTGCAGCCGCGGGACCACCAGCCGCACCGTGCCGATGGCGAGCCCGGTCGGAAGGTGACGCAGAACGATATGACGCGAGAAGGAATCGTGCTCGTCGAACTCCAGGCCGTTCGACCCTTCCTCAAAACCTCGCTCCAGACAGTAGATCTGATAGCGCAGCCGGAACACTTCATGTAGCTCGTCGGCCGTGGTCGCCATTTCCACAGCAAAGTCGCTCCGAGCGGCGGCGAGGAAGTCGCCGCTCCGTTGTGTGTACATGCATTGCCCTTTCTCGCGTCTTCAGACGAGATCGCTCTGTAAACTTCGCGCTCCGCCTGACAATCTCGCTTTGCGGGCCGTCAGCCCGTTTCGCGTTGTGCGCCAGGATTGCGATAAGAATATGGACGAAAACTTAATGGACGTCCATCATTTTGAGCAGCGTCGCAGAGAAAATTCTCGTGCGTCTGTTCCTGGTCACGCATCATCGCTTGCAACTTGGCGACGAATACGTGGGCAGGCGCACTATTCTGTGAGCATGTCCCAGGATATGCGAGAGATTGCTTTGAGACAACAGCCGTGAATGTCCTTGCGCGATCTCGGCTCTTGCCGGCATGTGTGCGCGCACCATAGCGTTGCGTTCGCGATGAGAGCCGCCGCGCCGCCCAAGCTTCGACCTTCGGGGCCGCCAACCGCGGGGCTGCCACCCTCCGGGGGGCGTGTCCGCCACGTTACGCCGCCGGCATGGCGCCTCAGCACGCCGGCCGAGCCGGCCGAGCAGCGCGCCGATGCGCGGGCGGAAGCAATGCTGGGCGCGCTGGCGGCACCCGCAACCGCTGCTTCCGCAACACAATCCCTGCGCCCGCTGCCCGCGGCCGCGCATGATGCCGCACCCGCGCTCACCGCCCGTTTCGGCGCCGGCCGCCCGCTGGACGCCGACCTGCGCGGGCGGGTGGAGCCGGTGCTGGGCCACGATCTTTCGCGCGTGCGCATCTATCCGGGGGAAGCGGCGGGGCTGGCCGATGCATGGCACGCCCGCGCCTTCACCGCCGGGCACGCGGTGTTCTTCGGCGCCCGGCAGTTCCGCCCCGACAGCCGCGAGGGCATGCGGGTACTGCTGCACGAACTCGTCCACGCCGCCGAGCCGGGGGACGCGCGCACCATCCATCGCACGCCGAGCGTGAACGGGTGGGAGTTCCACAACCAGGACGGCGGCACCACCGCCGCCGACAATTGCTGCGCGCTGTGCCCCGCCGCCCTCGGGCTGGACAGCCACGGCTACGGCCCGGGCAGCTTCACCAACGGGATGGAGCTGCGCGCCTACCTGAACGACGACGCGCCCGGTGCCAGCTACGACATCAAGCGGGTGCGCGAGACCGCGGCCTTCCTGCACGACGGCGGCACCTGGACGCGCTTTCTGCACGAGGGGCCGAACAAGGGCGACGACAATTCCAACGACGACGAATGCCTGACGCCGAAAGTAACGGTGCCCTATCTCCCATACATCTACTCCATCGACTTTCCCGGCGTGAAGAATGCGGTGCCGTTCGGCGCCGCGACCGACATCGTCTATCAGTCCAACTTCCGCGAGGGCGTGGAGATCAGCACCGGCCTGGCCGCGTTCGACGACCCGAACACCTTCGACTGGCACGCGATCGTCTGGGTCACG
>JAFKFJ010000256.1 GCA_017307335.1 Alphaproteobacteria bacterium | reverse complement strand
GCGACGCGGGTCGGCGCCGGGCCGTTTCCCACCGAGCTGCTGGACGCGACCGGGCAGTTGCTGGGCGACCGCGGGCATGAGTTCGGCACCGTCACCGGGCGGCGGCGGCGCTGCGGCTGGTTCGACGCGGCGCTGGTGCGCCAGGCGGTGAAGGTGGGCGGCATCGACGGCCTGGTGCTCACCAAGCTCGACGTGCTCGACGGGCTGGAGGAATTGCGGATCGGCGTCGGCTACCGCATCGGCGGCACCGAGCACCGGCACCTGCCGCCCACCCCGCGCGCCCAGGCGGCGGCGGAGCCGGTCTATGAGACGCTGCCCGGCTGGCAGGAGAGCACGCAAGGCGCGCGCAGCTTCGCCGCGCTGCCGGCGGCTGCGATTAAATACATCAAGCGGATTGAAGAATTGGTCGAGGCGCCGGTGACGCTGGTCTCCACCAGCCCGGAGCGCGACGACACGATCCTGGTGCGCGACCCCTTCGCGGACTGAATTCGGCCGCCGACCGGGCTTTACCCCGCGTTCAGGATCGCCCCCCTAGGCTTAGGGGCATGAGCGGATCGCCGTCTGGCCGCGCTGCGGCGCTACCGGCCGCCTCCGCCGCGCCGGTGGAGAGCGTGATCGGCGGGCGGTTCGCGGTCGATCTCGCCCGCCCGCTGGCCGGTGCGGGCGGCGGGCTGCCGGCCTACGCGGCGCTCGACCGGCTATCGGGGCGCGACGGGCTGATGGCGGTGCTGACGCGGCCCGAGGCGCCGCCGCGTGCCGCCGCCCTGACGGCGCTGACACCGACCGACCCCGGCCTGCTCGCGCCGCTCGGCCACGGACCCGCGCCGGGACCGGGGGGGCGGCCCGGCTGGTTCGTCGTCTGCCCGGCACCGCCCGGTCCGCCGCTATGGCCGGACGGCACCGCCGGCATTCGCCCATGGACCGAGGCGGAACTGCTCGCCTGGCTGCTGCGCCCGGCGGCGCTGGCGCTCGAGCATCTACGTGCCCACGGGCTCACCCATCGCGCGATCCGGCCCGGCAACCTGTTTCGGACCCCGGCGGGGGCGGTCGTGCTCGGCTGCGCCTGGGCGGCACCCCCCGCCCTGATGCAGCCGGCGGCGTTCGAGCCGCCCTATGTCGCCATGTGCCTGCCGGCCGGGCGGGGCGAGGGCAGCATCGCCGACGATGTCTATGCTCTCGGCGTCGTCATGGTCGCCCTGGCGCTCGGGCGCATGCCGTGGGCCGGGCTCGCGGAGGAGGAGGTGATCCGCCGCAAGCTGGAGTTCGGCAGCTTCGCGGCGCTGACCCAGGACGCGCGGCTGCCGCCCGGCCTCACCGACCTCGCGCGCGCGATGCTGGCCGAGGAGCCGCAGCAGCGGCCCGCCCCGGCGCTGCTCGCCGACCCTGCCGTCGCGCGCACCCGCCGGGTGGCGGCGCGGCAGGCGCATCGCGCGCAGCGGCCGCTGGAACTGCCGGGATTGGTCGCCTGGGATGCCCGCATGCTGGCCTACGGGATCGCGCGGGAGCCGCTGGCTGCCGCGCGGCTGATGCGCAAGGGCGTCGTCGACCACTGGCTGCGGCGGGGGCTGGAGGACGCGACGCTCGCCGCGCGGGTCGAGGAACTGTTGCGCCGCCGTGTGGCCGAGGGCGCCGGCGAGGACGCGCAGGCCGACCGGCTGCTGGCCATGCGCAGCGTCGCCCTGCTCGACCCACTGGCGCCGCCGTGCTGGGGCGGGGTCGCGATCTGGCCGGACGGCCTCGGCGCCGCGCTCGCCGGCCACGCGACGGAGGCGGATGCGGAAGGCGGTGCCGGCCAGACACTCACGGGGCTGGTCGCGGCCGAGGGGCTCGGGGCCTGGGCCGCCGCTCAGGGTGACGCCGACGAGCCGGGGCCGCTGCGCCAACAGGCGCGTGCCCAGCGCGCGCTGCTGGTGCGGCGCGGCTGGGTCGGCGGACGGGCGCGGCTGCGCTACGAACTCAACGCCCTGCTCGCCTGCCGCAGCCCCGCCCTCGGCGGGCAGTTGGTGGTCCGCGCGGCGGACCTGCTACCGGCGCTGGAGGCAGCCGCGCAGGCGAAGCAGCTCGGCCCGGCGCCGCTCGACGCCGAGATCGTCGCCTTCCTCGCCGCCCGCCAGGATGCGCGGCAGGAGGGGGAACTCGCCGGCCTCGCCGACGGCATGGCGCCGGAGCGGGGCATTCTCGAGCAGGTGCGCGTGCTGGCGAAGCTGCAGGCGCGCACCCATGCCGGCCCGCTGCCGCATCTGGCCGCGGCCCTTGCCGGCGCCGCGCGGCCGGCGCTGGAGGCGTTTCGCGGGCGCACCCGCCGCATCGCCAAGCAGAAGGCGCTGGAGGAGGCGGCCGGCAGCGGCGACCTCGGCGCCCTGCTCGCCGTGCTCGACGATCGTGCCGCGCGCGAGGCGGATGCAGCGGAACTGCGTGACGCGCTGGCCGTCGCCGGGCGGATCGACGGACAACTCGCCGCCCTCGCCGCCGGTGGTGCGCAGCGCGCGACGGCGGCCCGGGCGCTGGGGCAGGAGGTGGCGGCCGCAGGCGGCATCGCCGCGCTGGCCGTGGCGACGATGGCGGCGCTGCTGGCATGAGCGGGCAGGTGAAGGCGCGGGGCCGCGGTTCCGGGCTCTGGCTCGGCGGGCTCGCCTGCGGCGCCGTCATCACGCTCGCCACCCCGACGGCCGTGCTCGCCGGGCTGCTGCTGGCGCCGGCGGGGCTCGCGTGGGTGCTCGACCGCGCTCCTGACCGGCCGACCGCACGGCCGATGCTGCTATGCGGCCTCGCCGCAACGGTACAGCCGATGGCGACTCTCTGGCTCACCGGCCACGGGATGGAGACGGCGCTGGCGACGGCCGCGGATCTCGCGACCCTCGCGGTCGCCTGGGCGGCGCAGGCTGCCGGGTGGCTGCTGAGCGAACTTGCGCCGTTCGTGGCCGGCCTCGCAATCGAGGCCCGCGCCCGTGCGCGCGGCGCGAAGCTGCGCGCCGAGCGGCGGCGGCTGGAGGAGGAGTGGGGCCTGCCGGCCGCCGAGCCGCCGACGCCCTAGAACGGGACGAGTTCGCTCGCGCTCACTCAACCCGTTCCAGGTCTTTGATTTGAGTGCATGATTCAGACCTCCGGCGGTTCCGCCTCCGGTCATCATGCTCTAGTGCCGCGCTACGTCTGTGTGCGCTGGCGGCGCCCTTCGGCATGCCACTCGATCAGTCGTGCTATGGGCAGTCATGCTATGGGCAGTCGTGATCTGGGCAGTCCTGATATTGGCCGCCGGTGCGCTTGCTGCTTGCGCAAACCCGCCGCCATGCTGGACAACGGGTTCGGCTGCGCATCGGCGATCCGGCTCGCAGCCGGAGAGGACGGCATCGGTTCTGCGGCCGAGGAGGAGGGCGCTTCCCATGCGTGGGCTCCGTGGTGTTCCCCTGGTGCTCGCGGCCGCGCTCGCGGCCTGCATCCTGACCGCGCGCCTGCCGCCGGCGGACGCGGCGCAGGTGCCGCCGGCGCTCGCCGAGCGCGTGGCGCCCCTGCTGCCCGCGGTGGCGGCGATCCGGACGGTTGCGCGTACACCCAGCGGCCGGATGTTCTTTTCAGGCTCGGGCTTCGTCATCGACCCGTCCGGCCTGGTCGTGACCAACAAGCACGTGATCAAGGGCGCCGACGAGATCATGGTCGATCTGCCCGGCGCACTCGGGCTGAAGGCAAAGCCGATCTTCATCAGCGAGGCCATCGACCTCGCGCTGCTGAAGGTCGATGCCGGCCGCCCGCTGACGGCGTTGAAGCTGGGTGACAGCGACAAGGTCCGCATCGGCGACGCGGTGCTCGTCATCGGCAACCCGCTGGGCGTGGGTGAATCGCTGAGCGAGGGCGTGGTGAGCGCGCTCAACCGGGACATCCGCGAGACGCCGTTCGACAACTTCATCCAGACCGACGCCGCGATCAATCACGGCAACTCCGGCGGCCCGATGTTCAACCTCGACGGCGAGGTGATCGGCATCAACACCGCCCTCTATTCCTCGCCCGGCAACAGCGGCTCGATCGGGATCGGCTTCGCGATGCCGATCAACGACGCGCACTTCGTCATCGACCAGTTCCTCAGCAGCGGCCGCGTGCGCGGCGGCTGGGTTGGCGTGGAGGTCGAGCACATCACGCCCGAGCTTGCCGTCGCCTTCGGGATGAAGGAGCCGCGCGGCGCGATCGTCGCGCGGGTGGATGAGAAGGGGCCCGCGGGCGGCGGCAAGATCCGCGTGGGCGACATCATCCTTCAGGTCGACGGCGAGGACGTGAGCGACCCGCGCGCGCTGGCGCGGCTGGTGGTGCGCGACGACACCGGTGCGATCATGCCCGTCGTGCTGCTGCGCGACGGCGTCCGGCACACGGTGAACCTCACCGTGGGTGAGACGGTCAACGACCCGAAGCGTGCGATGGCGATGCTGGGACGCATGGAAACCGAGATGATGGCCGCCACGCCGTCCAACCCCGGCATGACGCTGGCGCCGATGAGCACGAAGCTGCGAACGAAGTTCGGCCTGCGCGACGACCAGGCCGGCGTCGTGGTGACGGCGGTGGAGCCGAACAGCGCCGCGGCCAACGAAAAGATCGTGCCGGGCGACGTCATCGTCGCGGTGCGCCACCGGGCCGTGCGGATGCCGGCCGACGTGGAACGCGCGCTGTGGGACATCGCGCATCAGAAGATCGCCTATGCCGCGCTGCTGGTGCAGGGCGAACGGGGAATCCACTGGACGACACTGCCGATCGGGCCCGATCGCTAGGCCCGCCCGAGACGGCGGGGGGCCGTCGACGACAGATGAGATAGCGCCGTACAGGCGCGTGCCAAAAGGGGGAGATCTTCAATGCAGCGACCAGGCCGCCGTGTTCTTGCGCTTGCCGCCGCCGTTGTCGGTGGCATCGTGGCACTCCCGCCACCGATGGCGGCGTTCGCGGCCGAATCGTTCCCCGATCTTTCGGCCGTGGTTGCCAAGGTCGCGCCGGCCGTGGTCGCGATCGAGACAATCGCCACCACACCCGAGGGCCGGATGTATTTCTCCGGCTCAGGCTTCATCATCGAGCCGTCCGGCATCATCGTGACCAACAAGCACGTCATCAAGGGCGCTGACGAGATCACGGTGGACGTGCCGCATTTCCCGCCGCTCAAGGCCAAGCCAATCTACGTCAGCGAACGGATCGACCTCGCACTGCTGAAGGTGGCTGCCGGCACGCCGCTGCCGGTGGTCAAGCTCGGCAACAGCGATACGGTGAAGATCGGCGATCGCATCGCGCTGATCGGCAATCCGCTCGGCATCGGCGAGTCGGTCAGCGAAGGTGTGGTCAGCGCGCTCAATCGCGACATTCGCGAAACGCCGTATGACAACTTCATCCAGACCGACGCCGCGCTGAACCATGGCAACTCCGGCGGCGTGATGATCAACCCCGCGGGACAGGTGGTCGGGATCAGCACCGGCCTCTACTCGTCGCCCGGCAATACCGGCTCGATCGGGCTCGGCTTCGCCATGCCGATCAACGACGCGAAGTTCATCATCAACCAGTTCCTGAAGACCGGAAAGGTCCGCGGCGGCTGGGTGGGCGTGGACGCGCAGCGCATGACCCCGCAGCTTGCGGCGGGCTTTGGGATGAAGGAGCCGATCGGCGCCGTTGTCTCCTATGTCGATCCGAAGGGACCCGCCGCGGGCAAGATCCTGATCGGCGACGTGGTGCTGAAGGTGGGCGACCAGGACGCGAGCGACACGCGCGCGGTGGCGCGCCTGATCGCGCAGCAGGTGACGGGCGCAGCACTGCCGGTGGTGCTGCTGCGCGACGGCGTCGAGAAGACGATCATGGTGCCCGTCGGCGAGATGTACAACGACCCGAAGCGCGCGATGGCGATGCTGGGGCGGATGCCCGAAGGCTCGATGATGTCGGCGACGCCGTCTGACCCCGGCATGACGCTGGCGGCGATCACCGATGAGAATCGCGCGAAGTTCGGGCTGCAGCCGGACCAGACGGGTGTCCTGGTGACGACGGTGACGCCCAGCAGCGCCGCGGCACAGGAGAAGATCGCGCCCGGCGACGTCATCCTCGCGGTGCGCGGGCAGACGGTGACCACGCCCGAGGACGTGCAGGCGGCGCTGAAGACCATCGCCGCACACGACATGCACTACGCCGCAATGCTGGTCCATGCCGCGCGCGGGACGCATTGGGTGACGCTGCCGATCCAGTCGGATCGCTGACGCGGAACAGGCGACCGGGCAGAGACCCGGCGTGGCGTAACGGTGAGGGCCAGTTGATGCGTTGCAGATATTCCGTCGTGCTCGCGGCCGCATGCGCGGCCGCGCTCGCGTGCCTGCCGCCACCGCCGGCGATCGCGGAGGAGCATGGGCCGATCGCCGACCTGAGCCCGGCGCTGGCGGCCCAGGTGGCACCGCTGCTGCCGGCCGTGGTGGCGATCCAGACCATCGCGCAGACGCCGAGCGGACGGATGTTCTTCTCCGGCTCGGGTTTCATCATCGAGCCTTCCGGCATCATCGTGACCAACAAGCACGTCATCAAGGGCGCCGACGAGATCGCCGTCGACGTCCCGACGTTCGCGCCGATGAAGGGGAAGGTGCTCTACGTCAGCGACCGCATCGATCTGGCACTGCTGAAGGTGGATGCCGGGGTGCCGCTGCCGGTGGTCAAACTGGGCAACAGTGACACGGTGCATGTCGGGGATCGGGTGATCCTGATCGGCAATCCGCTCGGCATCGGCGAGTCGGTCAGCCAGGGCGTGGTCAGCGCCCTGAACCGCGACATTCGCGAGACGCCATACGATAACTTCATCCAGACCGATGCCGCGCTGAACCACGGCAACTCCGGCGGCGCCATGTTCAACATGGCCGGCCAGGTGATCGGCATTACCACCGGCCTGTATTCCTCGCCCGGCAACACCGGCTCGATCGGGCTTGGCTTCGCCATGCCGATCAACGACGCGCATTTCGTCATCGACCAGTTCCTGAAGACCGGGAAGGTGAGCGGCGGCTGGGTGGGCGTGGACGCGCAGGCGCTCACGCCGGAGCTTGCGAGGGCGTTCGGCGTGACCACGGTGAGCGGCGCCATCGTGACCTTCGTGGATGCGAAAGGGCCGGCGGCGGACAAGGTGCGCGTGGGCGACATCATCCTGCGCGTCGGTGCGCAGGACGCGTCCGACATGCGGGCCGTGGCGCGGTTGATCGCGAGCTCGCCGAGCGGCACGTCACTGCCCGTCGTGCTGGTGCGCGACGGCGTGGAGCGGACGGTGGACGTTCCCGTGGCCGAGCTTTGGAACGATCCAAAGCGCGCGATGGCCTCGATGGGGCGGATGCGTGAGGATGGCATGGTCATGGCCACGCCCGGCAATCCGGGCATGACCTTCGCCGAGATGAGCGAGGCAATGCGTGCCCGGTTCGGCCTCTCCCCCGAAGTGAAGGGTGTGGTGGTCACCGCCGTGACCCCGAAGAGTGCCGCGGCACTCGCGAACATCGCGCCCGGCGACGTGATCGAGCGCGTCCGCGACGTGCCGGTGAGTACGCCGCACGAGCTGGAGCTGCTGCTGGATGCGACCGCGCATGAGCAGCGGCACTACGCCGCGCTGCTGATCCTGGCTCAGAAGGGCCGACGCTGGGTGCCGTTCCCGATCGAGCTGGATCACTGAACGCCACGACTGGTGAAGGCAGCGACGCCGCTTCGCCAGCCGTGCGCTACGTGTCGAACGGGAAGATGCGCCGCCAGTCGCGCTTCATGCTGATGATGGTCCAGCCGCGGCGCGTGGCCTCGGCATCGAGCGCGGCGCCGAACGTGCCGACATGCGTCGGCGGCAGCCCGCGCGCCGGACCGTAGGCGTATTCGCGCATCGCGTCGTCATGCAGCACCAGCATGCCGAGGCGCGCACCCGCGTTGAGGGTGGTGTATTCCAGCATCTCCTGATCGCCGCCGGAATTGCCGAACGCGGCGCGGGGCCGGCGACCGATGATGAGGTGGATGCCTTCGGGCTTGCCGGCATGATCGTCGTTGAGCAGCAGCCGCGGCTCCTTGATCAGCACCGGGCGGCCCTCGCCCTCCATCATGAAGCGGGTGCCGCCCGCGCTGCCGACGACCTGCTCCGGCGGAATGCCGTAGACGCGTTGCGAATAGACGCGCACAAAGTCCTGGCCGCCGCCGGTCACGATATAGGTCCGGTAGCCGCCGGCGCGGAACAGCTCCATGACTTCGAGCATGGGCTGATAGACGAGGTCGGTGTAAGGGCGCCCCCAGCGCGGGTGCCGCGCGTGGGCGAGCCATTCCGCCACCTCCGCCTGGAACGCTTCGATGGTCATGCCGGTCAGCGTGGCGGCGAGGATCGTCTCCAGGTCACGCAGGCTCAGCTTCGCGATGGCCGCGCGGTCGCCGGAGAGCACCGTTCGGAACGGCTCGGCCTGCTTCAGCTCCGGCCGCTTCGCGACCACCGCCGGCACCCGCTCCAGGCAGTACACGACCTGGGTGTATATCGGGTGCTCGACCCAGAGCGTGCCGTCCTGGTCGAACGTGGCGATGCGCCCCTCGGGGGGCACGAACTGCGCGCTCGCGCGATCGGTGGTGGCGTGGATGAAGTCGAGGAGCCGCTGCTTTGCCGGTCCCTCGTTCCACGATGCCAGCGGCCGCGCGGTCTGCGCGGCGGACGGCCGCGCGGCGCCCACGGTGCCCAGTGCGACGGCGGCGGCGAGCGCGGGCATCAGATCGCGTCGTGTCAGCATGGCGCTTCCGTCGTCTGATGTTCGTGTCGGCAGCAGCAGGCCGGTGGTCGCGCCGCGAACGGCGGCGCGACCACCGGCACCGTCGCTACTGCCCTTCGTGTGCGCGCATCGTCTCCTGAATTTGTCGTTTCACCGCCTCGAGATTGAATGAGGCCGGCGCCTGCATCGGCGGGTAGTCGATGGCGGTCGCCGCCAGCGCCGCGACCGTCTGCTGCACCTGGACGAAGCGCCAGAACTCCCGGGCATAGAAGTCGTTCATGTAGCCGCCGCCGAGGTTGTTGAGGTTCTCACCCCGGATCGACGGTGTTCGTTCGAACGGGTCCTGGCGGAGGTTGACGATGGTTGGCATGTCGGTCGTGACCTTTTCGCCCGGCCAGCCATATGGCTGTTGGAAGAAGATGAACTTGAAATCGTCCACGCGCAACGCGCCCAGATGGGGGCCGCCGAAATAGAAGATCTCGTGCCGCGCGGACGGCCCGTGCCCCAGCAGCAGGTCGAGCTGGTTGTAGCCGTCGAGATGATTCTTGTAGGTGCGGTCGCCGAGTTTTACGCCCTTCAGCAACTGGTCCTTGATGTCCGGGGCGCCTGCCGCGGCGGCGAGCGTGGGCAGCCAGTCAAGGCCGGAGAAGATGCCGTTCTCAACCGTGCCGGGCTTGATCTTCCCGGGCCAGCGGATGATCGCCGGAACCCGGAACCCGCCCTCGAACACGGTGCCCTTGGTGGCGCGGAACGGCGTCATTCCGCCGTCGGGCCAGGTGAACACCTCGGCGCCGTTGTCGGTGGTGAAGATGACGATGGTGTTCTCGGCCTCGCCGATCTCTTCGAGGTGCTGCAGCAGAGCGCCGACGCTGTCGTCGAGCTGCGCCATGCCGGCTTCTTCGACGTTGTAGTTGCTCTCGCTGTTCATCATCGCCTGGTATTTCGGCGAGAGATAGGTGAACACGTGCATGCGCGTGGTGTTGTGCCAGAGGAAGAACGGCTTGCCCGCCTGCTTCGCGTCATCCATGAAGCGCCTGCTGTGCGTGACGAGAACTTCGTCGAACGTCTCCATATTGTACTTGGCTTCGCGGCCCTTCTGCCAGTTCTGCACCCCCTCCATGTTCGGGAACGGCGCGAGCGGGCCCTCATCGACGATGCGCTGCTTGCCCACGCGCCCCCAGCGCGGCTGCTCGGTCGGATCGTCCGCGTCGGTCGCCCAGGAGTGCACGAGGTTGCGCGGGCCGGTCTTGTCGATCCAGTCCTGCGGGTAGTCGAACCAGTAGGGGTCCGACATCGCGTCCAGGTGATAGAGGTAGCCGAAGAACTCGTCGAAGCCGTGCACGGTCGGCAGGTACTTGTTGAGGTCGCCGAGATGGTTCTTGCCGAACTGGCCGGTGGCATAGCCGAGCGACTTGAGCACCGTGGCGAGCGTCACCGCCTGGTCGGGAATGCCGACATCGGCACCGGCCTGGCCCACCGTGGTCAGGCCGGTGCGCAGGGGCAGTTCGCCGGTGATGAAGTTCGCGCGGCCCGCCGTGCAGCTCGCCTCCGCATAGTAGTCGGTGAAGCGCATGCCCTCGGCAGCGAGCTTGTCGAGGTTGGGCGTCTTCCCGGACATGATGCCCTGGTGATAGGCGCCGATGTTGAACCAGCCGACATCGTCGCCCATGATGACGAGGATGTTGGGCTTGCGTTCGTTCGTCTGCGCCCGGGCGGCCCGCAGCGGGGCACTCGCGGCAATGCCGGCGACCGCGGCGAGCGCGGTGCCGCGGAGAAACATCTCGCGGCGGCCAAGCGATCTAGGCGGCGCTTCGTCATTCATAACAATGCGTCCTCTACGTTGCTCAGACTCTGACCACACAGCGGAAGCCGACGTGACTCATGCAGGCATCAACCGGCGACGGTGATGTCGCCGGTCGCGTTGGCGGACTGCAGGAAAGGCGCGCATGACGGCGGCCGGATCACCTGGGACGCCCGTCCGGAGGCCGCGCCATATTGGAGGGACAAGGCGCAATCAACACCGCGGTGCCGGATGGCGAATCCGCCAGCACTGATGCCTCCCCCCACAGCTTCCGCATCAGATTGAGGGGCCGTTCAGGCCAAAAGCAAGCGTCGCGAGACGCTCATCCCGGCCCGCATCGATCGCAGGAGCGTGAACATCCGGGTGTCGGCCGGTGCCGTACGCCGTTGCTTCGACCGCGTCCCGTACCTCAGCGGCAATGCGCCGAAGAGCCCGCGGAAGGGTTCCTGCTATTTCTCGGGCGATGGCGATCAGACAGGGCTACGCTGCGAGCCCCGCCAAGGATTGAGCCGCGGCACCCGCGTCATGGGGGACCATGACGCGGGATGGCGGGTCGGCGGCAGGTAGGCCCTGGGCTCAGGCGCGGGCTCAGGCGCGCGCTTCGACACTCGCGGCGGCGGCGGCCCGCCGGCGCTCGGCGACCTGCGCGTGCATCGCCTTCTGCAGCTTCTCGAACGCGCGCACCTCGATCTGGCGCACCCGCTCGCGCGAGATTCCGTATTGCTGCGACAGTTCTTCGAGCGTGGTCGGATTATCCTTCAGCCGCCGCTCGATCAGGATGTGGCGCTCGCGCTCGTTCAGCGTCTTCAGCGCATTGTTCAACAGCGCCTTGCGCCCAGTCATCTCCTCGCGCTCGGCGATCGCGGTTTCCTGGCTCTCGGTGTCGTCGACCAGCCAGTCCTGCCACTCGCCCTCGCTGTCGGCGCGCACCGGCGCGTTCAGGCTGTGATCGGGCGCCGCCAGGCGGCGGTTCATGCTGATCACGTCCTGCTCCGGCACGTCCAGCGCGTGGGCGATCTTCGCCACCTGCTCGGGCTGCAGGTCGCCGTCCTCGATCGCCTGCATCTGGCCCTTCAGCCGGCGCAGGTTGAAGAACAGCTTCTTCTGCGCCGCGGTGGTGCCCATCTTCACGAGCGACCAGCTATGCAGGATGTACTCCTGGATTGCGGCACGGATCCACCACATCGCGTAGGTGGCGAGGCGGAAGCCGCGGTCGGGGTCGAAGCGCTTGACCGCCTGCATCATGCCTACGTTGCCTTCGCTGATGAGTTCGCCAACCGGCAGCCCATAGCCGCGGTAGCCCATGGCGATCTTGGCGACGAGACGCAGATGGGAGGTGACGAGCTTATGCGCCGCCTCCATATCCTGGTGGTCGCGCCACCGGCGGGAGAGTTCCAGCTCTTCCTCGGCGGAGAGCATCGGGAACTTGCGGATCTCCTGCAGATAGCGCGAGAGGTTGCCCTCGGGTGCGATATTGATGACGGCAGAGGCCACGGCAGGCTCCTTTCGTCGGCTCCGGCAGACTGCATACCCAATACGGCGAATGGGGCCGGCCGGTTTCCCGGCGCGCCGCCCGAAGGCGGCGACCGCAGGTGCGGGGGTGAAGGAAACGCCCCGGTGGAGGCCCCGGAATGGCGGCCAGAGACCGGGCGGTTATGGCGGGCGGCACCAGGCGCTCGCCGTTCGCAGGCACGGTATAGAACGGTATGTGGCTGCCGTCAAGAATTCGTACTGAGTAGGTCCGCTTTCGCCGGATCCATGCCGAGTGAGGCCAGCAGGGCCGCGAGGTCCGGCGGTGGCGGGCGGCGAAAATGCAGGCGCGCGCCGGTTCGTGGGTGGGTGAAGCCCAGTTCGGCCGCGTGCAGCGCCTGGCGCGGGAAGTCGAGCAGGGCGCTGCGCCGCGGCTCGGCCAGCATGCGCGCGGGGGCAGGGATGCGGCGCAGGTAGACCGGGTCGCCCACCAGCGGATGGCCGCGGCTCGCGAGATGGACGCGGATCTGATGCGTCCGCCCGGTGGCGAGCCGGCATTCCAGCAGCGCCACGGCCGTCCCGTGGGTGGCGAGCGTGCGGTAGCGCGTGAGCGCCGGCTTGCCGCCGCTGGTCCGCAGGGCCATGCGTTTGCGCTCGCGCGGGTCGCGCCCGATCGCCCCCGCGATCTCGCCGGTGGCCGGACTGGGCAGGCCCCAGACCAGGGCGAGATAGGCCCGGTCGATCCGCCGCGCCGCGAAATCCGCCCCCAGCGCGGCCAACGCGGCCTCGGATTTGGCGACCACCATCAGGCCGGAGGTGTCCTTGTCCAGCCGATGGACGATCCCGGGCCGCCGCTCGCCCCCGATCCCCGGCAGCGCATCGCCGCAATGCGCCAGCAGGGCGTTGACCAGGGTGCCGGTCTCGTTGCCCGGCGCGGGGTGCACGACCAGGCCGGCGGGCTTGTCCAGCACCAGCAGGTCGGCGTCCTCGTGGAGGATGGCAAGCGGGATCGTCTCGGCGTGCGGCGTCGCGGGGACGGGCGGCGGCGGGGAAAGCACATAGCGACTGCCGGCCCGCACCGGCTCGGCCGGGGCGGTGAGCGCGCGGCCGTCGCGCCGAGCGTGCCCCTGCTCGATCAGCGTCTTCACCCGCGCCCTGGTGAGCCCGCTCGCTGCCGCCAGAAACCGGTCCACCCGCTGCCCGGCGGCGTCCGCGTCGGCGGTGATGTCGGTGGGACGGGGGCTTGCCTCGGCCATGGGCAGCGGTTAGCGCGGATGCGGTGGGACGGGGAGAGGGTGATGGCGGCGTTGAAGGCTGCGGTCGTGATCATGGGCATCATGATTGTTGCCGGATTCGCGGTGTTGGTGGGCACGCTGGTGACGCGCATGGGCGGCCGCGGCGGCCCCGCGGCGCCGGTGGCGGCAACGCTGGATGAGCCGGCGGGAACCCGGATCACCGGCGTGTCGGCGAATGCCGAGCATCTTGCGGTCTCGCTGCAGGGCGCCGGCCCCGACCGTGTGGTGGTGCTGGACCTGCGCAACGGCCGGGTCGTCGCGCGCGCCTCGCTGGCGCGCTGACCGCTTGATGCCGCGCGGCGATGTGCCTAGAAGACGCGCGTCGCCTCGTGTCCCGTTCGTCTAGAGGCCCAGGACACCGCCCTCTCACGGCGGCAACAGGGGTTCGAATCCCCTACGGGACGCCACTCTCGGAGCAAAACTGGGCACTGGTCCCGGCGGGGTAGATCCTCCGGTACGAGCGGCCTGAGCGATCGCTTCGGTGGGGCCAGGGAGGCGGATTTCGCTGTCGCCGACGACTACCCTTTCGAGGAAGAGGAACGGAGTCTGGTTATGAGCGAGGGCCTGTTGGGGGCAAGGTCAATCCCTTCGAAATCAATCAGCTTCGAGACCTTCGCCCGCCGTGCAAGCATGCTCGGGTCGTTGATCGGGCCGCAGAAGAGCCGGACTACTGGGTTGCGAACGGCGGCACCGTCAACGACGTCGCGCAGCGCGTATCCGGGTGCTCCGGCTGCGCGAGGAACGACGCGACGACGCTTCGCGTGCACGCCCTGGCCGGTGCGTCAGGCGGCATCTGGATCCCGAACAGCGCGCCATGCCCCGAGCCGGGAACGGTGACCGTCGTGGAGTTCTGCAGAGTACCGGCGGCATAGATACCCCACTGAGGGGCACTCTTTCCGTCGAAGCTTGCGTTCAGTAAGAGGCTAGGGATCGTGCTGATCGTGACCTGGCGCACTGCGGCCGGGGCGCGCGGAACGCCCCACACCGCGCAGTCCTCCGTCATGAACGGCAGCCCGATTGGCTGGGACACGACACTTTGCGGATAGGCCGGGAAGGCCAGTCGGCCCTGCACGAGAATTTGCGAGGCGGGCTCGAACGGCACCCACTCGCTGCAGATCACGCCGTACATGAGACCGTAGCCGACGGCTCCTGTTGCGCCGGGGTGAGCCGCGACGGCCCGTGCCTCGGCGATTTGCGTCGGCTGTCCCCGGATCAATCCGTCGATTGCCGCGGGAATCGACGTTATTGGCACGACCGGATCAGGAAGCGAACCCAGCCAGTTGACGATCGCGCCGCCGTCCAGCACCACCTTCGTGTTCGTCTCCGTGCCCGGGACCTGCACCGTCAAGCTCAGCGGATCGGCTTCCAGCTTCTGTACCTCGGCGGCAAACCGCGTTCTCAGATCGCCATACTTCGCGGCGCAGACCGGCTGATCGGCGCACGCGCGGAAGATGTTGCTGATGGCCTCGTTGGCGTTGGTCCACGTCCATCCCAGGCTCACCGCGCTGGGGGGCAGGACCGCGTCAATGATCATGCTGCGGATGCCCTCGGGATGGTCGCGCATCAAGCTGAGTGCGAGTTCGGTGCCGTAGGACAATCCGTACACATTCCACTGCTTCAGCTTCAGCGCCTTGCGCAGGTCGGCAAAATCGGCCGCATTCTCGCGCGTGTTGAATGCGCTTAGATCGACGCCGTGGGCGACGAGGCGATCGCGGCACGCTTTGGTCGCGGCCACATGCCTGGTCTCGGCGACCGGTGAGTCGTAAGGCAGCGCGATCGCCGCGGCAAAAGTCATATCGAGCTCGGGGCACGCGAGATTGGGCACGGTGTAGGCGACCCCGCGCTGGTTCATGATGATGAGGTCGCGCTTCTCGTTGAGGCCCATGTTGACGAGGTCTTGCGCTTGCGCGATGGCGTTGGCCCCCGGGCCGCCGGCCATGCAGACGACCGGGTCGGGTTCCGGCGGCTGCGCCTTTGCGGGAACGATCACCACCGGCAATTGAACTTTGCCCACCGTGGGCTCGCGGCGCTTCGCCGGAACCGTCAGCGTTCCGCAAACTGCGTTGAGGCTCGCCAGCGCCTTTGCCTGGTCGGCGGGGCAGGGACTATTTTTGAAGCTCACCGGGATTCCCGGATCTGACGAGCGGCCCGCAAAACTTGCACCGCAGATCCCACAGCCGACCGCCATCAACAGAAGAGCCAGGGCACTCGCCTTCCATTCAACTTTGCCGGAGACCATCATCGAATTTTGTCCTCTCGAAGGATTCTCCATCTTCTTGATCTGCCCCAGCCACAACTATTCCACAGTCAGTCATGCTCCTGGCAGCGTTCACCGCGGTCAAGAGACGGTGTTGGGAACTCTGAAATGCTCGCCCGTTTCGATCGGGCAAGCGGCGGAGCAGCCCGTGGGAGCTGGTCAGACGCCGCGCGCGGACGCGCCGGACAGTACCACCTGCCCGTCGCACCGGGGCCGTGTTGCGGCCCATTGGATCACCCTGGCGTGGTCTGCCACGCCCGTGTCGTTGAGTTGGACCGCGTCCTTGCCGCCCGAGCGCCCCATGCCCCGCCGGGCGATGATGACATGCGCATAGCCCCTGTCGGTGAAGACGAGTGGGCTGCCGGGCGTGCCTGTCGGCGTGCTCTTGCGCTCGTCGATCAGGACGGCCATCAACCTGATGGGGCTGCCGGCGCCGTATGCGCCGACGCTCTCGGGTGGCGTTGTGCTCGCGGCGATGCTGCTCGACGCCGTCCAACTTCAGATCAGGCAGAGATTGACATGACCGGACGTCTCGAAGGCAAAGTTGCGCTGATCGTCGGTGCCGCGCGCGGCATCGGCGCCGCCATCGCCGAGCGTTTCCGCGAGGAGGGCGCGCGGCTGGTCATCGCCGACATCGAGACGGCGGCCGGCGCGGCCACGGCCGAGCGCCTGGGCGGCCGCTTCGTCGCGACCGACATCTCCCGGCTCGCGGATGCTGAACGGGCGGTGGCGACCGCACTCTCAGCGTATGGCGATCTGCACATCGTGGTGCAGAACGCCGGCATCTTCCCGTGGTCGCTGATCGAGGACATCGCACCGGAGGAGTGGGACGCAGTGCTCGCCGTCAACCTCCGCGGTACGTTCCTGATCGCGCGCGCCGCCCTGCCGCACATGAAGGCGAAGCACTACGGGAGGATGGTGTTCACCTCCTCCATCACCGGCCCCCGCGTCACCAGCCCGGGGCATGGTCACTATTCGGCATCCAAGGCGGGCATAGTCGGCTTCATCAAGGCAGCGGCGCTGGAGTTCTCGGCCCACAACATCACCGTCAACGGCGTGGAGCCGGGCAACATCCTGACCGAAGGGATGCAACAGCAGCGCAGCGCGGCGTTCATCCGCAGCATGGAGGAAGCGGTGCCCCTCGGCCGCCTCGGCACGCCGCGCGACGTGGCGGACGCAGTGCTGTTCCTGGCGTCGGACGAGGCCGCCTACATCACGGGCACGACCATCGTCGTCGATGGCGGGCAGACGCTGCCCGAGGGCAAGGATTTCCGTCTGGCGCCAGAGTGACGCAGTTGTAGGCAGAAGGAGACCGTGTCGGGCGGGCTCCCGGCATGAAGGCGTCCGCCCGAGCGTGCTGCAGTCGGCCGAGGTGCTGGGAATGCCGAGGCGGCGTACCGTCAAAGACCCAGGCTTCCCCAGCGGGTACGCCAGTCGAGCCCGAAATTATGCTCGGACTCAATGACATAGTAATGCGTGTCGGTTTTGGAGGATGCGAATTCTGTCGTCCACTTCGCCTTCTGGAAGTACTTTCCAAGCCCGGGTGTCAGCGATTCGGCCTTGAACTTGACGACGCTCTTTCGGGGTTCGTACCGGACAGCCTGCCCGTAGGGCAGCTCGAACGGTTTTGGCGACTTGTAGCCGTCGTCAATGGTGATCCTGATCTTGTGGCCCTTTGGATTGAGACTGCCGATGGCATTGTTGTGGATGACGATTCTTCCCGGCTTCGTGGTGTCGGACATGCTTCCTCCTGGCTGGACGCGTCAAGCCGGTCGCGGAATCGCGCCCGGCGTACTACAGGTCCTCGTCGCTCGAGGAATCGCCGTCACCGG
>JAFKFJ010000255.1 GCA_017307335.1 Alphaproteobacteria bacterium | reverse complement strand
GCCCAGCGCGCGGCGCAGCGCGGCACGGGCGGCGTCGGCCAGTGCCGCGTCCTCGCGCCGCAGGGCGAGCGGCAGGTCGGCGATCGCCTGGGCCAGATCGGCGGCCAAGCGGCCGGTCTGCGGATCCTCCGGCTCGAACAGGCCGGGGGCGCTGACCTTGGGGGTGCCGAGCAGGCGGCCGGACTCGTCCACGGCCAGCGAGGCGATGACGACGCCGTTGTACAGCATCCGCCGCCGCGCGCCCATCACGCCGCCTTGCAGCGGCACCAGCCTGCCGCCATCCAGCACCAGGCGGCCCACCGGGGCGCTGTCGGTCACCTCCGGCCGGCCGGGGGAGAGGCGCAGGATATCGCCGTCCTCGATCAGGATGGGGGTGACCTGCGCCTCCTGCGCCAGGGCGGCATGGGCGGACAGGTGGCGCCATTCGCCGTGCACCGGCACGGTGAAGCGCGGGCGGACCAGCTTGTACAGCTTGCGCAGCTCGTCGCGGGCCGGATGGCCGGAGACGTGGACCATGTGGTCCTCGTCGGTCATCAACTGCACGCCGCGGCGCACCAGATTGTCCTGGACCGCGCCGATCGCCCGCTCGTTGCCCGGGATCATGCGGCTGCTGAACACCACGGTGTCGCCCTCGCCCAGCTCGATGCGGGGGTGGGTGTCCATGGCGATGCGGGCCAGCGCGCTGCGCGGCTCGCCCTGGCTGCCGGTGACCAGGATCAGCAGGTTCTCGTCCGGGATGTCGTTCGCCTCGTCCTCGGTCGCGAAGGGCGGCAGGTGGGTCAGATAGCCGCATTCGCGCGCCGCCGCGGCGAGGTTGCGCAGCGAGCGGCCGACCAGCGCCACGCTGCGCCCCGCCGCGCGCGCGGCCATCGCCACGCTCTCGACCCGGGCAACGTTGCTGGCGAAGCAGGTCACGGCGACGCGTCCGTGGAGGCCGCGAATCACCGAGGTCAGGGTGCGGCGGACATCCGCCTCGGAGCCCGAATGGCCTTCGACCAGCGCGTTCGTCGAATCGCCGATCATCGCCAGCACTCCCGCCTCGCCGAGTGCGGCGAAGGCCGCCTCGTCCGTCGGCGGGCCGACCAGCGGGTCGGGGTCGAGCTTCCAATCGCCGGTGTGCAGGACTGTGCCTGCGGCGGTGCGGATGACGAGCGCCTGCGATTCGGGCGTGGAATGGGCGACCCGCAGCAGCTGCAGGTCGAACGGGCCAACCGTTACCCGCGCGCCGGGCGGGATGACGTGCAGCGGCACTTCGGCAAGAAGCTGCGTCTCGGCGAGCTTGCGGCGCAGCACGGCGGCCGCGAACGGGGTCGCATAGATCGGGCACCGAAGCGCACGCCACAGCCACGGCACCGCGCCCAGATGGTCCTCATGGGCATGGGTGATGACGAGCCCCACCAGCCGGTCCCGCCGCTCCGCGATGAAGCCCGGGTCGGGCATCATCACGTCCACCTCCGGCAACTCGGCGCCGCCGAAGCCGATCCCGCAATCCACCGCGAGCCAACGCCCGGCGGTGCGGTACAGGTTAAGGTTCATGCCGATCTCGCCGGTCCCGCCCAGGGGCAGGAACGTCAGGTCGCCGCTCGCCGCGTCCATCGCTTAAATTGGATCCCTCTGTCCGCCCGCGTCGCCAGCCAGCGTGCCCGGTGTCGCCGCCCTGGATGTCAGTCGCTCTCGGCCGGCCGGTGCCGGTCGCGCTGAAATGTGGGCGCCGGATTGCGCTCCGCCAACAGGCGCAGCCCCTCCAGCGTGAGGTCGGGGTCGATGCGCTCGATCACGGTCGTGCCCTCGGCCAGCAGCGGCGCGAGTCCGCCGGTGGCGATCACTTTCAGCCGGGTGCCGAACTCGGCCTGAATGCGCGCCACCATTCCCTCGATCATTGCAACATAGCCCCAGTAGACGCCGGACTGCATGGCGGCGACCGTGTTGCGCCCGATGACCATCTGCGGCCGGCCGATGCCGATGCGCGGCAGGCGGGCGGCAGCTTGGTGCAGTGCTTCGATCGAGAGGTTGATGCCCGGCGCGATCACGCCGCCGAGATAGGCGCCGTCCTTCGCCACCACGTCGAAGGTCGTGGCGGTGCCGAAATCGATTACCACCAGCGGCCCGTGGTAGCGCTGATGCGCCGCGAGCGCATTGAGCAGGCGGTCGGCCCCGACCTCCTCCGGGTTGTCCACGCCGATCGGGAACCCCCAGTCGAGAACCGACCGCGCCACCAGCGGCTCGACCTGGAACCAGTCACGCACCAGTCGCCGCAGGTGATACAGCGCCGCCGGCACCACCGTCCCGATCACGGCCGCGTTCACGTCGGCGCGCTTGAGCCCGACGAGGTCAAGCAGGCTGAGGAGCCAGACCGCGTATTGGTCGGAGGTACGCTGCGCCTCGGTCGCGATGCGCCAGTTGCCGCGCCAGCCGCTTCCGTCATGCACCGCTACGACGATGTTGGTGTTGCCGGCGTCGATCACGAGCAGCATCGCCTTGCTTCTCCCGCATGGCCGGGCGCTCAGCCCAGCACTTCTCCGGTTGCGAACGTCTGCACCCGCCCTTCGGTCGCCATGCGCAGGCCGCCGTCCGCGGCAAGGCCGGCAAAGGTCCCGCTCAGGACGCGCCCTGCGACACGCAGGGTCACCGGGCTTCCCGGCGCCGGCCCGCGTGCCAGCCACGCCTCCCGCACCGCGCCGAACCCCTCGGCCGCGAACCGCTGCCGCCAGATGCCGAGCGCGCCCAGCAACAGCGGCGCGAGCGCCTCGGGGGCGGGGGGATGGACGACCTCCGCCAGCGCGGCGACCTCCACGCCCGGCAAGCGCGGCGCGGCTGCCAGGTTCACGCCGAAGCCGATCACGAGCCAAGCCAGCGCGCCGCCGGCATCGGCGGCGCTGTCCAGCAATACACCTGCCAGCTTGCGCCCGCCCAGCCGCACATCATTAGGCCATTTCAGCGTCAGCAGACCGGGTTCCGGCAGCAGCGGCATCAGCGCGTCGGCCAGGGCGACGGCAGCCAGCAGCGACCACTGCCCCGCATGCCGCGCTGCGCCGCCGGGGCGCAGCAGCACCGACAGATGCAGATTACCCTCGCCCGACTGCCAGTCCCTTCCACGGCTGCCGCGCCCGGCGGTCTGGCGGAGCGCCAGGGCGCAGGCCCCTTCCGCCTCTCCCGCCGCCGCGAGGGCGCGGCAATGGTCGGAGGTGGAGGGCAGAACCTCGTGAATCGTGAGCCGCCAGTCGTCCTGGCGGAGCGGGCTCATCCGAACAGGGCCCGCGCGGCCGCGTTGGCGGCGCCCACGATCGGCGCGGGAAAGACAAAGAACAACGTGGTAAACAGCCCGGTCGCGGCCGCCAGCGTCGACAGCGACGCCGGCCGCGGATCGAACGCCTCCTCCGGCGTGTCGAAGTACATCACCTTGATGACACGGATGTAGTAGTACGCGCCGACCACGCTCGTCAGCACACCGATCACCGCGAGGGCCCACAGCCCGCTCTGCACTGCCGCGGTGAAGATGAAGTATTTGCCCCAGAAGCCCGAGAAGGGCGGAATGCCGGCCATGCTGAACATGAATACCGTCATCCACAGCGCGAGCGTCGGGTCGCGCCGCCCGAGACCACCCAGATCGGAAATCTGCTCCAGCATCGTGCCACGTCGGCGCATCGCCAGGATGCATGCGAACGCGCCGGCACTCGTGAAGACATACGTGACGAGATAGATCAGCACGCCACGCACGCCCACCGTGTTGCCGGCGGCGAGCCCGATCAGGATGTAGCCGACATGGCCGATCGACGAATAGGCCATCAGGCGCTTGATGTTGCGCTGCCCGATCGCACCGAAAGCGCCCAGCAGCATCGAGACAATCGAGATCAGGACGATGAGCTGCTGCCATTGCTGGAGCAGGTGGCCGAACGGCGTCGCCATTGTGCGCACCAGCAGCGCCATCGCCGCCACCTTTGGCGCCGTCGCCATGAGCAGCGTCACCGGCGTGGGCGCGCCCTCATAGACGTCCGGCGCCCACATATGGAACGGCACCGCGGAAATCTTGAACGCGAGGCCGACGATGATGAAGACGATGCCGACGATCAGGCCGGGCGAGGCATGTGCCGGGTCGGCCAGCGCCGTCGCGAGCTGGTCGAACTGCATCGAGCCGGCGAAGCCGTAGACCAGCGAGATCCCGTACAGCAGCAGGCCCGACGCAAGCGCGCCCAGCACGAAATACTTCAGGCCCGCCTCAGACGAGCGGAGCTGGTCGCGGGCGAACGCGGCGAGCACGTAGATGCTCAGCGACTGCAGCTCCAGCCCGAGATAGAGCGTCATCAGGTTGGTCGACGACGCCATCACCATCATGCCGACCGTCGCGAACAGCACGAGCACCGGGAATTCGAAGCGACGGAGGTTCTCATGCTCGTTGTAGTCGAGCGAGCCGACCACCGCGAGTGAGGCGCCGACCAGCACCAGCACGTTCACGAACAGGCTGAAGGCGTCGGTGACGAACTGGCCGTGGTAGCCGAAGCCGCGGGCCCCGGCGATCACCAGCAGGATCGTGACCAGGAAGGCCCCGAGCGTGAGCATGCTGGCGAGCTGGAACGTGTCCCGCCCGCGCTGCAGCACGCCGACCAGCAGGATCACCATGCCGAAGCAGGCGAGCACGAGCTCCGGCAGCGCCACCATCCAGTTCATCACGGCCTCACCCCGGCCAGCTTCAGGTCGGCGTGGCCGGCATGCAACGCCGCCTGGTGCTGGCTCGCCATCGCGTTCACCGTCGCGTCCCAGAACCCGCTGAAGCTCGACGGGTAGATGCCGATCCAAAACGTCAGCACCACGAGCGGCGCGAACACCGCGATCTCCCGCGGCGACATATCGAGGATGGCGCGCAGATCGTCGCGCGTGATCCGCCCGAATATGACACGGCGATAGAGGAACAGCATGTAGACGGCGCCCATGATCATGCCGAGGCTGCCGAACAGCGCGAGCCAGAAATTCACCTCCAGCGCGCCGACCAGGACCAGGAACTCGCCGACGAAGCCCGAGGTGCCCGGCAGGCCGACGCTCGCCATGGTGAACAGCATGAACATGAACGCATAGACCGGCATCCGGTCAGCCAGCCCGCCATAGCGCGCGATCTCGCGCGTGTGCATGCGGTCGTAGACCACGCCCACGCACAGGAACAGCGCGCCGGAAACCACCCCGTGCGAGAGCATCTGGAACAGAGCGCCCGAAATTCCCTGCACGTTGGCGCTGAAGATGCCGATCGTGACCACGCCCATGTGCGCGACCGATGAATAGGCGATCAGCTTCTTCATGTCGGTCTGCGCGAAGGCCACGAACGACGTATAGACGACGGCAACCACCGAAAGCGCAAACATCAGCGGCGCCAGCTCGGCCGAGGCCTGCGGCAGCATCGGCAGCGAAAAGCGCAGGAACCCGTAGGCGCCCATCTTCAGCAGCACGCCGGCCAGGATCACGGAGCCCGCGGTCGGCGCCTCCACATGCGCGTCAGGCAGCCAGGTATGCACTGGCCACATCGGGACCTTGACTGCGAACGAGGCGAGGAAGGCGAGGAACAGCCAGACCTGCATCGCCTGCGGGAAGGTCGTGTGCAGCAGCACCGTGATGTCCGTCGTGCCGGCCTGGTACCACATCGCCAGCAGCGCCAGCAGCATCAGCACCGAGCCGGTCAGCGTGAACAGGAAGAACTTGATCGCGGCGTAGACCCGCCGCGGTCCGCCCCAGACCCCGATGATGAGATACATCGGGATAAGCACGCCCTCGAAGAACATGTAGAAGACGAGGAAGTCGAGGGCACAGAACATGCCCACCATCATCGTCTCGAGGATCAGGAACGCGAGCATGTACTCGCGCACGCGAACCTTGACCGACTCCCAACTCGCCAGGATGCAGATCGGCGTAAGCACGGTGGAGAGCAGCACGAACAGCACGGAGATGCCGTCCACGCCCATGTGATAGGTGATCCCCCAGTCCGGCAGCCAGGCGACGCTCTCCACGAACTGGAAGCCCGGATCGGCCTCGTCGTAGCGCGCCCAGAGCACGAGGGAGAGCGCGAGCACGATGAGGCTGGTCCAGAGCGCCGTCCACCGGGCGTTCGCGGCGACCGTCTCCTCGTCGCCGCGGATGGACATGATCACCAGGCCGCCAAGCAGCGGCAGCCAGGTGATCAGCGAAAGAACGGGGAAGCCGGCGGCGTTCATGCGATCACCGGAGGAACAGCAGGAAGATGCTGACCAGCACGACAAGGCCGATCAACATGGCAAATGCATAGACCGCCATCGAGCCGGTCTGCAGCCGCACCACGCGCGCCGACCCGCCTTCGGTCAGCGCGGCGAGTCCGTTCGGCACGCCGTCGATGATCGCAGTGTCACCCACCTGCCACAGCACACGCGCCAGCGCACGGTATGGCCGAACGATCACCGCGTCGTACAGCTCGTCGAAATACCACTTGTTGAGAAGGAAGCGGTACCCCGCCGGGAAGGCGGCGGCAAGCCGGCCGGGAAGCGCCGGCGTGATCAGATAGAACCACGCTGCGACCGCGATGCCGAGCAGCCCGAAGACGAGCGGCGCGTGCGACACGATCGCGGGCAGCGATTCCATGTCCTGAAGCACGTGGTTGGTCGGCGCAACGCGGATCGAGCCGCCCCAGAAGGCGCGCCACTCCGGCCCGATCAGCAGGTTGCGCAGCGAGAAGCCGGCAATCAGCGCGCCGATCGCCAGCACGACCAGCGGCCCGGTCATGACCGGCGGGCTCTCATGCACATGCTCCAGCACGTGGTGATCGGCGCGGGGCTTGCCGTGGAAGGTCATGAACAGAAGCCGCCACGTGTAGAAGGCGGTGAGGAATGCGGCGATCAGCGTGCACCAGAACCCGTACTGGCCGATGCCGGTGCCGGCGGCCCACGCCGCCTCGATGATCGCATCCTTCGAATAGTAGCCGGCGAACGGGAAGATCCCGCCAAGCGCCAGGCTGCCCGCCCACATGACCGCGTAGGTGAGTGGGATCAGTCGCGCGAGCCCGCCCATGTGGCGCATGTCCTGCTCGTCGGACATCGCATGAATCACCGAGCCGGCGGACAGGAACAGCAGCGCCTTGAAGAAGGCATGCGTCAGCAGGTGGAAGATCGACGCCTGATAGGCGCCCACGCCGGCGGCGACGAACATGTAGCCGAGCTGCGAGCACGTGGAATAGGCGATCACCCGCTTGATGTCGTTCTGCACGCAGCCGATGGTGGCGGCGAACAGCGCCGTCGTGCCGCCGATGAAGGTGATGAAGGTGAGCGCCCCGGGCGCGAAGTCCATCACCGGCGAGAACCGCGCCACCAGGAACACGCCCGCGGTCACCATCGTCGCCGCATGGATCAGCGCCGAGACCGGCGTCGGGCCTTCCATCGCGTCGGGCAGCCAGACATGCAGGCCGATCTGCGCCGACTTTCCCATCGCCCCGCAGAACAGCAGGATGGCGATCACCTCGTACGCACGAAATTCGGTGCCGAACAGGTGATAGGCCGCGTTCATATGGGCGCCGACGGCGCCGAAGATAGTGTCGAACTCGACCGAGCCGAACAGGAAGAACACCAGCGCGATGCCAAGCGCGAACCCGAGGTCGCCGATCCGGTTGACCACGAATGCCTTGATCGCCGCGGCGCACGCGCTCGGCCGGTAGTACCAGTAGCCGATCAGCAGGTACGAGGCGAGCCCGACGCCCTCCCAGCCGAAGAACAGCTGCACGAGATTGTCGGCGGTCACCAGCATCAGCATGGCGAAGCTGAACAGGCTCAGGTAGCTGAAGAACCGCCAGATGGTGTGGTTCTCATCGTGCACCATGTAGCCGATGCTGTAGATGTGGATCAGCGTCGCGACCACGGTCACCATCGCGACCATAATCGCGGACAGCGGATCGTAGCGCAGCGCCCAGCTGACCTCGAACGAGCCGGCCTGGATCCAGGTGCCCAGGCTGACCACGCCGCTCGGCGCACCCTGGAAGGCAATGTCGATGAACGACGCGACGCCGCAGGCCGACGCCAGCAGCATGCAGAGGATCGTCACCGCCTGGGCCGCGCGGTCGCCGATCGCCTTGCCGAACAGCCCGGCGACGGTGCAGCCGACCAGCGGGGCGAAAACGGCGATTGCGAACAGCATCGGCTCAACCCTTCATCAGGTTCACGTCCTCGACCTGAATCGAGCCGCGGTTGCGGAAATAGATCACCACGATCGCGAGGCCGATCGCGGCTTCGGCGGCCGCAACGGTGAGCGTGAACATCACGAACACCTGCCCGACCATGTCGTGCAGCACGGCACTGAAGGCCACCAGGTTGAGGTTGGCGGCGAGCAGGATGAGCTCGACCGACATGAGGATGATGATGACGTTCTTGCGATTCAGGAAGATCCCGAAGACGCCGAGCACGAGCAGCAGTGCAGCGACGATGAGATAGTGCGAGAGGGCGACCGGCAGCATCCTCAGTGTCCCCCGGCGTCAGCGTGCGCATGCGCGTCGTGCTCGGGCTCGGCGGCAACCGGCTCGGGCAGCGGCCGCCGTATGCCGAGGGTCGCAATGCCCGCGCCAAGCGGCACATCCACGAGTTCCAATGTCGCCTGCGCCGTGCGCGCGGTTTGCACGGCGATCACCTGGTGTCGGGACGTCTTGCGGTCGCGCAGCGTGAGCACGATCGCGCCGATCATCGCCACCAGCAGCACGAGGCCCGCGGCCTGGAACAGGAAGATGTAGTCGGTATAGATCAGCCGCCCGAGCTGCGCCGTGTTGGACATGCCGGCGGCCGTCGGGGCGTAGCGCAGCGCACCCGCCTGCGGCGCGACCTCCCACCCGCCGACGACCAGCGCCAGCTCGATCAGCAGCACCGTGCCGATCGCCAGCCCCACCGGCAAGTAGCGCTGAAAGCCGGAGCGCAGTTCGGCGAAGTTGATGTCGAGCATCATCACGACGAACAGAAACAGCACGGCGACGGCGCCGACATAGACGATCACAAGGATCATCGTGAGAAACTCGGCGCCGGTCAGCAGGAACAGGCCGGCCGCGTTGAAGAAGGTGAGGATCAGGAACAGGACCGAGTGGACGGGATTGCGGGCGCTGACCACCATCGCGGCGGAAATCAGCATGATGATCGCGAACACGTAGAAGGCGATGGCTGCGATCATCCGCGCCCCCTGGCCGATGGAATCCCGGTCATCTCAGCAGTTCATCTCAGCGATACGGGGCGTCCAGTTCCAGGCGTCGGGCGATCTCCGCCTCCCAGCGGTCGCCGTTCTCCAGGAGTTTCGCCTTGTCGTAGAGCAGTTCCTCGCGCGTCTCGGTCGCGAACTCGAAATTCGGTCCTTCGACGATCGCATCCACCGGGCAGGCTTCCTCGCAGAGGCCGCAGTAGATGCACTTCGTCATGTCGATGTCGTAGCGCGTGGTACGGCGCGACCCGTCCTCGCGCGGCTCGGCCTCGATGGTGATCGCCTGGGCGGGGCAGATCGCCTCGCAGAGCTTGCAGGCGATGCACCGCTCCTCGCCGTTCGGATAGCGGCGCAGCGCGTGCTCGCCGCGGAAGCGGGGACCGACCGGCCCTTTCTCGAACGGATAGTTGATCGTCGCCTTGCGGCGGAAGGCAAAGCGCAGCGTCAGCGCCATGCCGGCGAACAACTCGCCGAGCAGCAGGCTGCGTGCGGTGCGGTCGAGGAACGCCATGCCTCAGCCCCCCATTCGCGAGTTACGCCGCACGTGGCAGCCACCCGAACAGCATCAGCGCACCCGCCGTGATGATGAGCCAGGCCAGCGACAGCGGCAGGAACACCTTCCAGCCGAGCCGCATGAGCTGGTCATAGCGATAGCGCGGGAACGTTGCCCGCACCCAGATGAACACGGTCAGACACAGCACGATCTTCGCGATGAACCACAGCGGCCCCGGGATCCAGGTGAACGGCACCACCCCGAACGGCGCAAGCCAGCCACCGAGGAACAGGATCGTGGTCAGCGCGCTCATCAGGATCATGTTCGTATATTCGCCGAGATAGAACAGCGCGAACGCCATGGCGCTGTACTCGACGAAGAACCCGGCAACGATCTCGCTTTCGCCTTCCGGCAGGTCGAAGGGCGAGCGGTTGGTCTCGGCCAGCGCGGAGATGAAGAACACCACGAACATCGGCAGCAGCGGGATCGCGAACCAGATATGCCGCTGTGCAAGTACGATGTCGTTGAGATTGAGGCTGCCGACGCACAGCAGCACGCTGACGATCACGAAGCCGATCGAGACCTCGTAGGAAACCATCTGTGCGGCACTGCGCAGCGCACCCAGGAACGCGTATTTCGAGTTGCTGGCCCAGCCTGCAATGATAACGCCGTAGACGCCGAGCGAACTGATCGCGAACAGGTAGAGAATGCCGACATTGATGTTGGCGATGGCCCACCCGTCATTGACCGGGATCACCGCCCACGCGATCACTGCGAGGCCGAAGGTGAGCATCGGCGCCATCAGGAACAGCAGGCGGTTTGCGCCGGCCGGGACCACCGTCTCCTTCATCAGCATCTTCACGGCGTCGGCGAAGGGCTGCAGCATGCCGAACGGGCCGACAACGTTCGGCCCTTTGCGTAGCTGTACCGCCGCCAGCACCTTGCGCTCGGCCAGCGTCAGGTACGCCATGCCGATCAGCACCGGCACGATGATCGCCAGCGCCTTGAGGACGGTCAGGATCAGGATGCCGAAATCGGTCGCGAAGAACCCAGCCATGCCCTACTCCGCCGCGGTCGCCAGCGGCGCGGTGTAGAGCGCGCTGCACTCGGCCATGGTCGGGCTCGCCCGGCTGATCGGGTCGGTCTGATAGTAGTCGGCGATCGCGTAGCGCAGCGGCGTATCGGTGATCGCCGCCGGGTCACCGGCCGGCGCCGTCATGTCGGACGCCCCGAAGCGCGGCAGAATGTCGGGCCGGCCGAACACCGCGTTGAGCTGCTCAAGCCGCGCGCGCAGGGCACCGAGGTCGTCGTAGGGAAGCTGGCGCCCGATCCGCTCGCTGAAGGCTCGCAGGATCTTCCAATCCTCGCGCGCCTCGCCAGGCGGGTTGACAGCGAGAAAGCCGCGCTGCACCCGTCCTTCCGTGTTCACATAGGTCGCATTCTTCTCGGTATACGCGGCCCCCGGCAGGATCACGTCGGCGCGCGCGGCACCGCGGTCGCCATGATGGCCCTGATAGACCACGAACACGTCGGGCGGGATGCGGGCCGCGTCGAACTCGTCCGCGCCGAGCAGCCAGAGCAGATCGACCCCGCCACCGACCATGGCCGCGACGTCCTTGCCGCCCGGCCCGGGCAGGAACCGCAGGTCAAGCGCACCGACGCGCGCGGCCGCGGTATGCAGCACGTTGAACCCGTGCCAGTCGTCTGCGAGGGCCCCGACCGCGCCGGCGAGCCGCCATGCCGCCGCCAGCACCGCGTCGCCGTCCGGCCGCGCGAGGGCGCCCTGCCCCAGGATCAGCATCGGCCGCTTGGCCGCGCGAAGCGTCGCCCCGAATGCCTGTGCGTCGTCCAGCAGCAGCCGCGGCGAGTCGCCGAGCCAGGCAACTTCGTAGGTGAGATCGCCGTGCGGACCGATCGCCGCGACCGGGAAGCGGCCGGCGAGCCAACGCTTGCGGATGCGCGCGTTGAGGAGCGGCGCCTCGCGGCGGGGGTTGCTGCCGATCAGCAGCAGTGCGTCCGCCTCGTCAACACCCGCAATGCCGCTGTTGAAGGTGTAGAAATCGCGCCGCGACACATCCACCGCCGCGCCGTCCTGCCGGCAGTCGAGATTGAACGACCCGAGCGAGGCCAAAAGGTCCTTCAGCGCCAGCATGCTCTCGGCATCCGCAAGGTTACCGGCGAGCGCACCGATCCGTGCGCCGGGCAATCCTTGCAGCCGCGCGGCGATGGCGTCGAACGCCTCCGCCCAGCTCGCACGGTGCAGCCGGCCGTCGCGGCGCACCCAGCAGGCATCGAGCCGGCGCCGCTTCAGCCCGTCAAGCGAGAAGCGCGACTTGTCCGCCAGCCACTCCTCGTTCACGTCGTCGTTCACGCGCGGCAAGATGCGCAGCACTTCCGGCCCGCGGCTGTCGATGCGGATGTTCGCGCCGATTGCGTCGAGCACGTCGATGCTATCGGTCTTCTTCAGCTCCCACGACCGCGCGATGAAGGCGTAGGGCTTGGAGGTCAGCGCGCCCACCGGGCAGATGTCGATCAGATTGCCCGAAAGCTCCGTGGTCAGCGCGCGCTCCACGTAAGTGCCGACCTCCATGCTTTCGCCGCGCGAGGTGGCACCCAGCTCCGGCACCCCGGCAACCTCGGCGGCGAAGCGGATGCAACGCGTGCAGTGGATGCACCGCGTCATCACCGTCTTCACCAACGGGCCGAGATACTTGTCTTTCACGGCGCGCTTGTTCTCGGCATAGCGGGAGTGGTCCATGCCGTAGCCGAGCGCCTGGTCCTGCAGGTCGCATTCGCCGCCCTGGTCGCAGATCGGGCAGTCGAGCGGGTGGTTGATCAGCAGGAATTCCATCACCCCGCGCCGCGCCGCGCGCACCATCGGCGTCTCGGTGTGCACCACCATGCCGTCGGCGACCGGATAGGCGCACGAGGCGAAGGGCTTCGGCGGCGCCTTCTCGATCTCGACGAGGCACATGCGGCAGTTGCCGGCCACCGACAGGCGCTCGTGATAGCAGAAGCGTGGAATCTCCTTGCCCGCCGCCTCGCATGCCTGCAGCACGTTGGAGCCAGGCGGCACCTCGACTTCGATGCCGTCGACGGTGACTTTCACCATGCGCTCACTCCGCCGCCAACGGCATCGGGCGCGGGGTGCGGCCGGCCTTGTAGTGCGCGATCCGCTCCTCCATCACCGGGCGGAAGTGCCGGATCAGGCCCTGGATCGGCCACGCGGCCGCGTCGCCGAGCGCGCAGATCGTGTGGCCTTCCACCTGCCGCGTCACCTGTTCGAGCGTGTCGATCTCTTCCGGCTCGGCGCGGCCCTCGACCATGCGGTCCATCACCCGCATCATCCAGCCGGTGCCTTCGCGGCACGGCGTGCATTGGCCGCAGCTCTCGTGCTTGTAGAAGCGGGAGAGGCGTGCGATCGCGCGGATGATGTCGGTCGAACGGTCCATCACGATCACGGCCGCGGTGCCCAGGCCGCTCTTCACGTCGCGCAGGCTGTCGAAATCCATCAGCACCGTGTCGCAGATGGATTTCGGGATCACCGGCACGGAGGCGCCGCCGGGGATCACCCCCAGCAGGTTGTCCCACCCGCCACGTACGCCGCCCGCATACCGCTCGATCAGCTCACGCAGCGGGATGCCGAGCTCTTCCTCGACATTGCACGGTTTTTCGACGTGGCCGGAAATGCAGAATACCTTCGGACCCGCGTTCTTCGGTCGCCCGAGCGCGGAGAACCATGCGGCGCCGCGTCGCAGGATGGTCGGCGCGACCGCGATGCTCTCCACGTTGTTCACCGTGGTCGGGCAGCCGTAGAGCCCGACGGCGGCCGGGAACGGTGGCTTCAGCCGCGGCATGCCCTTCTTGCCCTCGAGGCTTTCGAGCAGCGCGGTCTCCTCGCCGCAGATATAGGCCCCCGCGCCGCGGTGCAGAAAGAGATCGAAGCGCCAGCCGCTACCGCAGGCATCGCGCCCGATCAGCCCGGCCTCGTAGGCTTCGTCGATCGCCGCCTGCAGCCGCCGCGCCTCGTCGAAGAACTCGCCGCGGATGTAGATGTAGCAGGCGTGGGCACGCATCGCGAAGGACGCGAGCAGACAACCCTCGATCAGCTTGTGCGGGTCGTGGCGCATGATGTCCCGGTCCTTGCAGGTGCCGGGCTCGCTCTCGTCCGCGTTGACGACCAGGTAGTGCGGCCGGTCGCCCTCCTGCTTTGGCATGAACGACCACTTCATGCCGGTCGGGAAACCAGCCCCGCCGCGCCCGCGCAGGCCGGACGCCTTCATCTCCTCGACGATGGCATCGGGACCGCGCGCCATGATCGCGGCGGTGCGGTCCCAGTCGCCGCGCGCCCGCGCGCCGGCCAGCCGCCAGTCCTGCAGGCCATAGAGATTGGTGAAGATGCGGTCCTGGTCGCGCAGCATGCGTCCTACTCCGCGGCCCCCGGGGTGCCTGGCGTCAGCGTCGTCAGCGTCGTCGGTCCGCCCACCGGCGCCGACGTCTGCCGGCCGATCATCGAGCCCGGCGCCGGCGGCTCGCCGCGGCGCAGGGCCGCGATCAGCCGCTCCGTGTGTTCAGCGTCCAGGTCCTCGTAGAAATCGTCATTCACCTGGATCACCGGCGCGTTCACGCACGCGCCGAGGCACTCCACCTCGGTCATGGTGAACATCCCGTCCTCGCTGGTCTCGCCCCAGCCGCCGATGCCGGTGGCCGCACGGCACGCCGCCACCACGGCATCGGATCCGCGCAGCCAGCATGGCGTGGTCGTGCAGACCTGCAAATGAAACCGCCCGATCGGCCGGGTGTTGAACATGAGGTAGAACGTTGCGGCTTCATAGACGCGGATCGGCGGCATCGACAAGCGTCGCGCCACCGCATCCATCGCTACGCGCGGTAGCCACGCGCTGCCGGTCGCGCGGCGCATTTGCCCTTGCGCGACATAGAGCGCCCCGATCACCGCGCTCGCCTGCCGTCCCGGGGGATACTTCGCGACCAGCGCCGCGATCTGCGCCTCGCTCTCCGCGTCGAAGGCGAAGCTCGCGGGTTCGGCGGCGGCACCGCGGTCGGCAGGATGCATATCGGTCATGCTCTACCTGTCGACCTCGCCGAACACGATGTCGATCGAGCCGATGATCGCGACCGCATCGGCGAGCATGTGGCGCCGTGCCATCACGTCCACCGCCTGCAGATGCGAGAACCCCGTCGGCCGGATCTTGCAGCGATACGGGCGGTTGGTGCCGTCGGCAACGAGGTAGACGGCGAACTCGCCCTTCGGCGATTCGACCGCCGTGTAGGTCGCTCCCGCCGGCACGTGGAACCCCTCGGTGAACAGCTTGAAGTGATGGATCAGCGCCTCCATCGAGCGCTTCATCTCCCCACGCGTCGGCGGCGTGAACTTGCTGTCCAAGACCTTCACCGGGCCCGGCCGCATCGCCGCGAGGCACTGGCGGATGATCGCAACGCTCTCGCGCATCTCCGCGACGCGCACCAGGTAGCGGTCGTAGCAGTCGCCGTTGCGCCCCACCGGCACGTTGAACCGCACCCGGTCGTACATCGCATAGGGCTGCGCGCGCCGCAGATCCCACGGCACGCCGCTGGCGCGCAGGCACGGGCCGGAAAAGCCCCAGGCGAGCGCCTGCTCGGCACTCATCACGCCGATATCGACCGTGCGCTGCTTCCAGATGCGGTTGCCGCTGAGCAGTTCCTCGAGCTCATCGACGAACTTCGGGAACCCCTCGGCCCATTCGCCGATCCGGTCGGCAAGTCCGGCCGGCAGATCGCGGCTCACCCCGCCCGGGCGGTAGTAGTTCGCATGCAGCCGCGCCCCCGATGCGGCCTCATAGAACTCCATCAGCTTCTCGCGCTCTTCGAACCCCCACAGGCTCGGCGTGATCGCGCCGACATCGAGCGCATAGGTCGTCACGTTCAGCAGGTGGTTCAGGACCCGCGTGATCTCGTCGAACAGCGTGCGGATCCATTGCGCCCGCTCGGGCGCCACGAGCGACAGCAGCCTCTCGGTCGCGAGCACGAATGCGTGCTCCTGTGCGAGCGGGCTGACGTAGTCCAGGCGGTCGAAATACGGATTGGCCTGGATATACGTCTTGTGCTCGATCAGCTTTTCCGTGCCGCGATGCAGCAGGCCGATATGCGGGTCGGCGCGCTCCACCACCTCGCCGTCCATCTCCAGGATCAGGTGCAGAACGCCATGCGCCGCCGGATGCTGGGGGCCGAAATTGATCGCGTGGCTGTCGAATTCCACGGTCTTCGTGGTGCCCGCGGTGCCGGGTGCGACCGTCGTCATCTCGCTCACGGCTTCGCCTCCCTGCGCGCGGCGGTGCGCGCCGTGTAGGCCTTCTCGTCGCCGGGCAGCGACGTGACTGCCTCCCACGGCGAGAGGAAATCGAAGTTGCGGAAATCCTGCGTCAGCCGCACCGGCTCATAGACGACCTGCTTGCGCTCCTCGTCGTAGCGGACTTCCACATAGCCGGTGAGCGGAAAATCCTTGCGCAGCGGGTGCCCCTCGAAGCCGTAGTCGGTCAGGATCCGCCGCAGATCCGGCTGGCCCGCGAAGACGATGCCGAACAAGTCCCACGTCTCCCGCTCCCACCACGTGGCGCACGGCCAGATCGTGCTGACCGAGGGAACCGGCGTCTGCTCGTCGGTCGCCACGATCACGCGCAGGCGCTGGTTCAGGGAGACCGACAGCAGGTTGTAGACGACGTCGAAGCGCGACTCGCGGTCGGGCCAGTCCACGCCGCACAGGTCCATCAGCTGCTCAAAGGCGAAGCCGGCGCCGTCGCGCAGCGTTTGCATGACCGGCAGGACGGCATCGGCGCGCGCGCGCGCCACCACTTCGCCATGCTCGACCATCACGCCGAGCACGCCCGGAAGTCCGGCGACCCGCTCGGCAAGCGGGGGCGTGTCGGCCGCGTCAGCCACGCAGGATCGTCCCCGTGCGACGGATCTTCTTCTGCAGTTGCAGCACGCCGTAGACGAGCGCCTCCGCGCTCGGCGGGCAGCCCGGCACGTAGATATCCACCGGCACCACGCGGTCGCAGCCGCGCACCACCGAGTAGGAATAATGGTAGTAGCCGCCGCCGTTGGCGCAGCTCCCCATGCTGATCACCCAGCGCGGCTCGGCCATCTGGTCGTAGACCTTGCGCAGCGCGGGCGCCATCTTGTTGGTCAGCGTGCCGGCGACGATCATCACGTCGCTCTGCCGCGGGCTCGCGCGCGGGATGATGCCGAAGCGGTCGAGGTCGTAGCGCGGCATGTAGGCGTGGATCATCTCCACCGCGCAGCAGGCAAGGCCGAACGTCATCGGCCACAGGCTGCCGGTGCGCGCCCAGTTCACCACCCGGTCCAGCGTCGCGACGACGAAGCCCCGGCCGGCGATCTCGCCGGTAATGCCCTTCACCACCGCATCCTGCGCCGCGCCCGGGCCGAGCGCTTCGCGGTTCCAGGCAAGAACGGCGCCGCCCGCAGGCTCGGTTGCCGCACTCATGTACCTACTCCCAGTTGCCTACTCCCACTCCAGCGCGCCCTTGCTCCACTCGTAGACGAAGCCCACCGTCAGCACGGCGAGAAAGCCCAGCATCGAGAGGAAGCCAAATGCGCCGAGGTCGCGAAGGCTGACCGCCCAGGGGAAGAGAAACGCAACTTCCAGGTCGAAGATGATGAACAGGATCGACACCAGGTAGAAGCGGATGTCGAACTTCATG
>JAFKFJ010000148.1 GCA_017307335.1 Alphaproteobacteria bacterium | reverse complement strand
GGGCAGGCGACGTGCTTCCACGTCGGGTGGTGCTCCAGCGGGTTGCCCGGCTGGGTGAACGACACGTCCTCGGGCAGCCGCACCGGCAGCGCGTCGTCCGGCACCGGAACGACCCCGCAGGCGGAACAGTGGATCACCGGGATCGGGCAGCCCCAGTAGCGCTGCCGGCTGACGCCCCAGTCGCGCAGGCGCCAGTTCACGACGCCGGCCCCGACCCCCCGCTCCGTGAGCTCGGCAATGGCGCGGGCCTTCCCCGCGTCGATGTCGAGACCGTCGAGGAAGTCGGAGTTGATCAGCCGGCCGGGGCCGTCATAGGCCCGCTCCCCCACGGCGTACTGCCTCGCGTCCTCGCCAGCCGGCAGCACCACCGGCACGACGTCGAGCCCGTAGGCGCGGGCGAATTCCAGGTCGCGCTGGTCATGCGCCGGGCAGCCGAACACGGCGCCGGTGCCGTATTCCATCAGGACGAAATTGGCGATCCAGACCGGGAACCGATGCTCCGGCTGGAACGGGTGGCGGACGAAGAGTCCCGTGAAATGGCCGCGCTTCTCCGCCCCCTCGATCACCGCCTCGCTGGTGCCGAGGCGCCGGCACTCCGCCACGAACGCCGCCGCCGCGGGGTCGCGCGCGGCCACTGCCGCCGCGACCGGGTGCTCCGGCGCCAGGGCCAGGAACGACATGCCGAACAGCGTATCGGGCCGGGTCGTGTAGACCTCGATCCCGTCGACGCCGTCGGCCGGCTCGACCAGCGCGAAACGCAGCCGGGCGCCCTCGCTGCGTCCGATCCACTTTTCCTGCATCACGCGCACCCGTTCCGGCCAGCGGTCGAGATGCGCCAGGGCCTCCAGCAATTCGGGGGCATAGCGGGTGATGCGCAAGAACCATTGCGCCAGCCGCTTCTTCTCGACCGGCGCGCCCGAGCGCCAGCCACGCCCGTCGATCACCTGCTCATTGGCGAGCACGGTCTGATCGACCGGGTCCCAGTTCACCCAGCTCTCGCGCCGCTCCGCCAGCCCGGCGCGCAGCAGGTCGAGAAACAGCTTCTGCTGCTGCCCGTAATATTCCGGATCGCAGGTCGCGAATTCGCGCGCCCAGTCGATCGACAGGCCCATGCGCTGCAGCTCGCTGCGCATGGCGGCGATATTGTCGTAGGTCCAGCGCGCGGGATGGATGCGCCGCTCGCGCGCGGCGTTCTCGGCGGGCAGGCCGAAGGCGTCCCAGCCCATGGGATGCAGCACGGAGAACCCGCGCGCGCGCTTGTACCGCGCCACCACGTCGCCCAGCGTGTAGTTGCGTACGTGGCCCATGTGGATCTTCCCGCTGGGGTACGGGAACATTTCCAGGACATAGTATTTTGGCCGGCCGTCCTCGGGCACGTCCGCGACGGTGAAGCATCGGCGCGCGGCCCAGGCTTCCTGCCATCGGGGCTCGGCCTCCGCGAAATCGTACGCGCTCGCCGCGCCCTCGGCGGCAGGCCAGGGAGCGCCGGAAAGGTCCTTCGGCGAGGAAGACGTCATGCGGTCGGCCCGTATTTGCGGCGTCCGGCCTGTATCGGGCAGAACAGGCGGGGCGGCAACCGCCGTCGGGGTCGAGCTGCCAGGGCGGGATGACATCGCGGGCCGCCGGCCATCCCGGCCAGCTTCCCTATCGCGTCGCGGCGGCTACGTTCGCGGCGACCCCGCCTTGCGCGACCGCGCTCAGCGGGTCGATGCCGACTGCGCGCGCAGATCGCGTGCGGCCACGAGCACCTTGTCCTCGAGCTCGTTCGCCGTGCTCGCGGCCACCGGCGCGTCGACCCAGGCCCCGTTTTCCTGCACCTGCCGGAACACCGAAATGCGAATCGCATCGGCGCGCAACTGTCGCCCCAGGATATAGGCCGTCGCCTTGAATCGCTCCCCGGGCGCCGCCGGCGGCTGGTACCAATCGGTGATGATGACGCCGCCAAACGGATCGGCCGAGGCGAGCGGCATGAACTTGAGGGTCTCAAGGGCACCGCGCCAGAGATAGGCGTTGACGCCGATCCCCTGCGAATCGTTTGCCGCGCGCGCGCCGCCGAGCTGCAGCAGGCTGTCGCCGCCGAACATGTGGGTGCCCGGCTCCGGCGTGGGCATGATGTTGTTGCGCAGGCCGCCATCGGTCGCCCGCTGCGGCGCGCCGCCGCTGCACGCCGCCAGCACGCCCAAGCTGAGCGCACACGCCCCGAGGGCACGAAGCTTCCTATACATGACTCTCCGTCCCGTCATGACACTGACGCCTTGTTCGTCCCTTAGCGCACCCGTCATCGTGCGCCAAGCCGCACGACACCTGACACGCGCACGCGAAGGGGCGGCCGCTTGCGCCGCCGCCCCGTTACAACGCATCGCCGCTCCGGCCAGCACCGGCCGGGGGTCGCTACCAGGTAAAGAAGGTGCCGATACCGATACCGGTCGGCTGCTCGCGCTTGGTGGGCGTCGGCTGGCCGTTGTTGACCGGCAGCCCCTGTGCCCAGGCAATCCACCCGTCCGCATACAGCACCACGCCCGGACCGACCGTGTAGGCGGCGCCGAAGCCGTAGCCGTTCAGCACGCCCGGGTGCGATACGCCGGTGCCGACCGGCTGGAAGTCCATCTGGTCGTAACCGACATGGTAGTAGACCGCGCCGATCTTGATCGGGCCGGAGGCATAGCCGAAGCCCGCGGCGCCGGCGTTCGTGTTGGACGCGCCAACGGGCAGCGGCCCCATCGGGTTGCCGTCGTCGACGATCGCGTAGTTGTATTTGCCGATGGTCGCGCCGCCTTCGAGCTCGAAGCCGGCATAGGTGAACTGAATGCCGAAATTGCCGAAGCTGACATTCTGGCCCACATCGACGTCGCCGTTCTTGGCGGCGTCGGCCCAGACGTAGCCGGCACTCGCGGCGAAACCGACCGGGCCGAACGTGCCCTTGTACTGGCCCGCGACTTCCACCCGCTGCCGGCTGTTCAGCAGGCCGCTGTTGGGCGGCGCGCCCTGCGTCAGGCAGTCGCAGTAGTTCAGGCCGACCGCCGTCGGCTCATACGAGACCGCCAGCTTGAAGCCGCCAAAGTTTGGCGTGGTGTACAGCAGCTTCTGCTGGAAGGTGTAGTTGTCTTCCGCGTCGCCCATCACCCAGGGGATGTACGGGTTGCTGCTGAACCACCCGAAGAACACGCCGGTGCCGAAGTCGTCGGGGGTGCCGACCGCGGTCGAGGTCAGGGCGCT
>JAFKFJ010000254.1 GCA_017307335.1 Alphaproteobacteria bacterium | reverse complement strand
GGCATCGCTTCGCTCAGAATCTTCGCGGCGATCTTGAAGCCAAGCCGCTCCACATCCTCGGCGATGCGCTCGAGCCGGTCATAATGGGAGCGAATGGTCTTCGCGAGATCAGCGCTGATCTCGTCGCGCCCGCCATCCTTCTCGACATAGGTCCAATAGTGCTTGCGCTTGTCTTTCTCTTTGGTGGCTTCACACCATTTCTCGTAGAGCCCCACGCTTTCCCCCAGTTTCTACTATCCCGCCGCGCGATTTGCGCGTTCGGCGATGTCTGCGCATCGCTCGATCAGCAACCCAAAAGACTCGGCGTCCTCAAGCAGCAATCCGTCTCCCACCATATGTTCGTAATCGAAGGCCAGGGCCGCGCGTGCCTCTCCGTTCGGCACGAGTTGCAACGATCCACTGACGGCGGCCGAGGCGGGTGCCGCGCGGATCGTCGGCCACGAATTCGCCCGCCCTGCCCTGCTGCGCGAGGCGCTGACCCACCGCTCCGCGCTCGCCGGCAAGACGACGGGGCGCGGCCGCACCGCGCGGGGCACCGGGCGCGGGTCGAACGAACGGCTCGAATTCATCGGCGACCGCGTGCTGGGGCTGATCGTCGCCGAGTGGCTGGCCGAACGTTTTCCCGATGAGCAGGAGGGTGCCCTGGGCCCCCGACTCGCCTATCTCGTCTCCCAGCCGGTGATCGCGGGCATCGCGGAGGGCCTCGGCCTGCCGGCCGCGCTCGCGGTGGCGCCGGGAGAGAGCCGGGCCGGCGTGCGCAAGCGGGCGACCGTGCTCGCCGACGCGACGGAGGCGCTGATCGGCGCGGTCTATCTCGACGGCGGGCTGGCGCCGGCGCGCGATTTCATCCGCCGCGCCTGGGCCGAGGCGATGGCAGGCATGATCGAGCCCCCCAAGGACCCGAAGACGGCGTTGCAGGAATGGCTGCTGGCGCGCGGGCAGGGCCTGCCGGCCTACGAGGTGGTCTCGCGCGAGGGGCCGCCGCACAACCCGTGCTTCGTGATCGCCGTGAGCGGCGGCGGCAAGCGGGGCGAGGGCAGTGCGGGCAGCAAGCGCGCCGCCGAGCGCCTCGCCGCCGTCGACCTGCTCGCCCGACTCGGGCCGGCATGACCAGCCGCTGCGGTTTCGCGGCCATCGTCGGTGCCCCGAACGCGGGCAAGTCGACGCTGCTCAACCGCATCACCGGCGCCAAGCTCTCCATCGTCTCGCCCAAGGCCCAGACGACGCGGCTGCGGGTGCTCGGCATCTTCGTGCGCGGCGCGAGCCAGGTGCTGCTGATCGACACGCCGGGCATCTTCCAGCCCCGCCGCCGGCTCGACCGGGCGATGGTCGCCGCCGCCTGGAGCGGGGCGCAGGACGCCGACATCGTCCTGTTCATGGTGGACGCGAAGGCCGGGCTCACGCCGCAGGTGGCGGAGATCGCGGCCGGGCTCGGCGCGCGCGGCGGCGCGCTCTGGCTCGTGCTGAACAAGATCGACCTGCTGCCCCCGGCCCGCCTGCTGCCCCTGACGGCGGCGCTGCAGGCGAAGGCGCCGTTCGCGGAGACGTTCATGATCTCCGCCGTGACCGGCGACGGGGTGGACCGGCTCCAGGCGCGCCTTGCGGAGGCGATGCCGGAGGGGCCGCACCTTTACCCCGACGACGACCTGACCGATTTGCCGGACCGGCTGCTCGCCGCCGAGATCGTGCGCGAGCAGATCTTTCTGCAGACCCACCAGGAGGTGCCCTACGGCACCACGGTCGAGACCGAGAGTTTCCGCGAGCGGCCTGACGGCTCGGTGCGGATCGAGGCCACCGTCTACGTGGCGCGTGCCGGGCAGAAGGCGATCCTGATCGGCGAGGGCGGGGCGCGCATCCGCGCCATCGGCACCGCCGCCCGCACCGCCCTCGCGGGCCTGCTGGAGCGGCCGGTGCACCTGTTCCTCAACGTGAAAGCGCGCGCCGGCTGGGACGAGGAAGCCGCCCGGCTGCGTGCCCTCGGCCTCGATGACCCCGCCTGAGCGGCGCGCCTGCTTGCCTCATGCCCCGTCGGGCGGCGCGAAGCATTGCACGCGCCCGTGCAGCAGCCACAGGATCGGCACGCCGGTAGGATTGCGGTCCGGCGTGATCTTGGACTCCGGCACAACGACCCAATGGTCCTGTTCCTCGGGGAAGTGTTTCGGAGTCACATGCGCCTCCCAGTGATCGCCGCGGATGCGGGCCTCGACCGGGCGCCCGTCGCCGATGTCGCAGCACCAGAAGCCTTGCCGGTCACGCTGGGTGCGCACCCATTCGGCATAAGGGTGCATGATCTGCCAGTCCTCGCTGCCTTCCGGCGGCGGCGCCGCATGCGCCGGGGCGGCGAGCAGGGCGATCGTCAGGAATCCCGCCGCGCCGGACAGCGGGCGGGCAGGCACGGAGCGGGTGTGCACGTCGGTCATCTCCTACGCTCAGGCGCAAAGCCCACGATGGGCCGTTGCCGAACCGGCGGCGTTCCTCCCGCACCGGGCGCGTCCTGCCCCGCCGGCAGGTACCGAGGGGACGGGGCGGGGCGGCCGGCGTATTGCCGAACGACGACAGCCAAAACGCACGGCGCATGCCAAGGCTCCGTGCCGCCGGCGTTTTGCGTTGCAACATCCGCGTGAGTTTGTGACGGATGCGTGATTGCTCAAATTCGGAGCAAACGCTGCCCGCGGAGCGGCCGTTCTACATCGGCAGCGAGATCTACCGCCGCTCGACCTATGGACCCACGCATCCGCTCGCAATTCCGCGCGTGAGCACCTGCACCGACCTCGCCGCGGCGCTCGGCTGGCTGGATGCGGCGCGGTATCGCGACGCGCCGCTGGCGACCGATGCCGAGCTCGCCCGCTTCCACGATCCCGACTACCTCGCCGCCCTGAAGCGGGCGGAGGCGCGGCGCATGGTGAGTGCCGCCGACGCCGCGCGGTTCCGCCTCGGGCTCGACGGCAACCCGGTCTATGCGGAGATGTTCCGCCGCCCCGCGACCTCGGCCGGCGGGGTGCTGCTGGCGACCCGGCTCACGGCCCAGGGCGGCACGGTGCACTGCCCCGGAGGCGGCACGCATCACGGGCGGCGCGACCGCGCCTCCGGCTTCTGCTTCCTCAACGACCCGGTGCTGGGGCTGCTGGCGTGGCTGGATGCCGGGCTGGACAACCTCGTCTACCTCGACCTCGACGCGCATCACGGCGACGGGGTGCAGGATGCTTTCGCGGGCGACCCGCGCGTGCTTGCCATCAGCATCCACGAGGCGGGGCGCTGGCCCGGCACCGGGCCGGCGGAGGACCGGGCCGGCGGCTCGGCCCGCAACTTCCCGGTGCCGCGCGGACTGAACGACACCGAGCACCGCTGGCTGATGGAGAACGCCGTGCTGCCGCTGATCGCGGCGCGGCGGCCGCAGGCGATCCTGGTCCAGACCGGCGCCGATGCGCTGGAGGAAGACCCGCTCGCAAGGCTCTCGCTTTCCAACAACGCCTATTTTGCCGCCATCGCCGCCCTGCGCGGCCTGGCACCGCGCCTGATCGTGGTCGGCGGCGGCGGCTATAACCCGTACACGGTCGGGCGCTGCTGGGCCGGGATCTGGGCGACGCTCGACGGCCGCACCATGCCCGACCGCCTGCCGGCCGCGGCGCAGACGGTGCTGCGCGGCCTCGTGTACAACCGCGCGGCCGGGCGCAATCCGCCGGAACACTGGTTCACCACGCTGCGCGACGCGCCGCGCGAGGGGCCGGTGCGGGAGGCGATCAAGCGCCTGGCCGAAGACGCCCTGAAGGAGACACTGCCCGCATGAACCGCCGCCGCCTGCTCGCCCTGCTCGCCGCCACCCCGCTTGCACTGCCCGTCGCTGCACGGGCGCTGAGCGAACCCACCGGCCCGCAGCCCATCCTGCCACGCGAAAAGCTGGTGATCGTCACCCGCGACGGCGTGCACCACGACTTCTCCGTCGAGCGCGCCACCACGGTCGAGCAGCAGATGACCGGCCTGATGTTCCGCCCGAGCGTGCCCGCCGACGGCGGCATGCTGTTCGACTGGGGCGCGGAACGAGAGTCGGAGATGTGGATGAAGAACACGCTGGCGAGCCTGGACATGCTGTTCATCGGCCCCGACGGCACCATCCGCCGCATCGCCGAGCACACGGTGCCGCAGAGCCTCGCCGTGATCGACGGCGGGAAGGCACGCGCGACGCTCGAACTCGCGGCCGGCACGGCCGAGCGGCTGGATATTCGCGTGGGGGACAAGGTGCTGGCGCCGGAGTTCGGCAACCTCCACTGAGGCGCCGCCGGGAAGACGCGACGCTTGCACCGGGCCGGCCGCGCCCATAGGGTCCCGCCCGATCGGGGCGTGGCGCAGCCTGGTAGCGCGCGTGTTTTGGGTACACGAGGCCGCCGGTTCGAGTCCGGCCGCCCCGACCACGGGATGACGGAGGGGGCATGCCTGCGCGGGCGAGGATCTACCAACAGCCGAAGACGGCGATGCAGTCCGGCCGGGCCGGCACGCATGAGTGGATGCTTGACTTCGAGCCGGCGCCGCAGCACCCCGACCCGCTGATGGGCTGGCAGGGCGGCGGCGACACGCTGGCCCAGGTGCGGCTGCGGTTCGAGACCCGGGAAGAGGCGGTGGCCTACGCCGAGCGCGAGGGCCTCGCCTACGACGTGGAACTGCCGCGCCCGCACCGTTTCGTGCCGAAATCCTACTCCGACAACTTCCGCTTCTCCCGCCGCGAGCCGTGGAGCCACTGAGGCGCCCTTAGCTCAGTTGGATAGAGCAACAGCCTTCTAAGCTGTCGGTCGCTGGTTCGAGTCCAGCAGGGCGCGCTCGATATCAATTCTCCAGCGGCCCCGGCGCTTGCGGTTTGCAAAACCCCGGGCCGGTTCTGCACAAGGCGCCGTCCGAGGCCGCAGCGAGACACGCCGAATGAACACGCCGCCGGCGATGCCCGAAACGCTCCACCATCATCCGAGGAAGATGGGCGGCCGTGACCCGCACGAGGCGCATCGCGTCGCGACACCGCTCGAACTGCTGTTCGATCTGACGTTCGCGACGGCGTTCGGGCTCGCGGCCTCGCAGCTCGCCCACGCGCTCTCCGCCGGCCACTACGGGGCCGCCGTGATCGGGTTCGGCTTCGCGAGTTTCGCCATCTGCTGGGCATGGATCAATTTCTCATGGTTCTCCTCGGCCTATGACACCGACGACTGGATCTTCCGCATCGTCACCATGGTGCAGATGATCGGCGTGCTGGTGCTGGCCATCGGGCTGCCGCGCATGTTCGCCTCCATCGAGCACGGCGAGCACCTCGACAATTCGGTCATGGTGCTGGGCTACGTCATCATGCGCATCGCCCTGGTGTTCCAGTGGCTGCGCGCGGCGCGGCAGGATCACGCCCGGCGGCGGATCTGCCTCACCTATGCCCTTGCGGTCTCGGTCGCGCAGATCGGGTGGGTGCTGCAGATCGTCTCCAACTTCTCGCTCGGTGCCAGCTTCATTCTCGGCGGCATCCTGCTGCTCATCGAAATGGCGGGTCCCTATGTCGCCGAGCGCAGGGACGGCGGCACGCCCTGGCACGCGCACCACATGGCCGAACGCTACAGCCTGTTCGCGATCATCGCGCTGGGCGAGACGGTCGTGGGGACGATCGCGGCGCTGTCGGCGGTCATCGACGCGCAGGGCTGGACGACGGATGCGGCGCTGGTCTGCGTCGCCGGCATGGGGCTCACCTTCGGCATGTGGTGGATCTACTCCATGCTGCCGTCCGCGCAGGTGCTGCACGCCCATCGCGAGCGTTCCTTCGGCTGGGGCTATGGCCAGATGATCGCGGTTGCCGCCATCGTGGCGACGGGCGCCGGCCTGCACGTCGCGGCCAACTTCATCGAGCACGAGACGCATATCGGACCGGTAGCGACCATGCTCACCGCCGCCATCCCCATCGGCATCTTTCTCGCGTCGATCTATGCCCTTTACTACCATCTCGTGCGGCGCTTCGATGTTCTCCACGTGGGACTGCTGCTTGCGACGGCGGCGGTCGTGACGCTCGCGGTCGCGGCCGCGCTGGCCGGCGTCGACATGGCGGTCTGTCTCGTCATCCTCATGCTGGCGCCGGTCGTCACGGTCGTCGGCTACGAGGTCTGGGGACACCGCTACCAGGCGGAGGCGCTGGCGAGCGACGGTCACCGGCAGGCGGGCTAGCCGGCCGGGCTACGTGGTGGAGAAGGTGCATTTCGGGTTCAGCGGGTGCACCGCCTGTGCTGCCGGTGTCATGCTGACGAGGCGGTAGAGGTCCCATCCGCCCGGCGTGCTCGGCGGCTTCACCGCGAACAGGTAGGTCGGAAACTCGCCGCGGCCATCGGCACGAATCCGGCCGGGGCCGAACGCATCGTCATCGGTGGGCATCGCCTTCATCCGCGCCACCACCGCACGGCCGCTCTTCGCGGCCTCCGGCCCCATCGCGGCAACGGCCTTCAGCCAGTGCAGCGTGATGCCGTAGCTGCTCGCCTGCGCCTGATCGGGGCGCTTGTCCGCCACGCGGGCCGCGAGCCGCTTCGTGAAGCGCCGCGTGCGATCATTCAGGTCCCAGTAGAACGTCTCGGTGACGTTGAGGCCGACCGCGATCGAGCCCAGCGCATGGATGTCGGGCAGGAAAATCAGCAACGGGCAGATGCGCATCGTCGTGTTCAGCCCGAACTCGTGCGCCTGCTTGACGCAGGTGGCGCTGTCGAGCCCGGCATTGGCGAGCCCGAGCACGTCCGCGCCGCTCGCCTGCGCCTGCTGCAGATAAGCGGAGAAGTCCGTGGTGTCAGGGAAGGGGTAGCGGACGCGCCCCTTCACCTCGCCGCCGGCCTTCAGCACGAGATCGGCCGTCTGCTCCTCGAGAATATGGCCGAATGCGTAGTCGGCGGTGATGAAGAACCACTTCTTGCCGCCAGCGCGCACCGTCGCCCCGCCCTGCGACTGCGCGAGCATGTAGGTGTCGAAGCTCCAGACGACCGTGTTGGGGCTGCACTGGGTGTCGGTGAGCGCGGTCGAGGTGGCCGAGGCGTTGAGCATGGCGCGGTCCTTCTCGCGCGCGATCTGCGCGACCGCGAGTGCCACCGAGGAGGTGGGCACGTCGATCGCGGCGAGCACGCCCTGATCGAACCATTGGCGCACGAGGGAGGCCGCGACGTCGGGCTTGTTCTGATGATCGGCCGCCAGCACCTCGACATCGAAGCCGTGGGCGGCGGGATTGAAGTCGGTGACCGCCTGTCTGGCGCACTCGACGGAAACCTGCCCGGTCGCGTCGTGATATGTGCCTGAGAGGTCCGTCAGCACGCCCACCCTGAGCAGGGGGCGGTCCCCAGCGCGTGCGGGGGCCATGCCGAGCGCGGTCGTGGTGGCGGCTGCGCCCAGCAATGCGCGGCGAGAGATGGCCATGGTGTTTCCTCCCAGATCTCTTCTTGATTGACGTGCCAACTTGATTGCGGCGCCGGGGCCGGCGTCAAGGGCTCCGGTCGCGGTTTCGCGCGGCGGCCCCGGCCGCTATGCTCGCCACGCCGCCCGCCGATTTCCTTCCCAAGCCCCGAGGACGCCCCCATGAACGCCGCCCGATCCGGCCTCGTCATTCTCGGCGCCCTGGCGCTCGCCCGCGCCGCGTCGGCCGAGCCGGCGCTGACCGCGGCCGGCGCCGCCGACACCGCCGGCGCGGCACAATACCGCCCTGTCGGCGCGATGGCGCCGCTCAACGAGGTGGAGAAGTGGCGGCTCCTGCGGCAGCACATCAAGTACGTGTTTGTGATCTTTCAGGAAAACCGCTCGTTCGACCACTATTTCGGCACCTATCCGGGCGCCGATGGGCTGTTCGCCGACGGCGCGCGGCGCACCGTGCCGGGCAGCGTGCAGCCCATCCGCAACACCGACGGCAGCGACGCGACGATCGCGCCGTTCCTGATTCCGCGCACGATCAAGGACGTCAACGGACGGACGGTGCCGCTCTATCCGGAGGACACCGCGACCGTCGATCATTCGCATGACGGCGTGCTGCACGACCTGCATTTCGGCCCCGGTCGCGACCCTCGCCGCGGCGCGACAGCCGCGATGGATGGGTTTGCGCTGACGCAGGAGAAGCTGCACGACGCGGACGGCGCAATCGTCGACCGCCACGGCAATCCACCGGCGAAGAACCCGTCGCTGCAGCAGAAGCAGGCGGCCGAGCTGGTGATGGCGCATGTGGACTGCGACACCATTCCCTTCCTCTGGCAGTACGCCGATCGCTTCACGCTGTTCGACGATTTCCACGCCAGCATGATCGGCCCGTCGACGCCGAACGCCATCGCGATGATCGCGGCGCAGACCGGGGAGACCCAGTGGGCGCTGCACCCCGAGCAGGCCGACGCCAAGGGGCTCACGCTGCCGGTCGCGACCGACTCCGGCCCCTTTGCCGGCTCGCCGCTCGACCACGCGACGCCGAAGCCGCCCTACGGCCCGGAGGTGACGTGGCTGAAGCCGCAGCGCGTGCTGACTTCCGCGACGCTGCCGCTCTCCTTCATGGGTCCCGACGTGGGTGCGTTCGTGCGCGGCGACCAGGATGCGACGGAGGACCTGCCGGACGTGCAGCAGGACCTCGCCGCCATCGCGCGCCGCGGCAACGCCGTTCCCTGGGCCTGGTACCAGCAGGGTTTCGATGCCGAGCCGTTCGACAACACGACCACGCCGGACGGCGTGCCGCATCCGCCGCACGGCGCCTACATCGTGCATCACAACGGGCCGCAGTATTTCGGCTATCTCGGCCGCAACCCGCAGGCGTGGCTGCACATGCACGGGCTGCAGGATTTCCTGGACGACGTGGCGGCGCACCGGCTGCCGGAGGCCGGCGGCGTGTTCTACGTGCGCGGCGGATTCTACAACAACGACGGCCTGAGCACGCTCAATCCCAATCCGCGCGTGCGCAAGCGGTTCGCCGGCAACGACGATCATCCCGGCTACGCGGACGCCCAGATTTCCGAGGCGATGGTCGCCGACGCCATCAACGCGATCGCCGCCAGCCCGTACTGGGAGTCGAGCGCGATCGTGATCACGTATGACGAGACCGACGGGCTCTACGACCATGTGCGGCCGCATGTGCGCGTGTGGGGACCGGACGGGCTGCCGCTCGCCGGCGGCCCGCGCATTCCGGCGATCGTCGTCTCGCCCTACGCGGCGGCGCACTCGGTGGCCCATGCGTACGCCGAGCACAGCTCGGTGATCCGCTTCATCAACACGCTGTTCAATCTCGTCCCGCTCGCCGATCTGCCGGACGAACTGCGCGGGCGCGAGCGCGGACGGCAGGTGCTGGGGCAGGACGCGCTCGGCCCGGCTGACGACCTTGTCGGCCCGATGAGCGATCTCGCCGACGCCTTCGACAACGACCGGCTGCTCGGCAAGGCGCCGCCGCTGCCCGGCAGCTACGCGTCGATCGCACGGGCGCGAATTCTGGCGCTTCCGCATGACGGCGGCGCCGGCTGCGCCGCGCTGCACATCACGCCCACCGACTACCGCGACGGCGCGCCGATCGACCCGCCACCGGCCGATTTCAACCCGCGCCCCGTCGACAGCCCCGGCATTCCCAGCGGCGGCGCCTGGACGCCCTGACGAGGTCGATCACGCCCGCCGCCGCGCGCGCTCCGGCTGTAGCAGGGGGGCGAGAAAACGGCCGGTGTGGCTGTCGGGGCTGCCGGCGATCGTCTCCGGCGTGCCGCTGGCCACGATGCGCCCGCCGCCTTCGCCGCCCTCCGGCCCGAGATCAAGAATCCAGTCGGCGGTCTTGATGACGTCGAGATTGTGCTCGATCACGACCACCGTGTTGCCCTGGTCGACCAGTGCGTGCAGCACCTCCAGCAGTTTGCGCACATCCTCGAAATGCAGCCCCGTGGTCGGCTCGTCGAGGATGTAGAGCGTGCGGCCGGTCGCGCGCCGGCCCAGCTCCTTCGACAGCTTGATGCGCTGCGCCTCGCCGCCCGAAAGCGTGGTCGCCTGCTGGCCGAGGCTGATGTAGCCGAGCCCGACCTGCTGGAGAATGCGCAGCCGGTCATGAATGCGCCCGACCGCCGAGAAATACGGCACCGCCTCGTCCACAGTCATCGCCAGCACCTCGGCGATCGACTTGCCGCGGAACTTCACCTCCAGCGTCTCGCGGTTGTAGCGGCGGCCCTTGCAGGTGTCGCAGGTGACGAACACGTCGGGCAGGAAGTGCATCTCGATCTTCAGCACGCCGTCGCCCTGGCATGCCTCGCAGCGCCCGCCCTTCACGTTGAAGCTGAACCGGCCGGACTTGTAGCCCCGCGCACGGCTTTCCGGCAGCTCGGCGAACCAGTCGCGGATCGGTGCGAACAGGTCGGTGTACGTCGCCGGGTTGCTGCGCGGCGTGCGGCCGATCGGCGACTGGTCGATGTCGATGATCTTGTCGAGCAGTTCCAGGTTCTCGATGCGCGCATGCGGCGCCGGAACCTCGCCCGAGCCCATCAGCCGCCGGCTGGCCGCCTTGTAGAGCGTATCGACCACCAGCGTCGACTTGCCGCCGCCGGAGACGCCGGTGACGCAGATGAACGTGCCGAGCGGAAACTCCGCCGTCAGGTTCTTCAGGTTGTTGCCGGTGGCGCCGACCACGCGCAGCATGCGCTGCGGCTGGATCGGGCGGCGCAGCGGCGGCACCGCGATCCGCCGCCGTCCGGCGAGATAGTCGCCGGTGAGCGAATGCGGGTTGGCCGCGATCTCCGCCGGCGTGCCCTGCGCCACGATGCGCCCGCCTGCGACGCCGGCCTCCGGCCCCATGTCGATCACGTGGTCGGCGGCGAGGATCGCGTCCTCGTCGTGTTCCACCACCAGCACCGTGTTGCCGAGCGACTTCAGCCGCCGCAGCGTCGTCAGCAGCCGCGCGTTGTCGCGCTGGTGCAGGCCGATGGAGGGCTCGTCGAGCACGTACAGCACGCCGGTCAGCCCCGAGCCGATCTGGCTCGCGAGCCGGATGCGCTGGCTCTCGCCGCCCGAGAGCGTGGCCGAGCCGCGTGCGAGCGTGAGGTAGTCGAGCCCGACATCGACCAGGAACTGCAGCCGCTCGACGATCTCGCGCAGGATGCGCCGCGCGATCTCGGCCCGCTGCGGCGTCAGCGTCGGCAGCACCGCGCTGAACCAGTCGAGCGCCGCGCGGATGGAGAGTTCCGAGGTCTCGGCGATGTTCCTCTCCGCGACCTTCACCGCCAGCGCCTCGGGCTTCAGCCGCGCGCCGTGGCAGACGGCGCAGGGCTTCTCGGCCTGGTAGCGCGCCATCTCCTCGCGCACCCAGGCGCTGTCGGTCTCGCTCCAGCGGCGCTGGAGATTGTTCAGCACGCCCTCAAAGGCCTTGCGCACGGTGTAGGTGCGCACGTTGTCCTTGTAGCTGAACGCGACCTCATCGCCGCCGGTGCCGTTCAGAATCGCCGCGCGCGCCCGCGCCGGCAGGTCCTCCCACGGCGTGCGCGTGGAGACCTTCAGGTGCTTCGCGAGGCTCTGCAAGGTCTGGTCGTAGTAGGGGCTCTGCGCGCCGGTCCATGGTGCGATCGCGCCCTCGGCGAGCGAGCGGCGCTCGTCCGGCACGACCAGCGCCGGGTCGAAGAACGTCTCCACGCCGAGTCCGTCGCAGGCCGGGCAGGCGCCGTGCGGGCTGTTGAAGCTGAACAGCCGCGGCTCGATCTCCTCGATCGAGAACCCGCTCACCGGGCAGGCGAAGCGGCTGGAGAACACGGTCCGCTCGCCGCTGTCCGCGTTCTCCACATAGGCGATGCCGTCGGACAGCCCCAGCGCGGTCTCGAAACTGTCGGCGAGCCGCGACTGCGCGCCGTCGCGCACGACCACGCGGTCCACCACCGCCTCGATCTCGTGCTTGAGCTTGCGGTTGAGCGCCGGCACCTCGCCGATTTCATAGAGCTTGCCGTCGACCTTGGCGCGCGTGAAGCCGCGCCGCTGCAACTCGGCCAGTTCCTTGCGATACTCGCCCTTGCGGTCGCGCACCACCGGGGCGAGCAGCAGCAGCCGCGTGTTCTCCGCCATCGCCATCACGCGGTCGACCATCTGGCTCACCGTCTGCGCCTCGATCGGCAGGCCGGTCGCCGGCGAATAGGGCACGCCCACGCGCGCCCACAGCAGGCGCATATAGTCGTGAATCTCGGTCACGGTGCCGACGGTGGAGCGCGGGTTGCGGCTGGTGGTCTTCTGCTCGATCGAGATCGCGGGCGACAGCCCCTCGATCGCATCGACATCCGGCTTGCTCATCAGCTCCAGAAACTGCCGTGCATAGGCCGAGAGACTCTCCACATAGCGCCGCTGACCCTCGGCATAGATCGTGTCAAACGCGAGCGAGGATTTGCCGGAGCCGGAGAGACCGGTGATCACGGTCAGGCTGTCACGCGGGATCTCGACGTCGAGGTTCTTGAGATTGTGCTCGCGCGCGCCGCGCACGTGGATCGAGCCGGCCATTCGGGGGATTCCGCGTCGGATTGTGTTCTAGATGTGTTCCAGGTATATGGACCGTTGCGCGGCGTTTGGAAAGCCCGACGCTGAAAAGCGCAATGCTGGCCTCATCGGGCGGCAGCGGCTAAGGTCGCCGGGCGGAAGGGAAGGTGGGGTGATGGCCGGCAGTGTCAACAAGGTGATCCTGGTCGGGAATCTTGGCCGTGACCCCGAAGTGCGCTCGACCCAGGAGGGCACGAAGATCGTGCAGTTCAGCGTGGCGACCAGCGAGACCTGGAACGACCGCGCCTCGGGCGAGCGCAAGGAGCGCACCGAGTGGCATCGCGTGGTGGTCTTCAACGAGAACCTGGCCAATGTCGCCGAGCGATACCTGCGCAAGGGCCGCAAGGTCTATGTCGAGGGCAGCTTGCAGACGCGCAAATGGACCGACCAGTCGGGCCAGGAGAAATACACGACCGAGGTCGTGATCAGCCGGTTCCGCGGCGACATCCAGTTGCTCGACCGCGCCGAGGATTCCGGCGGAGAGGCTGGAGATTATGCCCCGCGTGAGCGCGTCGCGGCCCGCGGCGGCGCACCGGCCGGCCGCAGCGGTGGCGGGGGTGGCGGCAGCGGCGGTTGGGACGCGCCGAAGAGCGACCTGGACGACGAGATCCCGTTCTGAATGCGCACGACTCGGAGGCCTCGCGGGCAACGCGCTGAAGGTGGGTGGCTCGGCGTGAAAGGACGCCTGCGCGCGGTGCTGCCGGCTGCGGCCGCGGTCGCGGGATTGTTCGCCATCGGCCCGGCGGGGGCGCAGGAACTGCCGCCCGACCCGGTCAGCATCTGGACCCTGCAGGACGAGGCTGCGCTGTTCGGCCCGCTGGCGCAGCGCTACTACACGAACGGATTCCGCCTCGGCTACGTGAGCGGCACCGATGCCGTGCCCGGCTTCCTCACCGGCGTCGGCCGGGCGGTCTGGGGCGACGGGCAGCTACGGTTCGGCGTCGATCTCACGCAGCAGATCTACACGCCCAAGGACATCGCGGCACCCGCCTGGCCGCCGGGCGACCGGCCCTATGCCGGCGTGCTGCTTGCCAATTTCAGCCTCTATCGCGACGTGCCGGACAGCCGCAGCGCGCTCGGGTTGAGCATCGGCCTGGTCGGCCCCGGCGCATTTGCATCGCAGACGCAGGATGCGTTTCACAGCCTGTTCAACCAGACCAAGGCGAATGGCTGGAGCAGCCAGCTCGCCAACGAGCCGCTGTTCCAGTTGACCAGCGCCCGCACGTGGCGCCTCAAGATGGGCTCGGTCGGCGGATTGCAGACCGACGCGCTGCCCAATCTCGGCATCGGCCTGGGCAACCTGCGCATCTATGCCGACACGGGAATCGGCTTTCGCATCGGCCAGGGGCTCGACTCGGACTACGGGCCGGTGCGCATGTTCCCCAACCCGTCCGGCGGCACCGCGTTCCGTCCGACCCGGCCGTTCGCCTGGTATCTGTTCCTCGGCGCCGACGGGCAGGGGGTGGTGCGCGACATCACGCTCGACGGCAACGATTTCCGCAGCGGCCCCAGCGTCGCGCCGGAGCCGCTGGTGGGCGAGGTCACGGGCGGCTTCGGCATCATCGCCTTCGGCACCCGGATTTCCTACATCCACGCCGTGCAGAGCGCACAATTCGAGCATCAGAAGAACGGTCCGATCCAACTCGACTCGGTTGCGATTTCGACCCGATTTTGAATCTTTCCTGCCGGTTGCATGGGTCTTAGTTGCTTGCGCGTTCCTTCGTGTGGCAGAGGATGCGGCATGCTCCTGCGCCGCACATTGCTGCTCACCCCCGCGCTCGCGGCCCCGGCCGCGCATGCCGCCGAGAACGACAGCTTTCGCATCTTTCTAGCTGGCATGCGGAAGGATGCGCGTCGCGCCGGCGTGAGCGACTCGACCATCAACCGCGCGTTCGCCAACATCGCGCCGAATCCGAAAGTGATCGAGCTCGACCGGCACCAGCCGGAGTTCGTGCTGACCTGGGATCAGTACCGGGCCCGGCTGGTCTCCGACGCCCGGGTCGCGCGGGGCCGGGTGTTGCTGGCACAACATCGCGTGTTGCTCGAACGCGTGACCGCCCGCTACGGGGTGCCGGCGGGTATCATCATGGGCATCTGGGGCCTCGAATCGGACTACGGTCAGGCCACGGGCGGCTTCAACGTCATCGAGGCGTTGGCAACATTGGCTTGGGAAGGTCGCCGCGCTGCCTTCTTCCGCTCCGAACTGCTCGATGCGCTGCGCATCCTGCAGGCCGGTGACATCACGCCCCAGCAGATGACCGGCTCCTATGCCGGGGCGATGGGGCAGACGCAGTTCATGCCCGATTCCTTCCTGAAATACGCAGTCGATTTCTCGGGCACCGGGCGCCGGGACATCTGGAACGATTTCGGTTGCGTCTTCGCGTCCACCGCGAACTACCTGGCGCAAGAGGGCTGGCGCGCAGGGCTGCCGTGGGGCGAGATCGCGCGCCTGCCTGCAAACTTCGACCCGTCGCTGGCCGGGCGCGAGCACCGCCGCCCGCTCGGCGAGTGGCTGCGCCTCGGCGTGACGCGCACCGGCCCGGTGCCGCTGCCGGCGAACACGATGGCCGCGGTCATCCTGCCGGGCGGGCGCGGCGGCGAGGCGTTCCTCGCCTACCACCCCAACTTCCTTGCCATCCGGCGCTACAATCCCTCTGACTTCTACTGCATTTCCGTGGGGTTGATCGGCGACCTGGTGACCGCGTGAGCATCCGGCTGGCGACCTTGGTCGCCCTCGGCCTCGGTGCCTGTGCACGCACGCCCGCGCCGCTGCCCGAGGCGCACTACGTGGTCGGGCAGCCGTATCAGGCAGGCGGCATATGGTACTACCCGCGCGAGCAGTTCGACTATGACGACACCGGCGTCGCCGCGGTCATGCCGCGCCGCACCGGGCGCACGGCCGACGGCGAGGCGGCCGACGCAGGCGCCATGGCCGCGGCGCACGCCACGCTGCAACTGCCTGCGATTGCAGAAGTCACCGACCTGGACAACGGGTTTCAGGTCATCGTGCGGGTGAACGACCGCATGGCGATCCCCGGTCGGGTCATCGCCCTCACGCCCCGCGCGATGGCGCTGCTCCAGGCCGATACGCCCACGCCGCGCGTGCGCGTGGAGGTGCTGCAGGCCGAGAGCCTTCGCGTTGCCGCCGACGCCCATGGCGGTGCGGCCACGCTGGCGCTCGCCGCCGCGCCGACGACCGATGTGCAGCAGGAGTTGCTGCCGCTGCCGCCGGGTGCGCAGGCCGGGCAGGGGCATGCGCTCACCGCGAAGCCGGCCCTCGCCGCGTTGCCCTCCCCCGCTTCGGTGCCGCTGCGCCTGCCCGATACCGCGACCCGCGTCGCGCCGCGGCCCGGCGGACTCTATGTCGAGGCCGCGGCGCTCGGGCACCTGGACTACGCGCGCATGCTGCGCGACCGGCTGGCTTCGCTCGGGGCACAGGTTTCGACGAGCTATGACGCGCCGCGCGAACTCGCGTACCGCGTGCGCATCGGCCCGCTGCCGACGGTGGCGGCGGCCGACGCGATGCTCGCACGGGTGATCCGTGCCGGCATCACGGGCGCGCGCATCGTCGCCGAGTAGGAGGGAGCCTTGTCCATGCTCAGCCGCCGCCTGCTGCTGTCCGCCGCCACCTTCATTGCAGTGCCGGCGTTCGCCGCCTCGCCGCGGAAGCCGTCCGCCGGCAAGGTGGGCGGCAAGGCGGGCGCGAAGCCTTCGGCGGCCGAGGCCGCCGCCGCCGCGCCGCCCACCGACCCCGCGCAGACGCCGATCGGCCCGGTGGACACGGCCGCGCGCTACGCCGTCATCGTGGACTACAACACCGGCGCCACGCTGCTGGACAAGGACGCGGACGTGCCGATGGTGCCGTCGTCCATGACCAAGCTCATGACCGCGTACATCGTCTACGGCATGCTCAAGTCCGGGCGGCTGAAGCTCGATCAGGAGCTGCCGGTGTCGGAGCGCGCGTGGCGCATGGGCGGCTCGAAGATGTTCGTACAGGTCGGCACGCAGGTGAAGGTGGAGGACCTGATCCGCGGCATGATCGTGCAGTCGGGCAACGACGCCTGCATCGTGCTCGCCGAAGGCATCGCCGGCTCGGAGGAGCAGTTCGTCGAGCTGATGAACCAGAAGGCGCGCGAACTCGGCTTGAAGAACAGCAACTTCCGCAACGCCACCGGCTGGCCCGACGCCGACCACCACATGTCGGCGCGCGACATCGCCACGCTGGCGGCGCGGATCATCCGGGATTTCCCCGAATACTACAAATACGACTCCGAAAAATCCTTCAAGTACAACAATATCGACCAGGCCAACCGGAACCCGCTGGTGCAGAAGGGCCTCGCCGACGGGCTCAAGACCGGGCATACGGAGGAAGGCGGCTACGGCCTCGCCGTCAGTGCCGAGCGCAACGGGCGGCGCGTCATTGTGGTGCTCAACGGCATGACGTCGATGCACCAGCGCGCGGAAGAGAGCGAGCGGCTGCTGGAGTGGGCATTCCGCGAGTTCGAGGACGTGACCCTGTTCACCGCCGGTGACACCATCGAGCACGTGCCGGTGTGGCTGGGTGCGGCGCCGACCGTGCCGCTGGTCGGCGGGCGCGATCTCGTGGTGACGATGCCGCGCAACTGGCGCAGCAAGGCCAAGGTGGTGGTGGGATATGACGCGCCGATCCGGGCGCCGGTCATGCGCGGCACGACGCTGGGGCAGCTCATCGTCAGCGGCGATGGCGTGCCGGATGTCTCGATGCCGCTGCTGGCCGGCGCCGACGTGCCGCGCCTCGGCCTGCCCGGCAGGGCGCTCGCGGTGCTGACGCACTACGTCACCGGAGGGTGATGCCGGGCCGGTTCATCACGCTGGAGGGCGGCGAGGGCGCGGGCAAATCCACCCAGGCGCGGCTGCTGGCGCAGGCGCTGCGCGCGGCCGGCCACACCGTGGTCGAGACCCGCGAGCCGGGCGGCGCGCCGGGGGCAGAAATCCGGCGCGGCCTGCTGCTCGACCCGCACGCGGCGTGGTCGCTGCCGGCCGAGACGCTGCTGCA
>JAFKFJ010000147.1 GCA_017307335.1 Alphaproteobacteria bacterium | reverse complement strand
CCTGTTCGCCAACGCGGCCAACTACATCCCGGCCAATCCGCTGGCGACGCCCTCGGAAATCGTGCCCGAATGGTACTTGTTGCCGTTCTACGCCATCCTGCGCTCGGTGCCGAACAAGCTCGGCGGCGTGGTGATGATGTTCGGCTCGATCCTGATCCTGTTCGTGCTGCCGTGGCTGGACACGAGCCCGGTGCGGAGCTGCAAGTTCCGCCCGATCTATCGCGGCTTCTTCTGGCTGCTGCTGATCTCCGCGATCGTGCTCGGCATGGTCGGTGCGCACCGGCCGGAGGGCTGGTGGGTGGTGCTCGGCCGCGTCGCCACGACTTACTACTTCCTGCATTTCCTGGTGATCCTGCCGATCCTGGGCAAGCTGGAGCGGCCGCTGCCGCTGCCCGAGAGCATCAGCCGCCCCGTTGTCGGGCGTGGCGGCGGACCGTTGCCGGGCGGGGCGCCGGCGAAGCCGATGGAGAAGGCCTGATGCGCGCGCTTACGTTCGCAGCCGCGCTGGCGGCCCTGGTGGTGCCGGCGATCGCCCCGGCGGTGGCCGAGGACAGCCTGCCGCACCAGAAATGGAGCTTCTCGGGCGTGTTCGGCACCTTCGACCGTGCCGCGGCCCAGCGGGGCTTTCAGATCTACAAGGATGTCTGCTCCAACTGCCACTCGCTGAAGGAGGCGTACTACCGCGACCTCGGCGGCATCGGCCTGACCGACGAGCAGATCAAGGCGATCGCGGCGACGATCACGGTGCCGACCATCGGCGAGGACGGGCAGCCGGCCGAGCGGCCGGCGCTGCCCTCCGACCATTTCAAGTTGCCGTTCCCCAACGACCAGGCCGCGCGCGCGGCGCTGAACGGCGCGCTGCCGCCGGACCTGTCGGTGATCACCAAGGCGCGTGAGGGCGGGCCGGACTACGTCTACGCCGTGCTCACCGGTTACGGCGAACCGCCGGCGGGCATGCAGATGGGCGCCGGGATGAACTACAACAAAGCCTTTCCCGGCCATCAGATCGCCATGCCGCAGCCGCTGCAGGACGATTCCGTGACCTATGCCGACGGCACCAAGGCCACGTTGCCGCAGGAGGCGCACGACGTCGTCACGTTCCTCACTTACATCTCCAACCCGGAGATGGAGGAGCGCAAGCGGATGGGCGTGAAGGTCCTGATCTTCCTCGCGCTGCTCACCGGCGTCACCTACGCGGTGAAGCGCAAGGTCTGGTCGGACGTGCACTGAGCGGCCCCGGCGCGCGGCGATGGCGGGGCAGGGACGCGATACCGTCCAGCCGGTGATCGGCATCATCGGCGGCTCCGGCATCTACGACATCGAGGGGCTGGAGGATAAGGCCTGGCGGCGGGTGCACACGCCCTGGGGCGAGCCCTCTGACGAGTTGCTGGAGGGCTGGCTGGAGGGCGTGCGCTGCGTGTTCCTGCCGCGGCACGGGCGCGGCCACCGGCTATCGCCCACGCATCTGAACTACCGCGCCAATATCGACGCGCTGAAGCGTGCCGGCTGCACCGACGTGATCTCGCTCTCCGCCGTCGGCAGCCTGCGCGAGACGCTGCCGCCGGGGCATTTCGTCATCGTCGACCAGTTCATCGACCGCAGCTTCGCGCGCGAGAAGAGCTTCTTCGGCGACGGCTGCGTCGCGCACGTCTCGGTCGCGCACCCGGTCTGCTCGCGGCTCGGCGATGCGCTGGAGAAGGCGGCGACGGGGCTCTCGCTGCCGGTGACGCGCGGCGGCACCTATCTCGTCATGGAGGGGCCGCAGTTCTCCACCAAGGCGGAGAGCGAACTCTATCGCCACTGGGGCTGCAGCGTGATCGGCATGACCAACATGCCGGAGGCGAAGCTCGCCCGCGAAGCCGAGCTCTGTTACGCGACCGTGGCGATGGTCACCGACTACGATTGCTGGCACCCGGACCATGACGCCGTGACGGTGGACATGGTGGTGAAGGTGCTGTTCGCGAACGCCGCCCGGGCGCGCGCATTGGTCGCGGCGGTGGTGCCGCCCCTGGGCCATGCCCGCGGGCCATGCCCGGCCGGGTGCGACCACGCGCTGGAATACGCCATCATCACCGCGCCGGAGCGGCGCGATCCCGACCTCATGCGTCGGCTCGACGCCGTGGCGGGACGGGTGATCGGCGGGGGCTGAAGCGTTGGTTGGGGGGCGCCGACCCTCACCCCGACCCTCTCCCGCAAGCGGGAGAGGGGGAGCGGAACAGCCCTCTCCCCCTCCGGGCGAGAGGGCTGGGTGAGGGGGGCGCCTACTCAGCGCCCTTGATGTGCACGAGATAGGCGACGATCGCCGGAACATCCTCGGCCGCGACCGGGGCCTTGAACGTCTCGCGCATCTTCTTCACCTCCGCCTCCCATGCCGCCTTCGGCAGCGCCGGCTGGTAGAGCACCATGCCGGCCGAGTGGCATGCGAGGCAGTTGTTGGTCACGACGGCCACGCCCGGCCCGTCCGGGAACATGCTGTGATCCGCCGGCAGCTCGACGCTCAGCGACTTGGGCAGCACCGGCGTCTGTGCGCGCGCGGCGAGCGGCAGCGCCGCCAATCCGGCGGCCAGCACAAGGGAAAGCATTCTGCTATGCACGGTGCGCCCCTTCAGGCTGCAGTGACGGTGACGGTTTCGATCACATTCCGCATATAGCCGCCGGGATTCCAGTTCGGGGTCGCCGGCTGCCCCTCGCCGCTGGTGTTCGTGCAGCGCACCGCGAGGCGCACTTCGCCCGCCGCCGCAGGGGTGAAGTGCCCCTGCCAGCGCCGGAACCCGTATGTGCCTTCGTCCGCACCCAGTTCTGCCGCCTGCCAGGTCATGCCGCCGTCGGTCGAAAACTCGACGCGCGCGACGCCGGCATCGCCGCCGAAGGCGACGCCGCGCGCGAGCTGCGGTGCGCCGACGCCGACCCGGCTGCCGGGTGCAAGGTTGGTGATGAACGAGCGCGGCAGCATGCGGCCGATCGGCACCTGCTTCACGCCGTGCGCGCCGGGCTTGATGTCGGCGCGTGGCGTGTCCGGGATCAGATAGGCCTTGGCCATCCAGAAATTGTCGTCGGGCCGGTCGAGCACCTCGATGCTGTCGAGCATTTTCACCCAGTAGGTCGCGAACCAGCCCGGCACGACGAGGCGCAGCGGGAAGCCGTTGAGCAGGGGCAGCGGCGCCCCGTTCATGGCGTAGGCGATCAGCACCTCGCCGTCGCGCGCATGCTCGACCGACA